>CANHGL010000001.1 GCA_947460245.1 Sphingobacteriales bacterium
AGGGACTTCCCGATATGTATCGGGATAAACTTCTCGTCCCCCACATACGCTGATCGCTCTACCTTTACTTTGTGCGGGTGGAGGGACTTCCCGATATGTATCGGGATAAACTTCTCGTCCCCCACATACGCTGATCGCTCTACCTTTACTTTGTGCGGGTGGAGGGACTCGAACCCCCATGGTTGCCCGCTAGATCCTAAGTCTAGTGCGTCTACCAATTTCGCCACACCCGCAAAAGGTGTGCAAAGATAGGAATGTAAGTGAAAAGTAAAAAGACTAGAGCAAAAAAAATAGCAGAATAGTGGTTAATTGGCTTAAATAAAGATAAACTGCTCAAAAACTAAGCTTATTTGTTAATTAATTTATCTTTGCAGGGTATGGAGAAGTCAGAATATCGCTGGTTGGCCCCCTATAATGTTTCATCTTTCAAAAATTACATCCTATGAAAAACTTATCCTTAATATTGAATGCTATCCTTTTTGTTCTGGTGGGTGTGCTGTTCTACTTACACTTCCAATCGCCGGGCAAAACGCAACAGACACAGCAGATCTTACAGGCAGACGGTAAAACTATCGCTATACCTCAAATTGCCTACGTAAATATAGACAGCTTTCAATCTCAATATGAATTTTTTAAGGTAAAACGAGCAGAACTGGAAGCCCGACAAAGCGCCATGGAAAGCGAATTGGGAAGAAGTGTGAGCGCATTTCAGGGTAAAGTCGCCGTCCTACAGCAGAAAGCACAAACTATGACAGAAGAAGAAGGTATGGCAGCACAGCAGCGTTTGATGCAAGAACAAGAAAAGATTGAACAACGCAAGCAAACTTTAGAAGCACAGTTTATGAAGGAAACACAGGACTTCAATATCAAACTACAAGAAATGATGATAGAATATCTCAAGAAATACAATGCGGATGGAAGATTTACTTATATCCTTCCTTATTCACAGGAAACTATAAATCTATTATACGTTAACGAAATGAATAATATCACTGATGATGTGGTAAAAGGGATGAACGAAGAGTACAAAAACAAAAAATAATACCTCTAAACATACGTGTAGTTAAAAGTTCAGGCAAGTCCTGAACTTTTTTTTTTCATTAGTAGATTGTATATTGTAGACTCTATGCAGGTGGATACTCAAGCTGAAAAGCAGGCTATTTTAAAAGACTACAGGCAGCTCTTGCGCCTGGTACGCCCGCACATGCAAAAGGGTGATGAAGACAGAATCAGACATGCCTTTGAATTGGCACTCGATGCCCATAAAGATATGCGCCGGAAGAGTGGCGAACCTTATATCCATCATCCTTTGGCAGTAGCCAAGATTGTAGCCGGAGAAATTGGCCTTGGTACTACCTCCGTAATCTGTGCCTTACTCCATGACACAGTGGAAGACACCGAGATGACTTTGGATGATATCAAAAAGGAATTTGGTAATGCCGCTGCCAAAATTATTGACGGGCTTACAAAAATCAGTAAGATATCCCATCAGACAGCATCCATTCAGGCGGAGAACTACAGAAAGATATTATTAACGCTGAGTGATGATATTCGTGTTATACTGATAAAGATTGCCGATCGTTTGCATAACATGCGAACCCTCGACGGCATGAGCAGAAAAAATCAATTAAAGATTGCATCGGAAACCATCTACTTATATGCACCACTCTCCCATCGTTTGGGATTGTATTCCATCAAAGGAGAATTGGAAGATCTTGCGATGAAGTATACCGATACGGATAAATACAAAGAGATTGCTACTGCGCTGGAATCCACTAAAAAAGAAAGAGCAAAATACATTAATGATTTCGTAAAGCCTTTACAGGAAGACATGAATAAAGCGGGCTTGAAAGCCAATGTATTTGGTCGTCCTAAATCTATTTCATCTATTTGGAATAAAATGAAAAAGAAGCAGGTAGAGTTTGATGATGTATACGATAAGTTTGCTATCCGGGTTATTTTAGATTCTCCATTGGAAAAAGAGAAAGAAGATTGCTGGCGCGCCTATTCGATTGTTACTGATAAATATTCTCCTCAACCCAACCGAATGCGTGATTGGATTTCCCACCCTAAGGGTAATGGATATGAATCACTGCACACTACGGTAATGGGCCCAGGGGGAAAATGGGTAGAAGTACAAATACGTTCTCAAAGAATGGATGAGGTAGCAGAGAAAGGGCTGGCAGCACATTACAAATACAAAGAGAATAAATTTAAGTCGCAGAATACCGCAGAGGAAGCTATTGAAAGCTGGTTGATGCAAGTTAGAGAGTTCCTGAAAAATCCTGATTTGAATCCAATTGAATTCATCAATGATTTCAAACTTCAACTCTATCAAAAAGAGATTTATATTTTTACGCCAAAAGGAGAATTAAGAATCTTACCATCAGGTGGTACTGCCTTAGACTTTGCATACTCGATTCATTCGAATATTGGAGACGGCTGTATTGGTGCAAAAGTAAATAACAAACTTGTGCCTATCAGTCATGTCTTAGTTAACGGAGATCAGGTAGAAATTATCACCTCACGTAAACAGAGACCAAGTGAAGATTGGCTAAGTATTGTAACGACGTCTCGGGCAAAATCAAAAATCAAGAACTCCTTACGAGAGGAGAAAAGAAAAATAGCAGAAGATGGAAAGGAAATCCTCGAGAGAAAACTAAATCAGATAAAGGCTAACTATAATAATGATAACATCAATGTGCTCACCAATTTCTTTAAAGCACCCAGTTCGATGGATTTATTATATGGAATTGCAAGAGGGAATATCAACTTAAATGAAATAAAACATTTAAAAAATATAGGAGGCAATTTAGAAATTGCAAAAATCGAAAAGAGCATCAGGACAGATGAATTCCAAGAGTTATCTCATAATACTGAGAATACCGAGATCCCTAAAAATGCAGAACTTGTTATCTTCGATGAATCCTCTAAATTTCCTTATGAATTTGCCAAGTGTTGCGGAGCTATACCAGGCGATGATGTTGTTGGATTTATTTCAATTAATGGGGTAATTAAGATTCATAGAACCGGATGTCCGAATGTGATTAATCTAATGTCAAAATACGGATATAGAATTATCAAAACAAGATGGACTGCCAATACTACTCCTGCCTTCCTTACTACTGTAAAACTCAATGGACTTGATGATATCGGATTAATTAATAAAATGACAAATGTTATTTCCGGCGACATGAAGATGAATATGCAATCTATCTCCATTGAATCAAAAGAAGGAATCTTTGAAGGCATTATTAAAGTGTTTGCAAAAGACAATAATCAGGTAACTAAACTCATTCACAAGTTGAAAAACCTAGATGGTGTGATATCTGTTATCCGGGAAGAAATCTGATAAAATAAATCAAGAAACATCAGTTTCTATATACTTCTTTCTATCTTTACACCATGGCTACCGACTCCAAATTACATGCAGAGGTAAAGCATATCTTCACCACTTATCTCGAACACAACAAGCAACGCAAGACGCCTGAGCGATTTTCTATTCTGGAAGAAATCTATAACCGTGAAGATCATTTTGATGCTGAAGAACTATACCTGCAAATGAAACGCAATTACCATGATGTAAGTCGGGCAACAGTATATAATACCCTTGATGTTTTGGTGCAGTGCGAACTCGTTACCAAACACCAGTTTGGACAGAACCATGCGATGTACGAAAAATCATACGGAAACCGTAACCATGACCATCTCATTTGTATTGACTGCGGACATGTTTTTGAATTCTGCGATCCACGATTACAGCAAGTGAAGAATTCTGCAGCAGATCTGTTTCGTCAGAGTATAAAGAATCATTCACTAACCCTTTACGGCAATTGCAATAAAGCAAATTGCGAACATAAAAAAGAATAAGCTAAGTATCCTCCCAACAATAATAGGTTTGAAAGTCTAACTATTGTTTAATTAAATTTCAGTTTCCAATAATAATTTAGACAGCGTATTTGCCTGTGCTCGTATTTCCGGAACGGCTGTGGTTTCAAATAGAACGCCTTTCAATCCGCTTCCTATAGTATAAAAATTAGGTAAAATCTGATGTGTTTTATTCAACAATCTCCCATCTGGCAAGACATTATAACCCAACCCTAATTCATCGGCACAAACCCACTCTTTTGCAAATAAGTTACGCATCAATAATGAATCATCGGGGCCCGGATATATCTGAGGACCAGTGCAATTTATAATTTTATGAATTGCAATACTTTTAATCTCCAGGGTTTTTCTATCTCTATAGGTAACTGTAAATCCATCTGTCTCTGGTTTTATAGCAATTAGACGTCCGCTTAGGATATCCAACTGCTTCTTAGCCCTGAGTATCTGAATGATATCTGCACATATTACAGGTATACGATGTCGGGCCACCGCCCAGGCAGCATTGATATGTCTGAAAAAACGCTGCTTCTCTTTTAGTGAAAGCGTATTCCATATAGCAGGAATTGATGGTCTAAGTGAATCCAATACAACGCGCCAATCAATAACAGATTTAATCCCTTTGGTAATATGCTTTCTCACAATAGATAATAGTTTTCCTGCATCTCCCGCAACTAGCATTTCCTCTTTATAATCCGGATATTTTTGATGACGACTACCCGGATTATGACTCAGGGGAAGATATCCATTTCGGGAAAGCGCATAAATATTTCCTTTATGCGACTGATGATAGAAATCTAATATCTTATCTACCATAGTTAATCCAGTTCCAATAACAAGCACATCATCTGATTTCTTTAAGGTATCATTTAATCCGTTATCCCATGGATTTCTATGGTAGCCAGGACTTAGCGCATAGGCCATATTTTCAACCCTGGGATGGGCCGGAAGAAAGTTACCCGGAACCAAAACCACACTATCCGTTAGTATATCATCATGATTGGCTAGTGATAAACTATACTGATCACCTACCCTGCTAACATCATTCACTTCCGCAGTAATCAATGCTAAAGTAACTGACTGGTTATTTTGTAAAAAACTATCCAGATTTTCTTTGATGTATTGACCGTAAATCATTCTGGGAACAAAGTCGTACTCTGCATAAGTATGCCCTTTTTCCTTCAACCATTCATAAAAGCCCCCAGGATTATCCGGGAATAAGCCCATAGCAATAGCAGGCACATTGAGCAAATGATAAGCCTTATCCGTTGAATAAGCTGTACCCAAACCAAAAGAACCTGATTGCTCTATCCACTTTATAGATACGGTATCCTTTTGGGCAATCCTGAGTAAATTCATGACTACCAAGGCCCCGGAGATACCTCCACCTATAATGCTAATCGACTTCATAGAAATAATATTTCCCCTATGCATATTGCTCAGGAATGAAAATAGTACACAAGTATACTATTTTTTATACATACCCTATATGGTATATAGATTATGTAATTATAAAAATCAGAATTAATTTGAACCTACCACTATGCAATACCTTTTAAACAGTGGGGTAGAATTTATCCATATTAATTGTAATTACTGATTTAATTTTGCATTTTCAGAACTTAAATTCTAATATTCAAAATATATGCAAGTAGATGTACTCTTAGGCCTACAATGGGGAGATGAAGGGAAAGGAAAAATTGTAGATTACCTAGCCGACCAATATGATATTATAGCCCGATTTCAGGGTGGACCCAATGCAGGACATACTTTAGTAATAGATGGACAGAAGCGTGTATTGCATACCATACCATCTGGCATCTTCAGAGAAGGAAAGATAAATTATATAGGAAATGGAGTGGTGATTGACCCTGTTACACTTTTAAAGGAAATACGAACACTCGAAACAGATGGCGTTCCGGTAAAAGAGCGTTTAACCATATCCAAAAGGGCTAATCTCATACTACCGACACACAAAATTTTAGATGCTGCATCTGAATCTAACAAAGGCAGCTCTAAAATTGGCTCCACGCTAAAAGGGATAGGTCCAACCTATATGGATAAAACTGGCAGAAATGGATTACGAATTGGCGACATCCATGAAGGAGACTTCCTTGTAAAATATGAACTACTGAAAAATAAACACCTACAACTTTTACAGATCTACAACTTCAGCTTTGAGCTTGATCAAATAGAAGAAGAATGGCTGGATGCAGTAGAACAACTCAGGGAATACAAGCAGGTTGAATCAGTGTACTTTATTAATGATGCACTGAAAAATGGAAAAAAGATATTGGCAGAGGGAGCACAAGGAAGCATGCTGGATATTGATTTTGGCACCTATCCATTTGTAACCTCCTCTAATACCATATCAGCAGCAGTATGCACAGGGCTGGGAATCTCTCCAAAACATATTGGAGAAGTAATTGGAATTACAAAAGCATATTGTACGCGCGTTGGAAGCGGACCATTTCCATCTGAACTGAATAATGAAACCGGAGAATTACTGAGAAAAATTGGTGCGGAGTTTGGAGCAACTACCGGCAGACCGCGTAGATGCGGATGGATTGATTTGCCAGCACTCCACTATGCCTGTATGATTAATGGCGTAACAAAATTAGTCATCACAAAGGCAGATGTATTAAATACCTTCGAAGAATTTGGTGTATGTACTCATTACAAATACGATAACAAGGAAACAAAAGAATTGCCTTATGACATGGTCAACAAAGCCATAGATACCACTACTATTTTATTTAAGAGTTGGGGCAATATAGAACACAATAGTATTTTACCGAAAGAACTCAGCACTTATATAAAGTATCTGGAAGAATATCTGGATGTTCCGGTAACCATGGTATCGAATGGCCCAGGGCGGGAGCAACTGATTGAACTGACTATTAAGAAATAGTAGTCGCATGTAGTTTCCGAACAGCAATAGCTCGAAGTAGTGCGCAAATAAAAAGATGAGAGTATTCCATTCATTTCCTGTTGAAGATATAGCAGACTTTAAGAACCAGCTATTTTTAATGGCTGCTGAAAGCCATTATTACTGCTGCCTCGACGGCAATAATTATCCGGATTACCCTTACTCCACTTTTGAATCTTTCTTTGCCATAGAAGCATTGGATGTATGCTCAGTTTCTGAGAACTGCTTAGAGGCTATGACAAACTTTATGAGCTTACATCAAGACTGGATGTTTGGATTTATTAGTTATGACCTCAAAAATGAAATTGAGCCTCGTTTACAGTCTGCCAACCTCGATGGTATTATAAATCCAATGCTCCATTTTTTTGTTCCGAAGTACCTGATTAAAATAGAGCAAAACGAAGTGCAGATTGGGATAACAGAGGATAAACACCTTAATGAATTCAGGAAAAAAGTAGAGAAAAAATACCTAACAATCAATACGCTGCATACTGCACAGGTAGATATTAAGAATCGAATCTCTAAAGAGCAATATAAACGCACTGTAGATGAATTAAAAGCACATATTCAGCGCGGCGATATTTATGAAATCAATTTTTGTCAGGAGTTTTATAGTAGGCCAGCCAGCATCGATCCGGTTACTGCATTTCACAAATTAAATCAGAACTCTAAGGCACCATTTACATCTTTTTTCAAGAATGACGATAATTTTCTTCTGTGCGCCAGCCCAGAACGATTCCTGAAACGCATCAACAACAAACTTATTAGTCAGCCCATTAAAGGGACACGTAAGCGAAGCGCTATAGAGGAAGAGGATAAATACATAAGAGAAGAATTATATAAAGATGAAAAGGAAAGAAGTGAGAATGTAATGATAGTAGACCTCGTAAGGAACGACCTATCTAAGATTGCCAAAAAAAATTCTGTAGAAGTGGAAGAGTTATTTGGCATTTACAGTTTCCAACAAGTACATCAGATGATTTCAACAATAACCTGCTCTATTGACGATGAAATTTCCTTTGCCACCATTATAAAAGCACTTTTCCCAATGGGGAGCATGACAGGAGCACCAAAGTTATCGGCTATGCAATTGATAGAGCAGTATGAGCAAACCCAGCGTGGACTATTTTCTGGAGCATTAGGCTATATTACCCCACAAGGCAATTTTGACTTTAACGTAGTCATCAGGAGTATCCTTTATAACCAAAAGCAGCACTACCTATCTATACAGACAGGCAGTGCTATCACTATAGAATGTGATCCTGAGAAAGAATATGAAGAATGCCTACTTAAGGCAAAAGCGATGCTTAGCGCTCTGGAATAAAAAAACCCTCCAAATGCGGAGGGCTGATTTTATCATAAGATATATTAATGCTGATGTCCACCAGGACCGTGCACATGACCATGTTCCAATTCCTCTTTGGTTGCTGGCCTAACATCAGCGACTGTAACAGAAAAGTTTAGTTCTTTGCCTGCCATAGGATGATTAAAATCCATGGTTACAGCCTCATCGGATATTGCACAAACTATACCCTGAAACTGATGACCCTGATCGTCCATCATTGGTAAGACATTACCGACCTTAATAGCCTCAAAGTCCACGTTACCATCCTGATCTTTAAAACTATCAATAGGGATATTTGCAATATCCTGCTCATTTCTAACACCATATCCATTTTCTGCGGATACTTTAAACTGAACTGCATCACCTATAGTCTTACCAATAAGGTTAGTCTCGAAATCGGCGAGCAACATACCTGAGCCATGAATGTACACCAATGGCTGATCAGGCTTGGATTTATCGGCCGTAACTAACTGGCCATCTTTTTCTACTTGAAGTTCGTAGTGAACACTCACTACCATGTCTTTCATAACTAATAACATATTTTAAATTTTGTGTAAGATAAAATAAATAATAAAGAAATCTGGGATTTGGGAAGATTAATTGAGGATTTAAGGATAACAGCATGCTACTAAATAACTGATAATATAAAATTTGCAATGGCGTATTCGTAATTTAAAATTAGAGCTGCTATAGTCTATATATATTTAATATGTGTGTAACAACAGATTAACGTTCAGCCATTAATTTTGTGGTACTAAAATAAAAAATATGAACTCCACAAAGAAATTTCAGGAAGCATTCGATGTTTTATTGAGTGACTTTAATGCTAAAGTTGAAGAGGTAAAAGATAATCTGCAACACTTGACTAGTGATGTGAAGGTTCAGGTAGAAGGACAGCGGGAAAATCTGCAGGAATACGGAAATAAGATTAAAGGAAGAATTAATAAAGTTGTTCCGGTTGATAAAATAAGAGAAGGGTTATTGGCAGAAGCAGAAAATCTTGTAGATGATGCAAAAGTTAAAATTGAAAAATTATTTGAATTCATTAACGAACAAGTAAACCAGGGAGACAGAAGTGCGAACAGCGCTGCTGCAAAGTTTACCAGAAGTGCTGAACGAGCAACTGCAAGTATTGAAAAGCGCGTTAAGAAAACCACCCAAGAATTACAGAAAGATGTAAAGAAGGTAACCAACAAGGTAGATAAGAGCGTAAATAAAGTAGCCAATAAATTAGAAAAGGGTGTAGAGAAGGCCGCTGAGAAAGTAAAAGCATCTATTGAGAAGGCAGGAGGTAAAGTTACCAAGAAAGCGGCTGCGTCTAAAAAGGCTGCAGCAAAGAAAACAGTAACAACTGCAACAAAGAAAACAGCTGTACCAGTTAAGAATACAGCAACAAAGAAAGCACCTGTAAAGAAGCCAGTAGCTAAAAAGAAGGTTTCTAAATAATTAAACACCTAGATTTCAATAACAATAATGGCGCGCCTTCGGCGCGCCATTATTGTTAAGTATCAAAAGCAGCATATAGAAAAGCAAAATCTGCCAGGAATCTAAAGTTTAATCTAAAGTGATGTCTTTCATTGCATTCGGACGGATCTCAATTTTACTTGGATCCTCAGAATTATTATAAATCATGTAATCTGAAAAATTAGACTGATTGGATGGAACTGAATTATCTAGCTCCATTCCGTAACGTTTATAGGCAGGCTCTTTCTCCAATTCATACAAACTAATGTGGTGTTTTTGCATGTCTAAAGAAATACGCTTCTTGATAAGATCTCGCTCTAATTGTTGATTATCGGATTCATCAAAAGTTCTTTCAACTTTACTTTCAAATAAAGAAAACTGGGATTCGACAGAAGTTACATTATACTGTTGAATATCTTCTTCACCTGTAAAGTGAACTCTAGGCTTATCTACAATTTTTATATCTGCATCTGTATTCTGGGTAAGGTTGATTTCAAACTCTACCTCATTTGATTTTGGAGCTGCATCCAGCACATTGGAAGTAAATTCATGATCATCCAAATCTGTAGGCAGCTCATTATGTTCATACATTTCCATTTCATTAATCTCCGGCTGCACAACAAGTGGCTTGATTGCTTCCTTTGCCTCCACCATATTACTTATTGGTTCATTTGCGGGAGCCTTAGATTGCAACGAATGAACAACTCTCTCCTCCTGCTGACGAAGCACTGTCTTTCGCTCTCTACTTATCTCTCCAGTCTGGAAACCTGTAGCCACTAACGTAATGGCAATATCCTCTCCAAGGGTTTCATCTTTACAAACACCCCAAATAATTTCACAATCAGTTTGGGTTTGAGCTTGAATACAATCTGTAATCATATCCAACTCTCGCATTTTAACTCCAGTTCCATAGGTTATATATAATACCACGCCCTTAGCACCATAGATATCAGCATCTTCCAATAAAGGTGAATTCATGGCTTCATTAATAGCCACCATAGCCCTATTCTCTCCTGAGCCCTTTCCTATTCCTATTATAGCAACACCACTGTTAGACATTACTCGCTTTACATCGTTAAAGTCTACATTGATTTTTCCTGGTCTGGTTATAATTTCCGTAATTCCCTTTGCAGCAGTAGTTAAGATATCATCTGCCTTAGAAAATGCGTCGTCGATATCTAAATCGGGAAAAATATCATATAGCTTATTATTAGAAACTACGATTAATGCATCTACATTCTCCTTCATATTTTGAATACCTCGCTCAGCCTTATCGCGTTTTGGCTTTCCTTCATTAGAAAATGGAATAGTTACTATACCTACAGTAAGTATTCCCAATTCTTTAGCAATTTTCGCAACAATGGGTGCAGCACCTGTTCCTGTTCCACCACCCATACCTGCGGTAACAAAAACCATCTTGGTGTTATTAGACAGATACATCCTGATTTCCTCTTCTGCTTCCAATGCTGCACGACGACCTTCTTCAGGATCCGCACCTGCACCCAAGCCCTCGAGTAGGTTAGTACCCAACTGAATTTTCGAAGGAACCGGACTTTTTAATAAGTCCTGCTTATCGGTATTGCATACTGCAAAATTGACGCCTGGTATTCCCTGGTCGTACATATAATTTACTGCATTACAACCACCACCACCAACACCCAAGACTTTGATGATGGAATTGTTTTCACTAAATATTTCAAATTCCATATGATATACTTTACTTATTTCTCAAAATCTTTAATATCCTCACCCATCCATTCTGTAATTTTCTTACCCCAAGAAGACATTAATGAACCAGTCTTCAATTTTGACTTGTGTTCATGGTATGCATAAGGTTGATCAACTTCTTCTTCCGCAGCAAATTCCGGTTTAACTTCTATCTCCTTTGTTTCTTCTGCTTTAAATGGTTTTTCCAATAATACATTATGCTCCACACTCATTCTCTCTTCATCCATCTGCTTGAATGCTCTAATCAGTAGCCCTATACCGGTAGCATAAATTGGACTTTCTACTTCCGCCACTTTAGTTGAGGCCAGATGCTCTCTTGGAAATCCGAGTCTTGCACACTGGCCGGTCTCTAATTCAGTCAGCTGTTGTATGTGTTTCAACTGAGAACCTCCACCGGTTAGAACAATACCACCAATAAGTCTTTTTTCGAAGCCGGATAAGTTGATTTGGTAGGCCACATGTGCCAGTATTTCCTTAACGCGTGCAGAAATCACTTTCGAAACACTTAATAAGTTTAATTCTTTCTTTCCAGTTTGATTTATCCCCTGGATTGAAACATGTTGATTTTTTAAGTCATCTGATATGATGGCACTACCATAATTTTTCTTTAGCACCTCTGCCTGATCTTTTAGAATTTTGAAATCTCTCAGATCTTCTGTAATGATATTACCTCCAAAAGGAATTACCGCAGTATGGCGAATTACATAACTCTCAAATATGGCTATATCCGTAGTCCCACCACCAATATCAACCATACATACACCTCCTTCAAGCTCATCCTTACTCAGAACAGCATCCGCAGAAGCTAAAGGCTCTAGTTCTATGCTAGCTACTTCAAGACCGGCAATCATTATACAACGCTCAATATTTTGTATGGCTGTTTCAGCACCTGTTATGATATGAAAATTGCCTTCTAAACGAATCCCCATCATACCTATAGGTTCCTGGTAAATACCCGGTTCATTATCTACAATATATTCTTGTGGAAGTACATGTAATATTCTTTCTCCTGGAGGCAATGCTAGTTTGAACATTTCATTCTTCAACTTCTGTATATCCTCATAGCTAATCCAGGTATCGTTACTGTTACGTGTTAAGATTCCACGATGCTGTAAACTCTTGATGTGTTGCCCTGCAATGCCAACATGTACTTTTTTAAATTTAACGCCGGATTGACGCTCCGCATCCATAACTGCCTTCTTAATAGACTCTACCGTACGTGCGATATTAATCACTACACCGCGTTGCACTCCAAAAGACGGACAATTCCCAATTCCGAGAATTTCAATCTTTCCATATTGGTTTCTTCTGCCAACGAGTGCAGCTACTTTTGATGTTCCAATATCTATGGCACATACAACGTTTTCAGCCGGGTCAATTAGCATATTTTCCATACCTGAGTTCATTTCATTATTAACTTGCATATTTCTTGTTTTTATTTCAAACAAACGACTTGATCTTTATACATCATGTTGATAACCTTATAGTAATCCCAACCTATCTTTTTAAGTACATCAAAATAGAAAACGTCGAGGTTTTTTATTTTTTGTAAAACGTTCTTATCATCACCAAACAATACAATGCTACTACCTAATCGCGGAACCATCTCCAGCATACCATTATCATTAATATTATACTGCCCAATCATCTTACTCCAAAGCGGATCCTTAACAAGTAATCTTGCCACATTATACGACCTAACTAAGGCAAGGCTACTTATTTTTCTGGTTGAATCACAGACCTCTGAGATATTACCGGTAACGATTGGAACCTTTGCCGTAAAGTGATCGCACGTGCTAAACTTTATACCTGTATTATCGACATAGAAGGTTTGGCCTTGAATGTTATAAACCCTTAATAGTGGCTTTCGCTGTTCAATTTTTATATTCAAATTGCCTTGGTTGTCTGTATAAGCATTAGCACGCTTTACCTGTGGAATACGAGCTATAAATTTCTCTATCCGACTCAATTCTCTACCCGACAGTAATCTGTTTTTTACATGAAAGGATTCCTCTACGAGATCAGCAATCTGTTTTTTATTAATAAAAAAATTACCACTCCATTCGTCTATCCCAATTTTAACATGTTTTACCCTGGTCTCATCTCTGTTGATTTTGGCTACTACTAACAAAAAGACAAAGGCGCAAAATCCTAACAGCATAGTCAGACGGATTAAAATATTTCTAATGGTTTTATTCATTGTAATCTTTCTAGCTTTTTATCCTCGATTTTAATAACGTAGCAATCTCCCCAACCTTAGTATCAATATCTCCGGCACCAACAGTGAGAACAATATCCAGATTTTCCCTACTGCTTAACAGCTCGGTAATCTGCTCTTTTCTAGCCATTATTTTATCCGTAATGGTTACAGCATCAAAGATAATTTTACTCGATACACCTTCTATTGGCTCTTCGCGAGCAGGGTAAATATCCAATAAAATAAGGCTGTCGGAATTAGACAGAGATAATGCAAACTCCTGGCATAGATCTTTTGTTCTGGAAAATAAATGCGGCTGAAAGATTACAGTCAGGCTCCTTCCAGGGTACAATTCTTTTATAGAGGAGATGGTAGCATCCAACTCTCTGGGATGATGTGCATAATCATCAATATACACTATACTATTACTACGAACATGTGTTTCAAACCTGCGCTTTACACCTTTAAAAGAAGCTACGGCCTCTTTTATGGCTACTTCCGAAACACCTGTTTGTAACGCTATAGCAATAGCTCCCAATGCATTCTCGATATTATGTCTGCCACCATAATAGGATTTTACACCTGCTAGAACCCCATCAGGATGCTGCACATCAAAAGAATATGCTCCACTTTGAATTTCAAGATTTTTGATATGATAATCTGCTGAAGTATTATCAATGCTGTATTGTAAGTTTCTTACGTTTGTATTCTGTATACTATCATTTACTCTACTATTTCTGATGAGCAAACCTCCTTCGCGTATTTTATCACAAAACTGTCTGAAGGAATCTTCAATCGCTTCCAGATTGCCATAAACATCAAGATGGTCAGTATCTACAGATGTAATTAGAGCTATATTGGGCTCTAAGGATAAGAAAGAGCGGTCGAACTCGTCTGCCTCTACTACCGCATAATCTATGCCATCTATAAAATTTGAATTGAAGTTTATACAAATACCTCCAAGAAATGCAGCGACATCCTTATTGCCTGTTTTCAAGATATGAGCTGTGATAGACGAAACCGATGTCTTTCCATGAGACCCTGCTATACTAATATTAAATTTTTCATTAGCAGCCAGCCCTAATACTTGCGCACGTTTAAGTAATGTATAGTTATTCTCTAAGAACCAATTGTACTGTATATGGTCTTTAGGGATTGCGGGGGTATAAATAATAAGATCAGCCTGCTTATCTAATGTGTCTAAGTTATCCTCATAGGTAATAAAGATACCTTCATCTTCCAACGCAGCAGTAAGAACAGTTCTCGTTTTATCATACCCCGAAACTGATTTTCCGTGCAGGTAAAAATATCGTGCTAGGGCACTCATGCCAATCCCTCCTATACCTAGAAAATAAATCCGTTTTATGTCTTTAAGGTTTATCATACCAATTGCACTAGTGCATATTATTTATTAGTTAGTTCATTAATTATAGCTTCCGAAATTTCACCCGCTGCATTTGTTTTAGCCAAACTCTTTATTTGAACTCCTAGATGTTGTAGTTTTTCCCGATCTGACGACAATTCCAGTATAGCCTGTCCTAATAATTGTTTTGCTTCTGCATCCTTCACTAAAACAGCTGCTTCCTTATTGACAAGTGCCATAGCATTTTTCGTCTGATGATCCTCCGAAACATTTGGAGAAGGAATTAAAACAACTGGTTTACCTATAATACACAATTCTGAAATCGACAAAGCACCTGCTCTGGATATAATAATATCTGCAGCACTATATGCCCTATTCATGTCTTTAATAAACTGATGTATACTAACATCTGCAAGATTCCTGTCCTTAGTGCGCTCCAGGATACCTTCGAAATATATTTTTCCGGTTTGCCATAGCAGCTGATATCCAGCTTGTATAAACACATCTAAATTTTGCTCTACAGCATCATTAATTGTTCTTGCCCCAAGACTACCTCCAATGATGAGTATAGTCTTCTTATCTTCTTTAAGATGAAAGAAAGACAGTGCTTCCTTTTTATTCGGCAAGGCGACGCATATATCCTTTCGGACAGGATTTCCGGTGAAGACTATTTTTTCTTTACGAAAAAACTGTTCAAGATTATTATAGGCAACAAAAATCTTTTGGGCATATCTTGCTAATATTTTATTAGTAATTCCGGGGTATGAATTCTGCTCCTGGATAAATGTCTTAATTCCTGATAATGCCGCTACAAATAATACAGGGCCACTGGCATACCCTCCAACTCCAATACAAGCATCCGGCTTAAATTCTTTAATAATTTTAGCAGCTTGTGTCAGGCTCTTTATTACTTTATAAGGAAATAATAAGTTTTTTAGCGTCAGGCTTCTTTGCAACCCCACAATCTCTAAGCCTTGGATTGCATATCCTGACTGTGGTACTTTCTCCATCTCCATTCTTCCCTTTGCACCCACAAACAGAATCTCACAATCAGGCATAGCGAGCTTTAAAGCATCGGCAATTGCAATAGCAGGAAAAATATGACCGCCGGTTCCTCCTCCGGCAATAATAAATCGATATGCTTTATCTGTATTCATTATATCTTTCCTTTAGCTTTATGCATCAATTTCCTCAAGAGCCAACTGACGCTGATTTAACTTAGGACTTTGCTCCGTACGTTCGTCTATATTCCTACTAACACTTAATATTATACCTATAGCAAAAGCATTAAACCAAATACTTGTACCTCCCCAGCTTATAAATGGTAAAGTAATTCCCGTATTGGGTAGCATATGTACATTTACTGCCATATGAATAACCGCCTGTAATACCATACTCACACCGAGACCGACTGCCATCAATGCCCCAAATGCACGGGGACTCTTTTTAACAAGTACTATTAATCGCCACATAAAAAATAGATAAAGAAATAGCACAAAAGCACCTCCGGTTAACCCATACTCTTCTATCAATGTAGCATAGATAAAATCTGAAAATGCATCTGGTAGAAAATTACACTGCGTACTTTTACCAGGAGCAATTCTAAATAAACCTCCTTTGGCTATAGCAATGAATGCCTGTTTTTGCTGGTAGAACTCATCAGAATCATAATCGGGTGTCCACCAACTCTGCACACGACCAAGCCACACATCTGCACGCCCATGATCTGGAAGGACATACCAGGAATATGCGAAGATTATTCCTGCTACCAGCGCACCTCCTCCAAAAATTGCAAAGATAAATCTGGCACTTACCCTGCCAATAAACAAGACAACTATACATGTCATAAATAAGATAACCGCAGAGGATAAATTATCTAACATAATAAGCCCACAGATAAGTACTATAGGTAACATAATGTGTATGATTACTTCCTTTATATCCTTGATAACACCCTGCTTCTTAGATAGCATACGGGATGTATACATGATAAGAGCGAGTTTAGCAAAATCTGAAGACTGAAAAGTAAGCCCAATCATAGGTATTCGTACCCATCTACTTGCATCGTTGATTCGAACACCAAAGAATTTAGTATATAATAGTAAAGGAACAGACAGTATCAACATCATCTGTGCTATACGAGAGAAATAACGATGATCAATACGGTGAACGATATAGGTAATAAATAAGCCAACACCCAAAATAAAACCATGACGCATCAGATAATACTCTGTGTCACCATGTTCATTCTTGTATGCTAAAGAGCGGGTAGAACTATATACTAACAGTAATGAGATAGCACTTAATGTGACTAATATGTACCATACGTACTTATCCCCTTTAATATTATTTATAATCCTTCCTAACATTTTCTCTTTAGCGTTATACGATTCTATTATACTTTCTATAGATTAAGAACATTACGCTTGAATTGTCTGCCGCGATCTTCATAATTCTCAAACAAATCGAAGCTTGCACAACAAGGAGACAACAATACAACATCACCTTTGTCCGTAATATTATATGCTGTTTGAACCGCCTGCTCCATACTGTTGGTATCTACAATATAGCCCACTTCTGAAGCAAAAGCCTGGTGCAACTTTTCGTTGTCTTTACCAAGGCAAATAATTGCTTTTACTTTTTTACTAACTAGCTCTTTTATGAGAGTGTAGTCATTTCCCTTATCTACGCCTCCCAAGATGAGTACGGTTGGCTTATTCATAGACTCTAATGCATACCATGTAGAGTTTACATTAGTTGCTTTTGAATCATTAATAAAATCAACCCCTTTGATAGATGCAACATACTCCAGACGATGTTCCAAATTCTTAAAATCTTCGAGGCTCTCTCGGATTTTATCATTTCGGACACCGACTAATTTTGCGGAGATGGCAGCAGCCATTGAGTTGTAGGAATTGTGCATTCCTTGAATAGAAAGATCACTGATTGGCATAGTAAAGTTGTTTTTATCGATTTGTATAATTATTTGTTGATTTTCTACATAAGCTCCATAGCTTAGTTTTTCGTAGTAGGTTATAGGTATTTTATTTACGTTTGTATTTGCAATG
The DNA here is from genome assembly GCA_947460245.1 of Sphingobacteriales bacterium. Classification (GTDB taxonomy): domain Bacteria; phylum Bacteroidota; class Bacteroidia; order Chitinophagales; family JADIYW01; genus JADJSS01. The sequence continues at coordinate 17,980 of CANHGL010000001.1, forward strand.
GGCAAATACTTCATCGTTACAAGATCATCTGCACAGAAGATGAAATAATCCTGATTGTCTTGATTCTTAGTAATGCTAAATTTTGAATGGATATAATTATCAAAAGAATAATTGTACCTATCCAGATGATCTTCAGTTATATTGCACAGCACTGCAATAAATGGCTTAAAGGTTATACAATTATCGAGCTGAAAACTGCTAACCTCCAATACAAAATAAGCCCTGTCGCCGGCCGCTACTTGTCTGGCAAAAGAAGTACCAATATTACCGCCTAGGCCCACATCCAATCCTGCATTAGACAATATATGATAGATCAACGAAGTGGTAGTAGTCTTTCCATTTGTTCCTGTGATAGCTATCACTTTCGAAGCTGTAAAACGAAAACCAAATTCTATTTCTGAGATAACAGGAATATTATTCTCTCTAATTTTTTTTACTATCGGAGCAGTATCCGGTATTCCAGGGCTTTTTATAACAAGTGTTGCTGATAGAATAAGTGCTTCAGAGTGTTGCTCCTCTTCAAAAGGAACAGCAAGTGCTATGAGTTCATCCTTGTATTCCTTTTTTATTTTATTTAGGTCTGAAACAAATACCTCCATGCCTTGTTTTTGTGCAAGTATGGCAGCACCAACACCGCTTTCTCCGCTTCCTAATATGACCACTTTCTCTTTCATTAAACTTTACTGTTTGTGTCTATCTTATTTTTAAAGTAACAAAGGATATTACCGCCAGAAGAATACTGATAATCCAGAATCGTATCACAATTTTTGCTTCATGGTATCCCTCTTTTTGATAATGATGATGTAGTGGCGACATCTTAAAAATGCGCCGACCTTCTCCATATTTCCTTTTTGTATACTTGAAATAACCCACCTGTAAGACAACCGATAGATTTTCTAAAAAGAAAATACCACACAGTACAGGAATCAATAATTCTTTTCGAACAATTAATGAAACCGTAGCAATAACACCTCCCAGCATAAGGCTACCAGTATCACCCATGAATACCGTTGCGGGAAAAGCATTATACCACAAGAACCCTATTGTTGCACCAATTAATGCTGCGCAAACAATCACTACTTCTTCAGAGTTCGGTATATAGAGAACATTGAGGTAATCCGCAAGCTTTACGTTACCCGATATATAAGCAAATATGGCCAAAGTAATAAGTACTATAACGGATACACCGGCTGCTAAACCATCTATACCATCTGTTAAATTTGCAGCGTTTGAAACAGCGGAGATTATAAAAATGACAAATGGTATAAAGAATACCCATCCCCATTTTTGATAGTTATTGGTAAACGGCTTCAAGAAATAAGAATAATCCAACAAATTATCTTTAAAAAAAGGCACATTAGTCTTTAGTGCTTTAGTTTCATGCGACAAGAATTCATCACCCACCTGAATACCTTTGGATTCATACATTAAATGACCAGAAGAGACTACCTGCTCAGGTTTATCCCAATCAATACCGCCTTGTTTATCTATCTTATAGATAAATACATTATCAAAATCACGAATTTTTACAGAAGGGTGAAAGTACAGTACACAACCAACTATTAATCCAAGAACTACTTGTGCCAGAATTTTAAACTTACCACGTAATCCTTCCTTATCTTTTTTAAATACTTTGATGTAGTCATCTAAAAATCCGATAGCACCCATCCAAAGTGTAGATACCAGAAGTAAGATTACATACACATTGTCTAAACGTGCGAATAATAATGTCGGTATAACTATAGCTGCGATGATAATGATGCCACCCATAGTTGGGGTACCTTTCTTTTCTACTTGTCCATGCAATCCAAGATCACGAACAGATTCACCTATCTGCATTTTTTGCAACCATCGTATAATTCGTTTCCCTATAAGCATAGATATCACTAAGGATAAAATGATAGACATAGATGCTCTGAAGGAAATATATTGAAACAATCTTGACCAAGTGATGTCAGAATGTTCTTGAAGATATTTAGAAAGATAGTATAACATTACTTGTTTAATTCTTTAAATGATTCCTGCAATATTGCCTTATCATCAAAGGGGTATTTTATATTATTGATTTCCTGATATTTTTCGTGTCCTTTTCCTGCTAATAGGATAATATCACTCTCCTTGGCAAGATTACAGGCTATTCGTATAGCCTCTCTTCTATCTGTTACCGACATAACCTTGTTGAAATTATGTGCAGCTACCCCAACCTTCATCTCCTTTATTATCTCTTCCGGAACCTCATTGCGTGGGTTATCGGAGGTTAAAATTACTTTTGTAGAAAGTTCTGAAGCGATATGTGCCATTTCCGACCGTTTTGCCTTATCCCTATTACCACCGCATCCAACTATCGTTATAATTTGCTCATTATGTGTTCTGATTTCATTGATGGTATCCAATACATTCTTCAAGGCGTCTGGAGTATGTGCGTAATCAACAATACCTATAATCTTTTTTTCAGGAGATAGCTGACAATCAAATCTGCCTTCTGCACCTTTTAATGTTGATATAGCGCTTAAGGCCTCCTCTTTTTCCATCCCTAAAAGAATACAAGTAGCATATATAGCAAGTAGGTTATACGCATTGAACCTCCCTACCATTTGCAGATGAACTTCTGTATGTTCACATTGTACTACTAAACCAGAAAAGGCATTCTCAAGAATTTTAAAGCGAAAATCCGCGAGAGTTTTCAGAGCATAGGTATATTTTGTAGCTTTTGTATTTTGTAGCATCACCTCCCCTCTCTTATCATCGATATTGGTTATTGCAAAGGCGTTGGAAGAAAGCTGGTCAAAAAATTTCTTCTTTGCATAGATATAATCCTGAAAAGTCTTATGATAATCCAGGTGATCATGGGTAATATTGGTGAAAATTGCTCCCTTGAAATCTAGACCAAGTATTCTGTCCTGATCCGCTGCATGTGAGCTTACCTCCATAAATACATATTCACAACCAGCATCTAGCATACTGCTTAGCAACTCATTAATCGAAATAGGATCAGGAGTCGTATGCGTAGACTCAAGCTCTTCATTATTTATTTTATTGACTATAGTAGATAATAAACCTGCATTGTATCCTTTTTGAATATAAATCTGATGCAATAAAGTAGCTATAGAAGTTTTCCCATTAGTTCCGGTAACTCCAATTAGCTGAAGATGCCTGGAAGGATGATTAAAGAAATTAGCTGCTAACAGTGCAGATGTCTTTCTTGCATCACTAACTACTACGTAGGTTATATCAGGATGAAGAAAAAGAGGCAAATCTTCACAAACAATAGCTGCAGCACCTTGTTCTATTACTTTTGGAATGAAGACATGACCATCAACAGCATTTCCTTTTATCGCAAAAAATAAATCACCAGAAGTAATTTCTCTGGAATCTATTTGCAATGCCTTAATAGACATTTCTATATTGCCGATAATCTTTATTATCTGCACTCCTTCTAATATGTCATTTAGTTTCTTCATTTACGGATGCAATGCATCTTCCTATTTATATATTTATCTCAATACTAACTGAATAATACTCCCTTTAATTGATTCACTTCCCGGTACAATCGACTGTCCTATTACTTTTCCTTTACCTGAGAAGAGTACTTTTAATCCTTTGTTCTCGAGTAGATAAATTGCATCATCTACCAACATCCCTTTTACATTTGGAACTCGATCTTCCTGTTCTTTAAGCATACCTACTCCTACTTTATTAGAACTAAGTGTTTGCATAAAAGCATATTCATATTGCTGAGGAAAATCAAATTTTATTTTAAATCGCTTATCAATCTCTCCAATAGCGTTTTTATCAGATACTACTAATGGCAGGGGCTTATTAGCCAGCATTGAGTCTTTATTTATTGCCACATTAGATTTAATATTAGAGGTTATAATTTTATCTGCCATAGTTTTAAATACAGGAGCAGATACGGCTCCACCTGTTGTAAATAAGCCTTGTGGACCTCCTATAACTACTATGCAAGAATATAATGGTGCGTCTGCAGGAAAAAAGCCAACAAAAGAAGAGAGATTAGCTCCAGAGTAACCCATACTGCCGGAATTCATTTCTGCAGTTCCCGTCTTACCTGCTATGCGATAATGAGGTGAAAAAATCTTACGGGCAGTTCCATTTGGATCTTCTATTACACGCAACATAATTTCTTTTGCCATTTTTGCTGCTTCCTCTTTACATATCCTATATCCACTATTATCTGACGGCTTATATTCGCGAATTATATTTCCATTATCTACTACACGTTGGATAATGTAAGGCTTAACACGTAGTCCATTATTGGCTATAGCATTATAGAAGGTCAGAATTTGAAGAGGAGTAAATTTAACTTCGTATCCATGGGCAATCCATGGCAGAGATGTAAAACTCCATTTTTCAGGTTTATATACAGTAGGTAAGGCCTCACCTTTCAAATCAATGTTTGTTTTTCGGGTTAATCCAAACTGACTGATTTTATCATAAAATTTTTGACGGTTGGAGTTATATCGTTGTGTAACCCATTTTGCTATAGCTACATTGGAAGAAATAGCAAAAGCTTTACCCGGGGTGAGAAAAGTATATTGTGTGTTATGTCCGTCATCCGTAAGAGGTGTTCCACCAAAATCGGCGCTGGCGTGATTGGAATTAATAGAATCGGTAAGCTTTAAATAGCCATCATCAAATAGTGCAAGATAGGCTGCAGCCTTAAAAACAGAACCAGGCTCATTGCTTAGTGCTAACGCATAATTATAATTTTCAGAATAAGAACTATCTGCAGTTCTACCCAAATTAGCTATCGCTTTTATAGCACCCGTTTTCACTTCCATCAGTACAGCACAACCAAAAGCAGCACGATAGTCAGTTACCGCTTGCATCAAGGTAGACTCTGTAATGTCTTGTAATCCTAAATCAATAGTAGTGATTATATCATAACCATTTCTCGGTTCAATCTGCCCGGTACTGTTGATAGGAATCCATTCTCCCCCTGCAATTTTCTGTTTAAGTATTTTCCCTTTAACTCCACTCAATAAAGAATCTGCAGCTTCCTCTATGCCTATATCCTTTGCATTCTGACGAATTAATCCAATAGTGCGCTTTGCTAAATTACCATACGGGTTTGTTCTCTCCTGGTGGGTTTCTATAATAAGACCACTCTTAAATCTTCTTTCTCTCAGTAAAGGCCATTGTTTTATTTCCTTAAGCAGACTATAATCTGCACGACTACATAATAAGAAGTATCGTTTTCTGGTATTTCTTGCTTTTATTAATTGCTGTTTATACCCTTGGATAGAATTCAAATTAAATTTTTGCCACATAAAAAAAGCAAGAGAGTCTACACTCTTTGCAAACAGGTCATTGCTCATTGCTTTGGATGCAAAGTCAATATGCAATTCAAAATATGGAACGGAAGTAGCCAGTAGTTTATCATCTGCAGAATATATGTTTCCACGTTCCGCAGGAATAGCGAATATAGAGGTAGTGAGACTATCAGATAAAGCTTTCCAGTTTTTCTGTTTATCTGTCTGAATATTATATACATTGGCAAGGACGGCAAAGCCAAATACAACGCATAGTGCACCAATGAAGTAGATTCGAAATAATATGTTCGTTTTTATATTCATTGCCTTAGACGCGACTAATCTTTTTTATTATTGGTATTGTTTTGAATGAAATGATTTTTGGAAACTGAAATTTTCTTAGGTGGCTCTTGCAATGCTTTTAATCCATAAGGCTCCAGTATTTTTTGCAACTCCGATTGTTTACTCTTCTGATTCATGTCTGCTTTTATAGCAATATGTTCCCAACGCAGCAACTTTATAGTTTCTTGCTTCTTTGAAATATTCCGATTAAATCGAACGGCAAGATGCGTGTTGAAAATTTCAAGTACTCCGATACCTACAATTGCCAGAACAAATAGGAAATTATGTATTACCTGAGCATAAGAGATGAACTCATGAACGCCAAAGAAATGGAGCAGACCTTCAATCACACGTCGGGAGCGACTTTGTGAATGATTAATATCTGTATGTAATACCTCTTCTGTCATATAATAGACAATGCTTGTGTTTATATTTTCTCTGCTATTCTCAACTTTGCACTTCTCGATCTTGGATTATGCTTCAACTCTTGCTGGCTTGCCTCAATTGGCTTTTTGGTAATTGCCTTTAGATGATGCTCAAAATTTCCAAATACATCTTTATCGGGTTCACCTTCAAACACGCCGCTCTTCATAAAATTTTTCACTAATCGATCTTCTAAAGAATGGTAACTCATCACCACTAGTCTTCCCTCATCCTGTAAAACATCTTCACTCTGTATAAGAAATTCTTTGATACCATTGAGTTCATCGTTAACCTCAATCCGAATAGCCTGAAATACCTGCGCCAAATATTTTACTTCAATTCCTTTAGAGACAGATTTACAGATTTCTACTAAATCCTTAGTCGTATTGATGGGCTGTATTGCTCTTTGTTCAATAATCTTATTCGCTAAAGTCTTGGCATTTTGTACTTCTCCATAAAATCCCAGTATATGCTGAAGTTGCTCTGCAGAGTAGGTGTTTACGATATCCTTAGCAGAAACAATTTGACGCCTATCCATACGCATATCCAGAGGAGCATCAAACCGAGTTGCAAATCCTCGGGATGGTTCATCTATTTGGTAGGAGGAAATACCAAAGTCAGCTAAGATGCCATTTACGCGAGTTACTCCGTGCAATTTTAAAAATCGTTTTAGATATCTGTAATTTGCCTGTATCAATACAAAGCGAGCATCATCCGGCACATTACGCTTTGCATCTTCATCAACATCAAATGCAAAAAGTTTTCCTTTACTTCCTAGCTGCTCTAAAATTTTTGCGGAATGACCTCCGCCTCCAAATGTTACATCCACATAGACCCCCTCTTTATTTATGTTTAATGCTTCTATGCATTCTTTAAGCATTACGGGGATATGGTACATTTTCTTTTCTCTACTTTTTAAGAACTATTTATTGCCGCTCAATTTGGCCCAAATATCATCTGCCATTTGTGCGAAATTCTCCGGCTCTTTAACATTGCTGTAATAAGTTTCACTGCTCCATATTTCTATTACATCATGGAAAGCGAGGATTACAACTTCATCTTTGACATTAACCGCTTCTATTAATCGCTTAGGGATTAATACCCGATCATTAGCATCCAGCTCAATCTGGGTAGCTGCCTGATAGAAAAACCTTAAAAATTCTCTCTCTTTTGATTGGAAATAGCTCAACTTATTGAGCTCCTGGGTAATAGAATTCCATTGATGAATAGGATAAAGGCGCAGACAATTATCCAATCCTTTATTAAGTACATATTTAGTTCGGGTATCCTCCGGAATCTGACGCAAAAGGTCGGTCGGCAAGCGCAAACGGCCTTTACCGTCTACTTTTACTTCATATTGACCTGTTAATGCGTGCATGTTTATTAAAATCTGATGAACAAAAATAGAATAAAAGTGACACAAATTCCCACTTTCTACCACTTTTTACCATTGATAATCATGTTGATAACTCAAATTCTGTGTATATCTCAAAAGAATCTGTGAATTAGATGTTGAAAACTATTACACACCCCAATAATGACTGGTAATGCACGTACACATAGCATTATGCACTATGTGGAAAATAAATAGCTAAATAATTGGAATAGGGCACAAAAAAAGCCGGAAAAAATCCGGCTTTATATTTTTAATTTTTAAAATTATCTGTCATCCCGTTCTCTGGCACGCTCTACCATTGGCTTACCTGCCCCTTTATTTCTCTTAAAAACGGCTAGAATTTGCTCTGCATCATCACTACGTGTGGCAAAGAAGGAGAAATTGTCTAGTATTTTGATGTCATCAATCCTTCTTGGATCTACTCCAGCGTCTGCTTTTAAGATATCTAATAACTGGCGGGGAGTCATTCCATCTGCACGGCCTTTAGCAAAAAACAAACGAGTAGAAGAGGTAGAAGAACGCCTTCTTCCGGCTTCCCTTCCTCCGCTGTCTCTTCTATCTCTATCACCACTATCACTATGTCTTTCGAAACCACCTCTTCTGTCTCCACTGCGCTCATATCTGTTCGTGAATTCTTCTTTCACTACTTCCTTGATTTGTTTATACGTCTTAGGATTTAATTCATCTTTAGCAAAATGTTTAATCAAGGCAGCTACTATCACTGCAGGATCTGCATCACCTAAAAGCTCTGACGCTAATTGGGTATATTCTCCATAATGCTCTGTACCAATTATGGTCTCTACATGTTCTACCAATCTACGCTTCTTGATCATCACCATATCTTCTGCACTTGGCAATTTACCTTTCTTCATCTTTGCCTTCACCAGCCTTTCTACAAACTGCAACTTTCTTCTTTCTGATGGGGAGATAATTGCAATTGCCTTACCCAGTTTCCCGGCCCGACCAGTTCTGCCAATACGGTGTACATAACTCTCTGAATCCTGAGGTAATCCATAATTAATTACGTGTGTAAGATCTTGTATATCTATCCCTCTTGCAGCAACATCTGTTGCCACTAAAACCCCGTATTTATTGGACTTAAACTGCTTAACAACTTTTTCCCTTAAGTTCTGCTGGATATCTCCATGCAGTGCATCTGTGCTGTAGCCTTTGTCATTTAGGTGATTAGCTATTTCTATTACTTCTGCTTTTGTATTGCAAAAGATAATTCCATAAAAATCTTCTTCAACATCCAGCACACGACACAATGCGTCAAATTTATCTCTGTCTGGAACTTCAAAATAAGATTGATCGATATTGATATTGGTAACTTCTTGTTTTTTGATCTGTACCATATCAAACTTACCCATATATCGTTTTGCCAAGGATAATATTCTATCCGGCATGGTAGCAGAGAATAACAACATTCTCCTCTCCGGGCTACAAGATTTTAATATCAACTCTATATCCTCAATAAAGCCCATATTCAACATCTCATCTGCCTCATCCAACACCACAAACTTTACTTCATCGAGAATTAGTTTTTTACGTTCAATCAAATCAATTACACGACCAGGCGTTCCAACCACTACGTGCGTACCTTTTTCCAAGTCACGCATCTGTGAACTTATAGGAGCACCACCATAAACTGTAGTAATCCAGATTTTTTTTGACCCTTTGAAGCTTTTAATTTCTTCGGCTGTTTGTATGGCCAACTCTCGTGTCGGAGCCAAAACAAGTGCCTGAATACTTCTCTGATTAGGATCAAATCGCTCAAGTATTGGCAAGCCGAAGGCTGCCGTTTTACCTGTTCCAGTCTGTGCCTGACCCACAATATCAAGGTTTCCCTTTAACAAGAGAGGAATGGTCTGTTCCTGAATAGGTGTGGGAGCGTTAAATCCCTTTTTTTCTAATGCGAGTAAAATTTCTTCACTTAACCCCAATGCTCTAAATCCTTCCATAAAAAGTAAAATTATTAAAATTGAAGTGCAAATATACGCTGATTATGTGAATGTTACAATTTCCAAGGAGTAAATCGTATTGCTATTGAGTTAATTAAAGCAGGTTATTCGCTCTAAAGCTAAAATATTTGTCGTGGGCAATGATAATATGATCCAATATCTCAATTTCCAATAATTTACCTCCATCATATGCTTTTTTAGTAAGTTGCTTATCACTTTCGCTTGGTGTTAAATTTCCAGATGGATGATTATGACATAATATTATCCCCGATGCAAGTGCTTTAATGGCAATATTGAAAATGATTTTCATATCTGCAACCGTACCGCTAACGCCTCCGCTACTGATTTTATGTTTAGATATAAACTTACCATTTCTGTTTAAACAGATTATCCAAAATTCTTCATGAAATAAATCTGAAAGGATGGGAGACAAAATATCAAAAACATCTTTATCTGAAACCACCTTCTTGGCTGGCTTTACTGTTGTCTGTGATCTCCTTCTGCCAAGTTCAAGAGCCGCTGTAATACAAACAGCCTTTACTTCTCCTATGCCTTTAAATAATTTAAAGTCGGGGATAGAACACTTACTTAGCTCTACTAAATCATTATTAACGGAAGCCAGAATTTGTTTGGATAAGTCTAAAGCTGACAAGGATGAAGATCCCGAACCTATAACAATTGCTAGTAGTTCAGCATCCGTTAGCGTGTGCTTTCCTTTTTCATTCAACTTCTCCCTAGGCCGATCTTCCTCTGCCCAAAACCGGATAGCAAGTTTATGGTCATTCAACATAAATTAAAAATGGTGTACCCTTTAGATACACCATTCAGTATTTTTCCATAAAAACTGTGCTTATTTAGATTTCAACACATTAAGGTGTTTCATCACATCAGACTTCAAGTGGCTTGCCTTGTTTTTATGTATCTGATTTCTTTTAGCCATTTTGTCCACCATAGCTACTACTAAAGGCATAGATTTTTCTGCCTCAGACTTATCTGATAATCCTAAGAATTTTCTAAGCGCATTTCGAGTAGTTTTACCATAATAACGGTTTTCTAATCTCTTCTTAGCTGATTGTCTGATTCTTTTTTTCGCCGATTTGTGATGTGCCATTTATTTTAAATTGAGTTTGCAAAGATAATCAAACGATTATAATAAAAAAGTGAATTTTGGGTTATTTGTAAACTTTTCTATTAATTTGTTCATTAAGTATCTGTAAACTAACACAGTTAGTTACCGTTTTTTTGCCTAAAACTCCGATATTCGCAAACTGATTAATATTTACTTAATATGGACGATTTATCTATTCTATCAAATGCTCACCCTAGTTATATAGATTCCTTATATGAAGATTACCTAAAAGATCCCAACTCTGTGGACCAGGAATGGAGAAAGTTTTTTGCAGGGTTTGATTTTGCGTTTAAATTCGGAAAACATAAAACAACTACAAAGGCAGGATCCTCTGAGATTGAAGGACAAGTTTCACCGAAAGAGTTCAGGGTTCTAAAGCTAATAAGCGGCTATCGAAATAAAGGTCATCTCATCGCCAATACCAATCCTATCCGGCCAAGAAGAGACAGGCACGCTGATTTGGGAATAGAATACTTCGGATTGGATGCGTCAGATTTAGACGTAGCGTTTTATGCAGGCAATGAAATAGGAATAGGAAAGGCCACTTTGCGGTCTATTATAGAAAGATTACAACAAATATATTGTGAAACTATTGGCTGGGAATATAACTATGTTCTCAATAAAGATGAGCGCGCTTGGTTGCGTGACAAAATAGAACAAATATCTACTTCCTATAAACATCCTATAGAAAAGAAAAAGAGAATTCTTAAGAAACTCAATGACTCTGCTGTTTATGAAAAGTTTCTGGGTACAAAATATATCGGACAGAAAAGATTCTCGCTGGAAGGTGGTGAATCTCTAATCCCAGCACTCGATGCCATTATTAATGTTTCTGCAAATAATGGAGTGCAGGAAGTTGTGATTGGTATGGCACACCGAGGCAGATTAAATGTATTGGCAAATATTGTTGGTAAAACATACGAAGAAATATTCTCTGAATTTGAAGGCATCGCGCCAGACGACTTATCTTCCGGAACAGGAGATGTAAAGTACCATCTGGGATACACCTCTCAATACGAGACTATGGACAACAAGGAAGTATATCTGAAGTTACTTCCGAATCCATCTCACCTCGAAGCGATAAATCCTGTAGTTCAAGGTTTTTGCCGAGCAAAAGCAGATGCTATCTATAATGCTGATTACGATAAAATACTATCAATTATTATTCATGGAGATGCTGCTGTTGCAGGACAAGGTATTGTATATGAAGTATTGCAAATGGAAAGTCTACCGGGTTATACAGTAGGCGGAACACTGCATTTTGTCATTAATAATCAGATTGGGTTTACCACAGATTTTGATGATGCAAGATCTTCAAATTATAGTACATCTATAGCTGCTACAGTTCAGGCACCTGTCTTTCATGTAAATGGCGATGATGTAGAGAGTGTTGCATTGGTTTCTGAAATAGCTGCTGAATACCGTCAGAAATTCAATAAAGATATATTTATTGATATGGTTTGCTATAGAAAGTGGGGACACAATGAAGGTGATGACCCTCACTATACTCAGCCTAAGATGTACAACCTTATAAAGGACCACATGAGTGTTCGGGATTTGTATCAAAAGAAATTATATGATGCCGGAGTTGCAGAAGCAGAATTTGCAAAAAAGATGGAAGAAGAATTCTGGCAAGAATTGCAAGCGCGTCTAAATGATTACAAACAACAACCAAAGAAATATAAGCCACAATCTACAGAACTAGCCTGGAGCGCTCTAAGACCTGCCACACAGCAGGATTTCGAATCGTCTCCGGAAACAAAGATTTCTAAGGAGAATCTAGTGAAGATTATTAAGGCTATTGTGAAAGTACCGGAGGGGTTCACCCCGTTGAAAAAAATTCAGCAGTATCTTGAGCAACGTCGCATATTAATGCGAGAGAATCAGACTGTAGACTGGGCAGCAGCTGAGCTAATAGCCTATGGATCCATTCTCTTAGATGGACATGATGTTCGTTTGAGCGGAGAGGATGTAAAACGTGGCACCTTCTCGCATCGTCATGCCTGCCTTTATGATGAGCTTACAGGATCAGAATATAACCGCCTAAGTGAAATTGATGAAGAAGGAAAACAAGGGAAATTTTCTATCTATAACTCCTTATTATCAGAATATGGCGTGCTTGGATTTGAATTTGGATATTCTATGCCGAGCCCTAATCCTCTAACAATCTGGGAAGCTCAATTTGGAGACTTTGATAATGGTGCGCAGATTATCATAGACCAGTTTATCGCATCCAGTGAAACTAAATGGAACAGAAATTCAGGCTTGGTGATGTTATTACCACATGGACATGAGGGAGCTGGACCGGAACATAGTTCTGCAAGACTAGAACGATTTCTACAGTTATGCGGAGAACTCAATATGGTAATTACCAATATCACCACTCCTGCGAATTTCTTTCATGCTATTCGTAGACAGATGGCATGGCCGTTCAGAAAGCCGCTAATTAATATGGCTCCTAAATCATTGTTGAGACACCCAAAATGTGTTGATAATATTAGTGAGCTCTATGAGGGAAAATTCAGAGAAGTTATTGATGATAACAATACGCTAGAAGCAAGCCATGTAAAGAAAGTTTTACTTTGTTCAGGTAAAATTTATTATGATTTATTAGCCAAAAAAGAAGCCACCAATAGAACAGATGTTGCCATAGTGAGAGTTGAACAACTTTATCCAGTTGCGGAGAAACAACTGGATGCCATCATAAAGAAATACACTAAGGCAATATTCCATTGGGTACAGGAAGAACCAATCAACATGGGTAGCTGGACATTCTTAATGTTAAACTATAACAAGGCAAAGTATATCCAATGTATTGCAAGACCTCAGGCGGCATCTCCGGCTACGGGATTCAGTAAGTTACATGAGAAGGATCAAAAAGCATTGGTAGAAATTGCATTTAGTTGAGCTCTTACTAATAAGTTAATGTAATAGTTATGAGGATTATTAATCAGCTGCGAATAAATAATAACTAATTTGAAGATAAAATTTTAACTAAGACAATATATGAGCAAAATAGAAGTAAAAGTGCCGGCAATTGGAGAAAGTGTTACAGAGGTGACTTTAGCATCCTGGCTGGTAAAAGATGGTGATTATGTTAAGATAGACCAAGCTTTGGCAGAATTCGAATCTGATAAAGCAACCTTTGAATTGCCTGCAGAATTTGCAGGCAAAATATCACTATCTGCTAGTGAAGGTGATGATATAAAAATCGGAAGTGTTGTTGCCTACATTGACACCGATGTAGTAGCTCCCACTGAAGCAACTAAGGAAGAACCCAAAAAGGAAAGTTTACAGCCTATAGCTACTGCTCCAAAAGAAGAAGTAAAACCTGTTGCAACTCAGACAGCCACAACAGCTTCTTATGCCAATGGCACTCCTTCTCCTTCTGCTAAAAAAATCCTGGACGAAAAAGGTATCGAGACTAAAGAAGTATCCGGCACAGGTGTAAGCGGAAGAATTACCAAGGAAGATGCCCTCAAGGCAACACCGACTTCCAGTAGCACAACTGCCACATCAATATCTAAAGGAAACTTCTCCCGAGGAGAACGGGTAGAAAAAATGACAAGGTTGAGGAAAACCATCTCTAAACGATTAGTGGCGGTTAAAAATGAGACAGCAATGCTCACCACTTTTAACGAAGTGGATATGACAAGAATTAATGAAATCAGAAGTCAGTATAAAAAAGCCTTCGAAGAAAAAAAAGGAATAGGTCTAGGCTTTATGTCTTTCTTTACAAAAGCATGTACCCTTGCACTTCAACAGTTCCCGGCTATTAATGCCTACGTCGATGATGAAAATATTATTTATCATGACTTTATAGATATCTCCATAGCAGTTTCTACACCAAAAGGATTAGTAGTGCCTGTAATCAGAAATACAGAGAGCCTTTCTTTTGCTGAAATAGAAAAAGAAGTAAAACGTTTGGCATTACTGGGCCGTGATGGTGCGCTTACTATGGAGGATATGGAAGGCGGTACATTTACTATTACAAATGGAGGTGTGTTTGGCTCGCTTATGTCAACCCCTATCATCAATCAGCCGCAATCTGCTATACTTGGAATGCATAAAATACAAGACCGTCCAATGGCTATCAATGGAAAAGTAGAGATACGCCCTATGATGTATCTGGCAATGAGCTACGACCATAGAATTGTAGATGGCAAAGAAAGTGTTGGATTTTTGGTAGCGGTAAAAGACTATCTGGAAAATCCTGAAAAGATATTAGTAGGTGTAGATCCAGTGAAAGCACTTTTAGAAATTTAATCGCTAGAAAATAAGACATGGAAAAATACGATGTAACTATTATAGGAAGTGGCCCCGGAGGATACGTAGCTGCTATCCGATGTGCTCAACTAGGCATGAAAACTGCTGTGATTGAAAAATACAACTCGCTGGGAGGAACCTGTTTGAATGTAGGCTGTATCCCCTCTAAAGCATTGTTGGATTCTTCCGAACATTATCATAATGCGATTCATAATTTCAAAGAGCACGGCATTGAAATCTCTGAAGCCAACATCAACTTCACACAGATGATTGAGCGTAAAACAAAGGTAATTGACCAAACTGTTGCAGGTATAGATTTTCTGATGAAAAAAAATAAGATTACAGTTTATCAGGGGCATGGATCTTTTATTTCTCCTATAATGCTTTCTATTAAAAAGACAGATGGGACAGAAGAACAAATCGAATCTACCAAGATCATTATAGCAACTGGCTCTAAACCCGCCATGCTGCCATCTATAGCCATTGATAAAAAAAGAATCATCACCTCCACAGAGGCATTATCCTTGCCTGAATTACCTAAAACTATGGTGATTATTGGCGGTGGAGTAATAGGCTTAGAACTAGGCTCCGTTTATCAACGACTTGGGACAGAAGTTTCAGTAATTGAATATATGGATAAAATCATCCCAACAATGGATGACGATATGGGTAAAGAGTTACAACGTAGCCTAAAAAAATTGGGTATCAAATTCTATCTCTCTCATAAAGTAACCGGAGCTATAAATAATGGTGACAATGTTACAGTATCTGCTCTTGATAAAAAGGAGCAGGAAATAAAATTAGATGCTGAATATTGTTTAGTAGCTATTGGAAGAAAAGCTTATACCGAAAATCTAGGTTTGGACAAAATTGGTATTAAAACAACAGAACGCGGACAAATAGAAGTAAATGACCACCTACAAACTTCCGCAGAAAATATCTATGCAGTTGGTGATGTTGTGCGAGGAGCAATGCTTGCTCACAAAGCCAGTGAAGAAGGTGTGCTGGTAGCAGAATATATCGCAGGACAAAAACCACATATAAATTATAATCTGATTCCGGGAGTTGTATATACCTGGCCAGAAGTTGCTTCAGTCGGATACACAGAAACTCAACTCAAGGAAAAAGGTATTGCTTACAAAGTAGGTTCATTCCCTATGCGTGCTTTAGGAAGAGCAAGAGCAAGCATGGATATTGATGGCTTAGTAAAAGTATTGGCAGATAAAGAGACAGATGAAATTCTGGGCGTGCATATGATTGGTGCCCGTGCAGCAGATTTGATTGCTGAAGCAGTTGTAGCCATGGAGTTCCGTGCCAGCGCAGAAGACATTGGAAGAATAAGTCATGCACATCCAACGTATACGGAAGCATTAAAAGAAGCGGCACTAGCGGCTACAGACAATAGAGCATTACACGTATAGTTTCATCCCCCTGGCCCCCTTGAATAAGGGGGAAAGCAGAAGTCTCCCCCTTATTAAGGTGGAAGCTATAAGCATAACCATCTTACTTGGAATGAGAAAGTTCATCCCCCCTGTATCCCCCTTGAAAAGGGGGAAGGCAGAAGTCTCCCCCTTTTCAAGGGGGTTGGGGGGATGTAATCTACTTTATCCTAATCGGAGCAAATAAACCGGTAAACCACGTCTTCACAACAAATAAAGCTGATGGTGCACAATCCTGATGATTTTGTGTTCCCATATCTACCAACTCACAATTTGCACCTTTGGATCGGAATACAGAATCTGCATATACAGAGTTGCTATAGAATACATTATCATCACCGGTACAGTGATATAGTTTCATAGGTGTTGTTGGCGTCCAATCATCCACCAAATCAAATCCCTTTGCCGCAATACGAATGGGATGGTATGGATCATTACGGATGGCTTCACGGACAGAATCAATCACAATCGAACTGATATAATAAGGGAACTGTGAATTAGCATAGCCTGAAGAATTGTACCCATTAATTACAGCAGGAATTCTTTGATCGTAAGGAGACTTAAAAATAGCACTGTAAGAAGAATACACAGGGAAAGTATTAAATAGACTTACCGCCAAATAAGGTAAATAAAATGGATTAGGATAAAAAACAGAATCGAGCATAACATCAAACTGAGAGGTTCTACTTAACGCATATGGACCTGCCATCGGTGCAGATGCTGTGAGCTTAAACTCTTCTCTGTTTTCTAATTCTAACTGGCGTTGTGCAGACATGGTAGCATGGCCACCTTGAGAATATCCAAAGAGAAATACCTGTTCATTAAGCTGAACGATGCTTGTCTGTTTAACTAATTTTCTTGCCGCGCGTAAAATATCTCGCACAGAGTTGGCCTCTTCTCTTGGATTCAGATATAAGTGTAATCCTTCGCCAACACCAAGTCCTAAATAATCCGGTACGCATGCAACAACACCATCACCGCTGGCCAAAGCCGCATTCAAGACATACTCTCCACCTCTTCCGAAAGACGGCACTTCATTCTTGGCTAATGCAGTACCATGCTGGTAACTGGTTAACGGGACGGCAAAGCTATCTATTAAAGGAATAAATACTAATCCACTTGCTAAAACTGTATCATCATCTTTATTCAATGATTTATAAGTTATATAGTATTCATATACTTTATGTTTTAACTCCAGTATGGAGGCAAATTGAGATGGCAGTAAATTTCTTATTTCATCTGGAGTTATAGAATCCTTTCTCTCTATACTCACAATATCACCTAATGCACCTGAGTATTCATAGGGAGCATTATATGATTGGATTTGGCTCTCTTTTTTACAAGAGAAAATAACTATACTAAACAGAATAATAAGGAGATTCTTTTTCATTTATAGAAAATTAGATGTACAAAATTAGAAATGACTGATGCTACAAGATAAGACGAAATTATCTGAATTTAGCATTAATAGCGTCTAGTTTTTCCTGGCCTGGACACAAAGCAGACTGAGGGAGTAGATTGAGGGGTGTATCTGAAGTTTCCAGAAGCTCATGGAGATCTTTACTAGACTCATCAACATACAGTAACCCTGTAAGTATTTTATTTTTCTTGTGTGCCTCCTGAAGGGCATTCATCGTTGAAACTTTATCTTCCGGATTCCATGCTTGAGAAAGCTTGTGCAACTGCAACCAAGAACCGTCATGCATTTTCACCAACTTGGTTTCATCCTGATCGTAAGCAGTCGTAATTTCTTCCATAGGCGGAACATAATCTAATGTGGCGGTAGCATGCACATGCTCCCGAACATAATCATACGACTTTGTAGAACCTACATTATTATTAAACGTTACACAAGGCGACAAGACATTAATTAATGCAAAACCGGGATGCGACATAGCTGCTTGTATTAGCGGAACCAGTTGCGCTTTATCTCCACTGAAGCTCTGTGCTACAAAGGTTGCTCCTAACTCTAATGCCAGGGCACAGAGATCAATACCTTCAAACATATTGATATTGCCCTGCTTATTTTTTGATCCAACATCTGCAGTAGCAGAGTCCTGACCTTTAGTTAACCCATAACATCCATTATTCATCACGATGTAGGTCATATTGAGGTTTCTTCGAATTACGTGAACGAATTGCCCCATACCAATGGAAGCGGTATCACCATCACCGGAAACACCCAAGTAAATAAGCTCTTTATTAGCTAAGTTGGCACCTGTAGCCACAGAAGGCATTCGCCCGTGCACAGAGTTGAACCCATGAGAATTACTCAGGAAGTAAGCAGGTGTTTTAGAGGAACATCCTATCCCAGATAGCTTAGCCACTTTATGTGGCTCTATATTCATTTCCCAACAGGCTTCTACAATAGCAGCACCGATGGAATCGTGCCCACATCCTGCACATAATGTAGTTAGAGAACCTTCATATTCCTTCCTGGTATACCCGAGTTTATTCTTTGGCAATGCCGGGTGTGCAAATTTAGGTCTTGTATAACTCATATTACCACTCCTTCTTTTAATACTGGTTGAACACCAAGCGCTGATAAAATAGTTGTTGCAATGAAATTCGCAGTGATGGGAGTACCGTCGTAATTCAGTACTTTTTTTAGTTTTTTAGGATCTATCTCCAACTCATTCACCAACAAAGAACGCATCTGGGCATCTCTATTTTGCTCTATGACAAATACTTGATCATGGGCTTCAATGAAATCATTTACAGAACTACTAAAAGGAAAAGCTTTAATCTGTAAAGCGTCTATCTCCAATCCCTGCTCTCTAAGGATATCCATAGCCTCTTCTGCAGCATATGTGGAAGTTCCAAAAAATACCATAGCATACTTGCTCTTATTTTCAGATGAATAGAAGCGTGGAGCAGGCACCATAGATTTTGCAGTTTCAAACTTCTTCGTTAAACGATCTACTATCCTCACATAAGTGGGAGAATCTTCTGTATAGACGGCATACTCATCATGGGAGGAGCCCCTCGTAAAAAAGGAACCCTTAGTAGGATGTGTAGCAGGAATAGTTCGATATGGGATACCATCATCATCGGTATCAAGATAACGACCAAACTTTGTCATTCCTTGTAAATCTTCTGCAGTTAGCACCTTGCCTTTTTGATATTTTCTATCTTCTGGAAATACCAGAGGAGAAGAGATATAATCATTCATACCCAAGTCAAGATCAGACAATACCATCACCGGGGTTTGCAATTGATCAGCAAGATCAAAAGCATCTAGCATCATCTCAAAACATTCTGCAGGTGTAGCAGGCAGCAATAAAATATGTTTAGTATCGCCATGTGATGCATAAGCCGCCAATAATAAATCGGACTGCTGCGTACGAGTAGGCATACCCGTTGATGGCCCTGAGCGCTGAACATCGACTAATACTACCGGTAATTCTGAAAAATAAGCCAAGCCAAGAAATTCATTCATTAAAGATAAACCCGGACCGCTTGTAGCCGTAAAAGAACGCGCACCATTCCAGTTAGCACCAATGGCCATACCCAGTGCCGATAATTCATCTTCTGCTTGTACCACTGCAAAATTCCTCTTACCATTAGCATCTATTCTTAGCTTCTCGGCATACTTCTCATAGGCCTCTACCAAAGAAGTTGAGGGGGTAATTGGATACCAGGAAGCCACGGTTGCCCCGGCATATACCGCGCCAATACCTGCCGCAGTATTTCCATTGATAAGTATCTTGTCTTTTAATAAGTCTCTTCTCTCTACTTGTAAATCCAAAGGATACTTAAAGTTTTGCATTACATAATCTACTCCTAATTGAAGTGCATTAATATTGGGTGCAATTAGTTTTTCTTTTCCTTTAAACTGATCCTGTACCAACCCTTCTAATACGCCAAATTCTATATTCAATAGCGTTGACAAAGCGCCAACATAAATGATATTTTTGAAAAGCTGACGCTGACGAGGATCGGTATATTCCTTATTGCAAATTTCTGTAAAAGGAATACCTATATAATGAATATCCTCCCGGATAAAATCAGCATGTAACACTTTGGTACTATCGTACATAAAGTATCCTCCGACGCTCACACTTTTTATATCCTGCAGCATACTCTGAGGATTCATACACACCATCATATCAATTCCCTCTTTCCTCCCGAGGTAACCTTTCTCACTTATGCGTACGTCATACCATGTTGGCAAGCCTTGTATATTTGAAGGAAATATATTCTTTGGTGTAACAGGTATCCCCATCCTGAAAATCGCTTTGGCAAACATATGATTTGCACTGGCAGAACCGGTTCCATTGACATTCGCAAAGCGAACTACAAAGTTATTGAGCTTACTATTTAATGACATGCCCCTGCTTTAGTAGTATTATATAAAAACTTCTGCATATCCCATGCCGATGTTGGACAACGCTCCGCACATAAGCCACAATGCAAACAAACATCTTCATCTTTTACCATCACTCTGCCTGTTTGTAATATATCTGAAACCATTATAGACTGTTCTTTATTATGCGCAGGCACTATAAGACGCTCCCGCAATTCTTCCTCTTCTGCATTGGCAGTAAACGTAATACAATTCGTTGGACAGATATCCATACATGCATCACACTCTATACATTTACTCTCAAAGAATACCGTTTGAGCATCACAATTTAGACAGCGTTCTGCCTCCTTGAATGCAACCGGTAAACTGAAACCCAATTCGACTTCTTTCTTTCGGTCTGTTAAGGTCAGCGCCTTTTCTGCCTGAGGAACAATAAATCTTTCATCATTAGATACCATGCTATCATAAGCCCACTCATGGATACCCATTTTAGTGCTATAAAGATTAGTAAAAGGAGCAGGACGATTATTGATATTTTTTTTCGAACAGAATAAATCGATTGAGATGGCAGCCTGATGCCCTTGAGCCACAGCAGTAATTACATTCTTTGGCCCCAAAGCAGAATCTCCGCCAAAAAATACATTTGGAATACCGGATACAAAGGTGGTTTTATCCACCACCGGCACCTCCCACTTATCGAATTCAATTCCAAGATCTCGCTCTATCCATGGAAAACTATTTTCTTGTCCGATAGCAATCAATACATCATCTGCTTCAAAAAATATTTCTGGCTCTCCTGTAGGCTGTAATGATCTCTTACCCTGTTCATCATAGACTGCATGCACTTTTTCGAAATTCATCCCTATAAGTTTTCCATCCTCTACCACAAAGCTTTTAGGTACATGATTATCTATGATTGGAATATCTTCGTGGATTGCATCTTCCTTTTCCCATGGGCTTGCCTTCATTTCTTCAAAAGGGCTTCTAACAATTACCTTAACATCTTTCCCACCTAGCCTGCGTGAAGTTCTGCAACAATCCATAGCTGTATTTCCACCACCAAGCACAATCACTTTCTCTCCAATTTTATGCGTATGCTCAAAAGCAACACTTGCCAGCCATTCGATACCAATATGAATATTTGCAGCACCATCCCATCTTCCCTGAAGATCTTTCAAATCTCTACCACGAGGAGCACCCGTACCCACAAAGACGGCATCGTACCCCTTCGATAAAACTTCTCTAAGACTAGATACATAATTATTAAAATGAGTGTGTATCCCTAAATCTAAAATCTGATTCACCTCTCCATCCAAAACTTCTGCCGGTAGACGAAAAGATGGAATCTGACTTCTCATCATACCACCGCCTTTAGACTGATCGTCAAAGAGGTGTATTTCATATCCTATAACTGATAAATCACGCGCAACGGTTAATGAAGAAGGCCCGGCTCCAATCAACGCTATTTTTTTACCATTCTTTTTTTCTGGCGCCTTAGGCAATAATGATTTGATATCCCCCTTGTTGTCAGCTGCCACACGTTTTAACCGACAAATAGCCACCGGTTCTTCATTTTCTAAACGTCCTCGACGACAAGCAGGCTCACATGGGCGATCGCAAGTACGACCCAATATACCTGGAAATACATTGGACTCCCAATTTACCATATAGGCTGCAGCATATTTCTCTGCAGCTATCAGTCGTATATATTCAGGAACAGGAGTATGCGCCGGACATGCATACTGACAGTCGACGACTTTATGGAAATATTCCGGATCTTTTATATTAGTAGGTTCCAAATAATCTAATTAAGTACTAAATTGAAAAACATCTATACCAACGACATCGTTATTAACTATTAAATTTATAAAGATTTCGGTAATGATACTATATTAATCCGTTTTTTTTAAAGACAGAGGGTATGCATGTATTTTAGACTATTTTACGCTAATATAAAGGTAGTGTAGGATCTACTTCCTGAACATAAGCAATAATACCTCCTTCTAAATTATAGAGATTATCAAACCCCTTTAATTGCAGTTGCTGTATGGCCCTAGCGCTTCGCCCACCCATTTTGCAATGCACTATCACAATTTTATCTCTTGCTATCTGATCAAGACAGTCATTTAATATATCTAAAGGTAAATGCATACCTCCGATACGCACAAGATCGTACTCCCATTTTTCTCGTACATCGATTAATTGAAAATCTTCCTTATTAGTAATTTTATCTCTGAGCTGCTGCACAGTTATAGCCCTGACAATATCTACCTCTTTTTTTTCTACCATATCACAAAACTGCTCATAGTCTATTAAGCTATTAATTTCAGGATGCTCACCTGTCAATGGGTTAAAGGGGTCTTTAGTTATCTGAAAAGTTTGTGCAGAAGCATTCAAGGCATCAAATCTGAATAATCGGCCACTTAAAGGTTCACCAATATCCGTAATGATTTTAATGACTTCATTGGCCTGCATACTCCCTATAATACCGGGCAATACACCCAATACTCCACCCTCTGCACAATTAAGCACAGTAGCCGGTGCCGGAGGAGTAGGATACAAGTCGCGGTAATTCGGTCCTTGCTTATAGTTAAATACAGAAACCTGTCCTTCAAAACGAAGCACAGAGGCATACACATTTGGTATGTTTGCAAATACACTGGCATCGTTTACTAAATAACGTGTTACAAAATTATCACTACCGTCTACTACTACCTCATACTGCTGAAATATTTCCAACGCATTCAAACTCGATAATCTTTCCTCATGAATAATAAAGTTTACATGAGGATTTAAATCAAGTAGCTTTTCTTTTGCTACTATGGCTTTAGACTTTCCTAAATCTTTTATGCCAAATAGAATTTGACGCTGCAGATTACTCACATCAACTACGTCAAAATCTACAATTCCAATTGTACCAACGCCTGCAGCCGCCAGATATAATAATACCGGACTTCCAAGGCCGCCAGCACCAACTACTAATACTTTAGCTGACTTTAGTTTTTTTTGATTTTCGATAGTAAATTCAGGAATAGCAATATGCCTCGAGTATCGTACTAGCTCTTCTGCGCTTAAATAGACCTCTTCCATATTGTTACTCTTTAAAAATTTTGAAACTGCAAGGGAAATTAGATATATAGCCTCATTATCTTTCTTAACGAAAGAGCTTCTTCGCGTGCTTTCTCTGCAAAATCTTTTTCTGGTGACGCATAAATAATACTTCTGGTAGCATTCACCATAAGTCCTACATCATTATTGCATCCAAACTGAGACAGTTTATGTAAATCGCCACCTTGAGCCCCTACCCCAGGAACCAGGAAGAAATGATTCGGACAGAACTCACGAATATCTCTAAATACTTCTTCGTGAGTAGCTCCAATAACAAACATCATATTTTCAGGCGAGCCATATTGCATGCATTTTTCGATAACATGCTGATAAATTGGCTTTTTGTTCGATTTCAAAAATTGAAAATCCTTTGAACCTTGGTTAGAGGTAAGTCCTAATACAATTACCCATTTATTTTTTATTTCCAGAAAAGGCTTTATGGAATCCTCGCCCATATATGGTGCCACCGTAATTGCATCAAAATCCATATTCTCCAGAAATGCCTTTGCATACATGTTGGAGGTATTCCCGATATCACCGCGCTTTGCATCTGCCAACTTAAAGATACCAGATGGAATATGTGCTATTGTCTTTTCTAGCGTCTGCCATCCTTTTGAACCATAGAGCTCATAAAACGCAATATTAGGTTTATATGCCACACATAAATCATGCGTAGCATCAATAATCTGTTTGTTAAATTCTAAAATGGGGTTTTTATACTTTAAAAGATGTCTGGGTATTTTTGTGATGTCTGAATCCAGGCCAATACACAAATAACTCTTTTTCTTTTTTATATGCTGAATAATCTGTTTACGTGTCATTTAGGAATACGTTTTAATTAACAGCCTCTACCGATTTGATTTCAGGTACAAAGTTTTTAATGGTACTCTCCACGCCTGCTGCCATTGTAGATGCACTCATCTTACAACCATCACAGTTTCCTTTTAACTTTACTTTTGCAATGAAATCATCCGTAATCTCTATCAACTCAATATCACCACCATCTGATTGCAGAAAGGGACGAATATTATTGAGTGCATTCTCGACTCTCTCCAATAATTGTAATTTGTCTTTTTGCTTACTCATCATTATGAATTTACAGTATTAGTATTCAACTTCGCATTTTGTACAGCAATTTGCTGGGCAACATTTTGCGCTAGGAGTTCAAATGCTTTTGCTCCAGTTGTAGCTAACTGCAAAGCGATAGGTTTACCCAAATCACCGCCTTCACGGACATCCTGCTCTATAGTAAGTTCAGCTAAAAACGGCACATCAAATTGTTGCGCCAAAAGCCTTCCTCCGCCCTTTCCAAATATATAATATCTTTTATCCGGCAACTCCGGTGGTGAGAAATACGACATATTCTCTACCACGCCAAGAACCGGAACGTTTACAGACTCCAGTTGGTAAAAAGCAAGTGCCTTACGCGCATCTGCCAAAGCCACCTCTTGAGGGGTAGTAACTACTACAGCTCCTGTAACAGGCACCATCTGAGCTATGGTTAAATGAATATCTCCGGTTCCGGGAGGAAGATCCAACACCAGATAATCCAGATCTTCCCACAACACATCGGTGATGATTTGTCTTAGTGCAGAAGTAGCCATGGGGCCTCGCCAAGCGACAGGCTGTTTATCCTGAATCAAAAATCCGATAGACATCACCTGCATGCCAAGGTAATCCACCGGTACAATTTTATTTTTTTCGTCCACCTTACGAATAGTTGGGCGAGCATCCTGCAATCCTAACATAGTAGGAATAGAGGGGCCATAAATATCGGCATCCAATAATCCCACCTTTGCCCCCGAACGGAGTAATGCTAACGCCAGATTTACTGCAGTTGTAGACTTCCCCACACCGCCCTTGCCTGATGCAACGGTAATTATATTTTTAACTGTAGGCAATACTTCCGATTTGATATCTCTTAAAGTAGTCACCTTAGAAGAAAATTCTATTTCCACTTTTACTTCATTGGAGACCAGTTGTGCAATAGCATTTCTGCAATCTGTCTCTAACTTTTCCTTCATAGGACAAGCTGGCGTAGTAAGTTCGATAGTAAATTTGATAAGCTCCTCCGTGAAAGTGAGATCCTTTATCATATTAAGGCTTATTAAATCCTTTTTAAAATCAGGATCTTCTATCTGTGATAATGCTTGGACTATTTGTTGTTCTGTAAATACCATTGAATTACAAAATTAGCAAATGGAGGATAGATAAACGTATTTTATACTGTAAATAAATAGCTAATTGTCGCCAAAGAAAGGAAAGATTGCAGGCGTTGTTTTTACGTAAGCCTCATATTCCGGATGGCGTTCATATTTCTTCTCCAGTAAAGGCACACCAGATACTTTAGTCAATAGTCCCGTCATCAGCAGCGGACTTATCAAACTAATAAGTGACGATAAATGTTCTTGTAAATTCACAGACATCAGCCAAATGCCCCACCATACCAATAGTTCGCCAAAATAGTTCGGATGTCTACTTAGTTTCCACAATCCGTAACGCATAACCTTCCCCTTATTTTCTGAATTTTTCTTAAACCGATAGAGTTGATAGTCTGCGATGGCCTCATAGAAGAACCCAATACCCCAGAGGAGTACCCCGATATAGTTTAGAGCATTAAGGGAAACTAACAAAAGATTGCCGTGTATAACTGGCAAAGCAACAAAGAACATAATGAGCCCTTGTAATATAAATACTTGAAAAAATGCCCCAAGCAGCGGATGGCTGCCCCAAGCTTTTCTGAAGTTACGGTATCTCCAATCCTCGCCTTTGCCGAAATTTCTAACGAAAATATAAGACGACAAGCGGACACCCCATAGCAAAACGGCTACATTCAGCATAGTGAAAGATGCGTACTGAAAGAATATAAACCAAAGTACAATACACACAAAGCCCAGGCCCCAAAACACATCTACTATGCTATTATTCTTCAAGTATTGAGCAATAAAGAAAACTGCTACCATACTTATAAAAATAATTTCAAGTACAGATTTATAGATTTGTACATTCATAACATGTACAAGTTACATTTTTTAATTTTATTTAGAACGATAGATCTAACGTAGATGTATGGCATCCAGCGCATTCTTTACAGAAGCAAAATGCCTCATATAGCTTTCGATATGGGACTTGGATATTTGCTTGAGCACATTTAACTTTTCCCGTAATGGATCTACCTGCACCCCTCTCTTCCAGAAACGATAACAAACATGTGGCCCCGTAGCCAGACCAGTTGAGCCGACATAACCAATTACCTGTCCCTTGCTCACACGTACTCCATTACGTATCCCTTTTGCAAAACGACACATATGAAGATATTGTGTTTCATATATTTTGTCGTGGCGAATTTTCACATAATTACCGTTATTCTGTGTAAACTGTGCAACCTCCACTATACCGCTGGCAGTTGCAATAACAGGAGCACCTTTAGGTGCGGCAAAGTCTGTACCCAAATGTGCCTTTTCTACTTGAAGTAAAGGATGGAAACGATGCAAGTTATATCTAGAGACGATATTACCTCCCTTCTGCAAGGGTGATTTCAGGAAAGCTGTTTTAAAATATTTACCATCAGCATCCACATACTGGTAGCTACTATCGTCTTTAAGGAAATAATCTAATGCATAAATTTTCCTCTTCTTTGTTTTTATACACAATGCCTTTACCTGACCATAATCTAGAAACTGCCCATTAATGCTAAGTTGATTATAAATAAACTGCAGCGTATCTCCTCTACGAAGTTTATTTAAACTGATTTTCCCACCTAACGAATTACTTAATTTCTCAATCAGCTTATGATCCAGATGGTGTTCTTTAAAAGTTTTATAGATCGACTTTTGGATTTTAGCAGCAAATCGAATTTGAACAGTATCAATATTCTTTTCATAATAAGCAATCTGAATTGGATGAAAGAATACAGAATTAGAAGTTGATTGCTTTCTCTTCTTTTTACTCATTTTTGTTTGCCGTGTAACCACTGCTGGCACTAAGGAGGTATCAGTACAGTTAGCAATTACATACTCATACTCTGAAATCTTAAAAACAAGATATTGCAACTGAGAGGTAGAGTCCGTTTCTTTGGAGATTGTAAAGTATTTCTGTCTATTTCTTATATCCGAAAAATCATAGTATTCTTTACTGTCTTCCAGAAATTGCCTGTATTGATGCTTATCAAGTTTATTTACCTTGAATATTTTCTGGAGATTATCTCTTCTGGAGAATTCTTTTTCTTTAACATAGAGCCCATCCATGTCAATATCCAAGAAAGTATTTGATTTTTTAGACGCACAAGTCTTATCTATTGACAGTGAATCAATACTTGACAATACAGCATTTTTCCTCCCTAACCTTACTTTCTTTGACTCATTACAAGCAAATATAAAGAGCAGTGAGAAAATAAAAATAGCAAACTGTTTAAGCATGGTTAACAGAAATTAAACTAATACGATAAATGTTTTTACTATCGGCTATACGATATAGATAAAGATAGAGAAATCTACTTGTACTGCAAGTTCAAGTTAGAATTTTAGAATAATCTTAACAAATACTACGGAATCATAAAGATTAAGACCGGAATAATCAACAATACTCTGATTGCCTCTGCCAATCTTACCCAAGATTTTTGCTCAAACAATGCTCCAATATTTATTACGGAAAATGCTATAAATAATAGTGCTACTAATTTTTGAGCACCTGAGAAGACTTGTTGGCTGAATTCACTTCCTACTCCAAACATAAAAAAAGAGGTAAAGGCAACCAGAATGATAAATTGAAGAATAATATAAATATGTATCGCTCCAGAACTATCCGCATCATATAAACTCCTATGCACATCCACATCTTTAGCAGAAATCGGGCCCCCTAAATATTGAGGACGCCATCCCGGCGGACTTATCAGTACCAGAAAAAAATCTCGTATGCTACGCACATGAGTTAATTGCCTTACAACCCATTCATAGTAATTTATATTTGCAAGGATAACATTCCAGCTATTTAATGGAGATGTAACACCATAGTGCACTGGCTCTTCTTCCTGCTGAAAGGTTCCAAATAAACGATCAAAAATAATGAGTGACCCTCCGTGATTCTTATCTATATATTTTGGATTTACCCCATGATGAACTCGGTGGTGTGATGGCGTATTGAAAACATATTCAAACCACGATGGCATTCTGTTAATTAACTTGGTGTGAATCCAAAACTGATAAAGTGTTTGTATAGATGCTATTGTTACAAATAAAACAGGAGAAAAACCAATCCATGCCAATGGAAGGTAAAACCAAAAAGAGATAAACATTTGAGTGGAAGATTGGCGCAATGCTACCGTTAAATTATATTCTTCGCTTTGATGATGCACGGCATGCCCACCCCAGAACATACTTACATCATGGGACAGGCGATGAAACCAATAGTAGAAAAAATCGACACCAATAAATAATACAATCCAGACATACCACTTGTTAGGGATATCCCGGAAAACTCTGTGATGATCATAGATCCAAATATAAACACCTACTGTAATTGCCTTTGTAAAAACACCCACTACCTGTGAAAGAATTCCGGAATTTAAATTAGCTACAGCATCATTTAATCTGTAATAATTTGTTTTCCTGAGTTTATTAATTAATAACTCTATGGCTATAGAAATAAAAAAAATTGGGAAGGAAAGTGTGATAAGGCTAATCATAGTAAAACGATATATACTGTCAATTTACCCTCAAACATCATTTCTCTTCAGGCATAAAGACATAAAGATCCTCGCTATCCTTTTTCATCCAATAGTTTTCGCGCGCATATTTTTCCATCTGATCTATTCCGGAAAAGAGTTGCGCTCTATCTTGTTTAACCTTTACAATCTCTTTGGTGTAGTAGTCTTCCTCTTTATTTAATTCATGCAACTGCATGGCTAGCTTAATCTGAGAAGATATTGTATTTTGATTAAAAAAGAGAAGATAAATAAAGTATGCCAGAAAGAGCAAAACAAACTTACTCCTCAGCGGTGCCGGAATTTTTGCTTTTAATTTAGGATCCACTATCTGCATAAAATAAAAGTAAGAAGTAAAAGTCAATAAGCAAAATCAAATACGCCCATCAAGTTCGAATGCATGAAACAAACAAAGCCAAATAGCTATTTCATCCTAACCGAATACGCATTAGAAGAATTTGTAGTACTTGCCCGGATAATAGGCATCATCACCCAACTCTTCTTCAATCCGAAGCAACTGATTATATTTTGCCATTCGATCGCTCCTGCTTGCTGAACCTGTTTTAATTTGTCCGCAATTCAGCGCCACGGCAAGATCTGCGATAGTACTATCTTCTGTTTCACCACTACGATGACTCATTACGCTGGTATAACTATTTCGATGTGCTAAATCAACGGCTTCTATAGTTTCTGACAAACTTCCAATCTGATTTACTTTTACGAGAATAGAATTAGCCACACCCTGGTCAATTCCATCTTTCAGGCGCTTAGAATTCGTTACAAACAGATCATCTCCCACAAGCTGACACTTCTGCCCCAACTTATCTGTAAGTGCTTTCCACCCCTTCCAGTCATCCTCAGCCAACCCGTCCTCAATGGAGATAATAGGGTACTTCTTTACCCATTTTGCCCAATATTCTACAAGCTCTTCTGAGGATAGTATTTTATTATCTGATTTCTTAAATATGTATTTCTTCTTCTTTACATCATAAAATTCAGAAGCAGCAGCATCTATGGCAATCATCACCTGATCGCCTGGCTTATAACCTGCACTCTCTATGGCTTTTAAGACCGTCTCTATGGCCTCCTCATTGGATTTAATCTCCGGAGCAAAGCCACCCTCGTCACCAACGTTGGTAGAATAACCTTTTGCTTTTAATACCTTTTTAAGATTGTGAAAAATCTCTACTCCCATTCTTAGTCCATCTGAAAAGGTAGTAGCCCCAACTGGAACGACCATAAACTCCTGGAAATCGATGGCATTATCTGCATGTGCTCCGCCGTTAAGGATATTCATTAACGGAATAGGTAAGGTTCTTGCATTGGTACCACCAACATATCGATATAGTGGCATACCGGCAACTTGAGCTCCTGCTTTCGCTGCAGCAAGTGATACCGCCAATATCGCATTCGCACCTAATTTCTTTTTATTTTCCGTTCCGTCCAACTCCAGAAGGATAGCATCAATTTCTCGCTGACGCAATACATTTTCACCTATTAGAGCTTCGGCGATAAGGGTATTCACATTATTGACAGCCTTCATCACGCCCTTACCCATATATGCCTTTCCTCCATCGCGCAATTCAACAGCCTCATGCGTGCCGGTGGATGCGCCGGATGGAACTGCAGCACGACCCATTATGCCATTTTCAGTTATAACTTCTGCTTCAACTGTAGGATTGCCCCTGGAATCCAATATTTGTCGGGCATGTACGGAAAGGATGTAACTCATATATTTCGTTTAAGAATTATTTAGATTATATGCGACCGACATATAAACTCGTTTCATAAGCAAAAGTAATAATTCCATTTCGTTTGTGGGAATTGAAAAGCACCTCAATAGCATTTTTTAAAGGAGGAAAATCAGGGGAGTCTTCATTAGGCATATAGGAAGAAGAGACTACCCTTCCAATTAAGCCCTCTAAATCAAAGTACTGCGCGTAAGGGAAGACCCACTTCTTAAAAGGATAAGGGGAATAGAACTGAGTAATCATCTCCTCAGAAATATTGCGGTGTGTTACGAGCTGATAGTCTGTCGAAAACTCCTGAATGAGCATTTCATAATCTTGCTGGAAAGGATCTGAAGCACTACGGTCATTAAATAAAATGACCAGATGCGCCCCATTGGCAGCGATACGCTGAAATTCTCTCTTAGTTTCAGAAGGGCTAAACCAATGAAAAGCCTGTGCACAAACAATTACATCTACTGACCCCTCTTTAAGCCCTGTATGTTCTGAGCTTCCATGTACACTAATAAAGTTGTTATATTCCCTCAATAACCCCTCAGAAGCCTTACGCATAGGTTCATTAGGCTCCACGCCATACACTGTATTTCCATGCTCCAGTAGCAACTGAGCAGAAATACCTGTTCCGCTCCCAATATCAGCCACCACATCATCGGACATTAATCCTATCTCCAATTGCAGGGTAGAGATTACAGCATCCGGATATGCTGGACGGTATTTTATATACTGCTCTACACGGTCGGAGAAACGGTTCTTTGAATCCATAGACTTAAAATTAACGCTATTTTTAGAGATTTGACAGGCAGGTTTAAAGCAAAACAATTACCCGTATAGGCTGTTAGATAGTCTGTGAGATAATTCAATTCGATTTGATGATTTTTTCTTGACACGTCGCAACGGATTATTTTACTATTTTATCTTTATTTTTGATTAAACACTTCAACTATGTATGCTGCTATAAAAATTAAGCGAACTATCTATAATACCGAGGAACATGAAATGCTTCGGAAAACCATGCAGCAATTCATTGAGAAAGAAATAGCCCCATACCATGCACAGTGGGAAGAAGACGGAATGGTAAGCAGAGAAGTTTGGAAAAAAGCCGGTGAGATGGGCCTGTTGTGTTTGGATGTAGCTACTGAATATGGTGGTTCCGGGCTCGACTTTTCATTCAATGCACTTATTACTGAAGAAATGTCGAGGGCAGGATATACTGGCCCCGGATTTTTTCTGCATTCTGATATCGTTGTTCCCTACATCATAGACCATGGAACTGATGAACAGAAAAAATACTGGTTGCCTAGAATGTGTTCCGGTGAAGTAATCACTGCGATTGGCATGACAGAACCAGGATGTGGAAGTGATCTTCAAGCACTCAAAACAAATGCAGTGGATATGGGTGACCACTATTTACTAAACGGACAGAAAACATTCATTACTAACGGTTATATGAGCGATATGGCTATTATTGCCGCACGTACTTTTGTAAACGATAAAGATAATGGGATAAGTCTGTTTATAGTGGAAGCTACCCGTGAAGGATTTTCAAAAGGGAAACCCTTCAAGAAGGTGGGTATGAAAGCGCAGGATACTTGTGAACTATTTTTTGATAATGTAATATTACCCAAAGAGAATTTATTGGGCGAGGCAGGAAAAGGATTTATTTACATGATGCAAAAACTGGGAAGAGAAAGATTATCTGTAGCATTAATGGGTATAGGCGGCGCTGAAGGTGCATTGGAAAATACTATACAATATACCCTTAGCAGAACTGCTTTCAAGCAGCCGATTGCTGCATTCCAGAATACCCAATTTAAATTTGCAGAATTAGCCACACAATTACAGATCCATCAGACTTTCTGCGACCGATGCGTGGAATTATTTTTAGCTGATGAACTTACTGCTGAGACAGCTTCTATGGCAAAATATTCCTGTACGGATTTACACCAGCAAGTAGTGGATGAATGCATGCAACTACATGGAGGCTATGGATATATATGGGAGTACTATATTGCGCGTGCTTATGCAGACAACCGTGTAGCAAGAATCTATGCCGGTACCAATGAGATTATGAAACTGCTAATCTCCCGTGGGCTTTTAAAGGAATTATATGAGGCACAGAAGAAGCAGAAAGCTCAGGCAGCCAGCGTATAATGATTACGCTGATAGAAAATAAAATCTAACTGTTCCCAGATTGAGGTGCTTGGAAGAAAGACTTGAGTTTATGTGCTCGTCAACACAATTTTTTTCCAATATAATTAGCTAATAATTGTAAGACTAAGATTGATGACTAATCGTCTACCCCAATAACTTCATAAAATCATCGAATAAATACCTGCTGTCATGAGGACCTGGGGCAGCTTCTGGGTGGTATTGTACTGAAAACGCTTTTTTACCTATAATCTCCAGGCCTTCTACAGAATTATCATTCAGGTTGATGTGTGTAAGCACCGCTTTATCCGATTGCTTAAGCGCCTCCATATCCACCGCAAAACCATGGTTTTGCGTAGTAACCTCACATTTCCCTGTTTTTAGATTTTTAACTGGATGATTACCCCCACGGTGACCATGGTGTAATTTATACGTAGGTATACCTACAGCACGAGCCAATAATTGATTTCCCAAACAAATTCCGAATAATGGCTTATCCGCTGAAAGTATCTGCTTTACTGTATCAACAGCATAATCCATGGCTGCAGGGTCGCCAGGACCGTTAGAAATAAAATAGCCATCGGCACCAAACTGCTCCAATTCTTTGAAAGTAGTATGTGCAGGAAATACTTTCACATAACAATCTCTTTCTGTAAAATTACGCAAGATATTTTTCTTTATACCGAAGTCGAGAGCGGCAATCTTATATTTTGCATGCGCATCGCCTACCGTATATTCTGCTTTCGTTGTAACCTTTGAAGAGAGTTCAAGTCCTTCCATAGCGGGCACTTTTTTCAGTTCATTTTTCAAGAAATCCAGATCTGTATGTTCAGAAGATACAATTGCATTCATAGCACCCTTCTCCCTCACATGACGAACGATAGCACGAGTATCTACACCTGTTATTCCTACTAGATTATTTTGTATGAAGTAATCCTCTATAGAGCTATCAGCCTGTTTTCTGGAAAAGCTATTAGCGTATTCTCTACATATGAGTCCGGCAATACGAATCTGGTCAGATTCTTCTTCCTGATCTTTGATGCCATAATTTCCAACATGAACATTGGTCGACACTAACAACTGACCGGAATAACTAGGATCTGTAAATAGCTCCTGATATCCAGTCATAGAAGTATTAAAGCAGATTTCACCGGTAGCAGTACCTATCTTACCGCAAGAAAATCCTGTAAAATGAGTTCCGTCTTCGAGTAGTAATATGGCTGTTGTATTTTGCATATCATTTTTTTATTCTTTATTACTTTTTGAGCCAAAAAGTAACCAAAAAGCTTTTTCTAAAAAAAAGGCAATTTGCATCTCCTTTCACTCGAAGCAAGCGCTGATAAAATGAATGCAAATGCTTATTACCATACTTCATTCATTTTACAGCTATTGCTGTGTCTTTCGAAAATCTAAACCTTTTGCGGCTTAGTGCATTGATGATAGTTTATATATACAAAATATTCCAATCTTCAATGTTTATCATTTCTCAAAAATAAAAAAGGATAGCTAAAAAATGCTATCCTTTTGTATATGTTGAAAAAATCATGAATTACTCTTCAGTTTTCTCCTCACTTTGTGTTGCTTCTGGCTCAGCTGCCGGTGCCTCTTGAGCAGCGGACACTTCCTCAGCTTTTACATCTTCTACAACTGCTACATCTTCAGCCTTTTTCTTAGCAGCACCAGAACGACGTGTCTTTTTCTTAGACTCCTCTGATTTCGCTGTCTTGGTTTGATATGTTTCATTGAAATCTACCAACTCAATCATAGCCATTTCAGCTGCATCCCCTAAACGTGTACCCAATCTAACAATTCTAGTATATCCACCCGGTCTTTCACCTACTTTTGCCGCAATCACCTCAAATAATTCCTGTGTTGCAAATTTATCTTGTAAGTAACTGAACACATCCCTACGAGAATGAGTAGTATTGGTCTTAGCTTTAGTAATTAAAGGCTCTACATATCCTCTTAATTCTTTTGCTTTTGCTACCGTTGTCTCAATTCTTTTATGCATGAACAATGCAGAAGACAAGTTCTTCAGCAAAGCGGCTCTGTGTCCGTATTTTCTGCCTAAGTGATTTATTTTATTTCCGTGTCTCATTTCTTAATAGTATTGAGTAATACGTAGTGAGCAATATTTACCCGCTACTTAACTTTATTAATTAGTCTTCTAATTTATATTTCGATAAGTCCATGCCAAAGTGCATACCCTTCTCAATAATCAATTCTTCAATTTCCACTAACGATTTACGTCCGAAGTTTCTGAACTTCAACAACTCATTTGTATCATACTGGACCAATTCAGATAGAGAATTGATTTTAGCTGCCTTCAAACAGTTGTATGCACGTACTGAAAGATCTAAATCCTCTAATGGAGTTTTAAGAATCTTACGCATATGCAAGATGTGCTCATCTACTACCTCTTCCTGTCCTTTTTCTTCAGAATCAAAAGTTATATTTTCATCAGACACCAACATTAAGTGCTGAATCAAAATCTTAGCAGCTTCCTTAACGGCATCTTCTGGATGAATAGTACCATCAGTTTTTACATCGATGATTAGCTTTTCAAAGTCTGTACGCTGCTCAACACGTGTATTCTCAATCTTATAACGCACATTCTTTATAGGTGTGTAGATAGAATCTACCGGTATTAGTCCAAGAATAGAACTGTCTACATAGTGCTCTTCAGCAGCGACATAGCCTCTACCTTTTCCAATAGAAATTTCCAATTCTATCTGAACATTCTTTTCCATGTTACAAATCACTAAATCAGGATTAGTTACCGCAAATACATTAGTATGTGCTTCAATATCTCCTGCAGTGAATTGCTCTTTATTTTTTAGAGATATGTAGATTTTTTCGAAACCTGCGTCTACATCTTGTAATACTCTTTTTAAGCGCACTTGCTTGATATTCAAAACTATTTCGGTAACATCTTCAATAACGCCCTTGATAGTAGAAAATTCGTGATTTATACCTGCTATTTTTATAG
The DNA here is from genome assembly GCA_947460245.1 of Sphingobacteriales bacterium. Taxonomy (GTDB): domain Bacteria; phylum Bacteroidota; class Bacteroidia; order Chitinophagales; family JADIYW01; genus JADJSS01. Next base: position 54,209 of record CANHGL010000001.1, read on the forward strand.
AGGTAATTGCATACCCTTCCAAAGAAGATAGTAGTACTCTACGAAGAGCATTTCCTATGGTATTTCCGAAACCAGGCTCCAGTGGAGCAAATTCAAATGTACCCTCGAAATCAGTTGCTTTCTGTAAAAGAATTTTGTCGGGTTTTTGAAAAGATAATATTGCCATGTTTTAATATTTATTTTTTAAAGTTGAATACTGAATGATTTGAAACCATTCTCTTCAAAAAAATTATTTAGAATATAACTCGACGATCAATTGTTCCTTAATGTTTTCAGGAATTTGATCTCTATTTGGAATCTCCAAATATTTACCTTCCAGCTTTTCGGAATTAAATTCCAACCATCCGTATTTTTTAACTCTTGCTGCCTTCAAAGTATCCTGAACTATTTCGATGTTTTTGGACTTCTCACGGATACTGATTACATCTCCCACTTTTACAGTAAAAGAAGGAATATTAACAATTCTTCCGTTTACAGTAACGTGTTTGTGATTTACCAACTGACGAGCAGCGCTTCTTGTTGGTGCAAAACCCAAACGATAGCAAGTATTATCTAAACGTTGCTCTAGCAAACGTAATAAGTTTTCCCCTGTTACACCATGTTTTCTAGCTGCTTCTTCAAATGTCTTATAGAACTGACGCTCTAAAACGCCGTACGTGTATTTAGCTTTTTGCTTTTCTTTCAATTGAACAGCATATTCTGACTGAGTAGAACGTTTTCTAGAGTTACCATGCTGACCTGGAGCATATTTTCTCTTTTCAAATGCCTTATCATATCCAAAGATTGCCTCTCCGAATGATCTTGATTTTTTAGTACGTGGTCCTGTATATCTTGCCATTGTTATTACTTCTAAAAATTAAACTCTTCTTTTCTTAGGTGGACGACAGCCATTGTGTGGCAATGGTGTTACATCGCGTATTACAGTTACTTCAATACCTGCATTTCCGATAGTACGGATAGCAGATTCTCTGCCACCACCAGGTCCTTTAACAAATACTTCTACTCTTCTCAAACCAGCATCATAAGCTTTTTGTCCAGCATCCTGAGCAGCCATTTGAGCGGCATAAGGAGTACTTTTCTTGGAACCTCTGAATCCACACTTTCCGGCACTACTCCAGGAAATCACCTGACCAGCCTTATTTGTATAAGAGATAATGATATTGTTGAAAGTTGCTTTGATGTAAGTGTAGCCTTCTGCTTCCACCTTCACCACTCTTTTCTTTACTGTCTTTTTAGTTGCTGTTGCCATGGTATGCTTCAGTTATTTACTATTTAGTTACTTTTTTCTTTCCTGCTACTGTCTTACGTTTACCCTTACGTGTACGAGCATTACGCTTAGTACTTTGTCCACGAACTGGTAATCCTTTACGATGACGGATACCTCTGTAAGAGCCTATATCCATCAAACGTTTGATATTGAGCTGGACTTCTGAACGAAGCGCTCCTTCTACCTTTACTTCTGCATTGATTGCATTACGTATAGCAGTTGCTTCATCATCATTCCACTCATGAACTTTCTTGCTAGGATCAACACCTGCAGTCTCTAAGATGTGCATTGCTGTTGATCTGCCGATTCCATAGATGTAGGTAAGGCCTATGCAGCCTCTTTTATTCTTTGGAAGATCTATACCTGAAATTCTAGCCATTGTATTATCCTTGTCTTTGTTTAAATTTTGGATTCTTCTTGTTTACCACATACACTCTGCCCTTTCTGCGTACGATGATGCAGTCTTCACTTCTTTTCTTTACAGATGCTTTTACTTTCATCTCAATTGTTCGTTTAAATTATTTATATCTAAATGTTATTCTTCCCCTGGAGAGATCATACGGAGAAATTTCAACTGCGACCTTGTCGCCCGGCAGGATTCGTATGTAATGCATACGCATTTTGCCGGATATTGTAGCTAAAATTTCATGGCCGTTTTCTAGTTTAACGCGAAACATCGCGTTAGATAAGGCTTCCGTGATCGTACCATCTAATTTTATTAAATCTGTCTTACCCATAATTTTTAGGACTGCGAAGATCGGAAATTTTATCTGAAATCCTTAATATATTCCGATTTTTTTATAGCCTCGAATATTAAATTATGGTCACTAAGTATGTCAGCCTTCTGCTTTTGTACTGCTACCGTATGCTCAAAATGGGCAGATGGCTTACCATCTTTGGTTACTACCGTCCATTTATCCGACAAATGACGCACTTGATGGGTGCCCATATTAATCATCGGTTCTATGGCAATAACTAATCCTTCTTGTAGCATAGGTCCCTTCCCGCGCTTTCCATAATTAGGCACATCCGGCTCTTCATGAAGATTTCTGCCTATGCCATGTCCGATAAGATCGCGAACTACCCCATAATGATGGTCTATTTCACAATATTTTTGGATGGCAAAGCTGATATCCCCGATTCTATTACCCACAACAGCCATTTCAATACCCAAAAAAAGAGAATTGAAAGTAACTTTTAACAATTTCCTTACCTCCTCAGGGATTTCTCCAATCGGAAAGGTAAATGCAGAATCCCCATAGAATCCATCTTTACATACCCCACAGTCTACAGAGAGGACATCGCCTTCCCGAATCTCTCGACCAGAAGGAAAACCATGTACCACTTGTTCGTTAACAGAGATGCATAATGTATAAGGAAATCCGCGGTAGCCCTTAAAAGCAGGGGTGGCATCATTATCCCGTATAAATTGCTCCGCAATTTCGTCCAGTTTAGATGTCTTTACACCCGGCTTTATAAACTCTACCAGTGTTGCATGTGTCTGGCTGACTAACAAAGAACTCTTTCGTATATATTCAATTTCTTCAGGAGTTTTATAATGTATCATTGCTCCCTTAAAAATTAAAAATCTGTTGATGCCACATTTCTGCCTCTAATCTTCGCCCCTGATTTAGTAAGCCCATCATAATGACGACTCAATAAATGAGAGTTGATTTGCTGCATGGTATCTAAAACTACAGACACCAAAATTAATAGAGAGGTGCCTCCAAAGAAATAAGCAAACTGACTATTTACGCCTAACATCTTGGCAAAAGCAGGCATAATAGCAATAAACCCTAAGAATATAGAACCCGGAAGGGTGATTCTTGATAATACCGAGTCAATATACTCCGCAGTATTAGCACCAGGTTTAACACCAGGCACAAATCCATTATTCCTCTTAAGATCATCCGACATCTGTACGGGATTCATAATTAGGGCTGTATAAAAATAAGTAAACAGCACCACCATTAGGAACATTATGATGTTATAAGGCAGTGACGTAAAATCTGTTATCTGTCTTAGGAAACCTGATGCTGAACTATCCGGGAATAGCTGTGCAATAGTACCAGGAATAAAAAGGAATGCTTGTGCAAATATAATCGGCATTACACCAGCAATATTTACTTTAAGCGGTAAAAAACCTCTTCTCTGAGCATAGGCACTATTCCCTCCAGACATTTGTTTAGCATAACTCAAAGGCACCTTACGAATTGCCTGAATTAACATAATGGTACTAATAACCACACCAGCTAAAACAGCTAACTCCAATACTAGCATCAAAATACCGCTACCTGTTACAGCCCTTGATTTTGCTTCTGCCCAAAAAGAACCTGGTAAGCGCGAAATAATGTTAGACATTATAATTAACGATGTACCATTACCTAAACCTCTCTCCTGAATCTGCTCACCTAACCACATTACAAAAATTGTACCTGCTATGAGGATAATCATCGTAGATAGAGAGAACAGGGCCGTAGAAATTGATGGGGAAACTATATTCTGGGCGTATAAAAATTTCACATAAGCAAATCCTTGCAAAGCAGTTACCAATACGGTACCATAGCGTGTATACTGTGTGATTTTCTTTCTTCCACTCTCACCTTCTTTTTGCAACTTCTGAAAATAAGGCACTGCGAGCGTTAAAAGCTGCATCACAATGGAGGTAGAGATATAAGGCATTATACCTAATGCAAAAACGGATGCTTTTGTAAAGGCTCCACCTGCAAATAAATCAAAAATCTGAAAAATACCTTTAGTAGACGCATCCGAAATCTTCGTTGGATCCACTCCAGGCAATACTACAAAACATCCCAGACGATAAATGAAAATAAGACCTAGGGTTAGGAAGATCCTTTTCCTTAAGTCCTCAATGCTGAAGATATTTTTAAATGTCTCAAAAAATTGTTTCATCCTTTAATTATTTTTTCGAGAAAGAAGGAATTTTACTCAAAAAATGATTTTATAATTAAGCTATTACCGTAGCAGATCCTTTACTACTTTCAATAGCTGCTTTTGCTTTATCACTGAATGCGTGTGCAGACACCTTCAAAGCACTTTTTAATTCACCGTTCGCTAAAACCTTAACTTTGTCACTAGACTTAATTAATTTAAGTGTTCTGTAAGTCTCAAAGTTAAATTCTGTAAGATTATTTTTTTCTGCCAATGACTGCAATTCAGCTAGATTAATAGTTCTGAATTCTACCCTTGTTGGATTCTTAAATCCTCGTTTAGGTATACGACGTTGCAATGGCATCTGTCCACCTTCAAAACCTCTCTTTGATTTGTAACCAGAGCGAGACTTTGCTCCTTTGTGACCTCTACCGGCTGTACCACCTGATCCTGACCCTTGTCCACGGGCAATACGCTTGCGACCCTTAACGGCGCCTTTTGCTGGTCTTAAATTATTTAAACTGATGCTCATCTTAGATATTTTCTAACGTTACCAAATGTTTTACTTTAGCTACCATTCCCATTACCTGAGGGGTAGCTTCTTTTTCAACGCTTCTGTTTAGCTTTTGGATACCCAAAGCCTTGATGGTGTCTTTCTGACGCTGACTTCTGTCGATTGTACTCTTAACCAGAGTAATTTTTATTCTAGCCATAATGTTTTAGCCGTTAAATACTTTTGATAGTTTAATTCCTCTGTCTTTAGCAACACGGAATGGATCTCTTAATAATGTTAGCGCACGAATAGTTGCTTTAACAACGTTATGTGGATTTGCAGAACCTAAAGATTTTGCCAATACATCATGAACACCAGCACTTTCGAATACTGCACGCATAGAACCTCCGGCAATTACACCCGTACCTACAGAAGCAGGTTTGATAAGTACTTTTGCACCATCAAATTCTGCCAACTGGTCGTGAGGGATAGTACCTTTTAAGATAGGAACTTTCACCAGATTTTTCTTAGCGTCATCAATACCTTTAGCTATAGCCTCCTGTACCTCACGCGCTTTACCTAAGCCGTGACCTACAGTTCCATTACCATCGCCAACAACTACTAGTGCAGAGAAGCTGAATGTACGTCCACCTTTCGTAACCTTAGCTACACGTTGGATGCCTACAACCTTCTCTTTCAACTCCAGTTCGGCTGCTGCTCTAATTTTAGTTTCTTTTACTTTTGACATATTATTTATCGCTTTTTTATAAGTTGGGTACTTATTGTCGACCCTGCTTAATTTTAATTAGAATTGTAATCCGTTTTCTCTCGCAGCATCTGCCAGAGCCTTAACTCTGCCATGGTATAAAAATCCATTTCTATCGAACACTACATTAGTAATATTTGCAGCCTTTGCTTTTTCTGCTATAGCTGTTCCTACTGCTTTTGCTTTCTCTGTTTTTGTACCTGTAGCCTTAAGAGAAGAAACAGAAACTACTGTCTTGCGCGTTACGTCATCAATGATTTGAGCGTAGATTTCGCTGTTACTTCTGAATACACACAACCTAGGACGCGTTTCTGTGCCACTCAGTTTTCTACGTATTCTGAATTTTATTTTCTCCCTTCTGGATAATTTCGTTACTGCCATGACAATAATTTTTATTTTTTTCTATGATTTAGACTAACTGCTATACTTTTCAGCACTATTAAATATTACTATTTTTTACCTGCTGATTTTCCTGCCTTCTTACGCAATATCTCCTCAGTATATTTAATACCCTTACCCTTATACGGCTCAGGCTTTCTTAAGCTTCTGATTTTTGCAGCTACTTGTCCCACTAATTGCTTATCGTTACTTTCCAAAATGATACGCGGTGGCTGACCTTTTTCAGATGCTGTTGTTAGCGTAATTTCTGAAGGCAGCAACACATACACTGGGTGAGAGTACCCAATAGACAATTCTAATAATTGACCTTGGTTGCTGGCACGGAAACCCACACCCACTACATCTAATACTTTCTTGTAACCTTCACTTGCACCTACTACCATGTTATTGATTAATGATCTGTAAAGACCATGTAATGCTTTATGACGTTTCTGTTCGGTTGGTCGTTCAAGAATGACTTTTCCATCTTCTATTTTCACAATGATATCTCTGTCTATCTTCTCAGACAGGGTACCTTTAGGGCCTTTCACCGTTACAACGTTGTTATCTGCAACGTTAATTTCGATTTTAGCCGGTATTGTTATTGGTAATTTTCCTACGCGTGACATGTCTATATTTTTATGATACTATGCAAATAATTTCCCCACCCACTTTCATGTTCTTAGCTTGCTTATCTGTTAAGATACCTTTAGAAGTAGATAAGATAGCTATACCTAAACCATTCTTAACTCTTGGAATACCTGCCAAATGCGCATATCGACGCAGACCTGGTTTAGAGATTCTTACGAGTTCTCGGATAGCCGGTTCTTTCGTTTCAGGATTGTATTTAAGTGCAATCTTGATTGTTCCCTGAGGGCCATCTTCTTCGAATTTGAATTTAAGGATGTAACCGTTGTCATGCAGAATTTCGGTTAATTTCTTTTTCATGTTAGAAGCAGGAATATCTACGATAGTGTGCCCAGCGAGCTGTGCATTTCTGATTCTTGTTAGAAAATCTGCTATTGGATCTGTAACCATTTTTGTTTTTTGTTTAGATCGCTTAGATGTGAGACTTAAACCGATGTCAGCTCAGTTTCCCACCTTCACTTTATTTTTAAACCATTTATTATCTCTATTACCAGCTTGCTTTTGAAAGTCCAGGTATCAAACCATAACTAGCCAAGTCTCTGAATTGTATTCTCGATAAACCGAAGAACCCAATGTACCCACGAGGTCGTCCCGTTAGTTTACATCTGTTTCTGTAACGAACAGGAGAAGCATTTTTTGGAAGTTTATCCAATGCAGTCCAGTCGCCGGCTTTTTTAAGTTGCTCGCGCTTTGCCTTATGCTTGTTAATTAATTTAAGACGCTTTGCATCGCGTGCTTTCATTGATTCTTTTGCCATGTTTTATTTTTTCTTGAATGGTAAACCAATTTCTTTTAATAATGAATGTGCTTCGTCATCAGTTATCGCAGATGTCACGAAAGTGATATCCATACCACTAATACGAGATATCTTATCGATGTCAATTTCAGGGAAGATGATATGCTCTGTTATACCCAAAGTATAATTTCCTCTTCCGTCAAATGACTTATCATTGATTCCTTTGAAGTCGCGAACCTGTGGTAACGCAACGGCCATCAAACGCTCTAAAAACTCATACATTCTCTCCCCACGTAAGGTAACTCGTACGCCGATAGGCAAGTCTTCTCTTAGTTTGAAGTTAGATATAGCCTTTTTAGATTTTGTAGATACTGCTTTCTGTCCTGAAATTCTTGAAATTTCATCAACTGCATTATCTATCAGTTTCTTGTCCCCAACGGCAGCACCTACGCCTTGATTAATTACAATCTTGACCAGCTTTGGCACTTGCATTACAGATTTGTAGCTGTACTTTGCCATTAATGCAGGAACAACTTCCGCTGTGTATTTTTTCTTTAATGTAGGAATGTAACTCATTTTATAACCTCCCCTGTTGTTTTAGCTATTCTAACAATTTTACCATCTTCCACTTTTCTACCTACGCGTGTAGCGTTTCCGCCCACAGACAATTTAAGGTTTGAAATATGGATAGGTGCTTCTTTTTTAACTATTCCACCCTTTTGCTCTTGAGCATTAGGTTTTGTATGACGTGAAACGATTCGAACTCCTTGCACGATCGCTTTGTTTTCTGCAGGCAAAACTTCTAGAACCACACCGCTCTTACCACGATCTTCTCCAGCAATAACGATAACGGTATCCCCTTTCTTTATTTTTAGTTTTGGCGCAAAACGTTTTTCTGTTGGTCTGCTCATATTATAATACTTCTGGTGCTAATGAAATAATTTTCATAAAATCCTTATCCCGAAGCTCTCTTGCAACCGGGCCGAAGATACGCGTACCTCTAGGCTCATCCTGATTATTTAACAACACAACTGCATTGTCATCAAAACGAATATATGTACCGTCCTTACGTTTGATTTCTTTCTTTACGCGAACAACTACCGCTTTAGATACCTGTTTCTTCTTTACGTTTCCACCTGGCATTGCCTCCTTAACAGATACCACAATTTTATCGCCAATAGACGCATATCTTGCTCTGGTACCTTTTAATACTCTGATGCAAAGTACTTCCTTAGCACCGCTGTTATCAGCTACTTTTAATCTTGATTCTTGTTGTACCATGTTATTTAGCCTTTTCTACTATTTCTAATAATCTCCATCTCTTAGTTGCACTCAACGGACGTGTTTCCATGATCTTCACGGTATCGCCGATGTTACATTCATTCTTCTCATCATGTGCATGGAACTTCTTCGTTTTCTTTAAGAACTTGCCATACTTTGGATGTTTTAACTTACGAACAACCGATACTGTGATGGTCTTCTCCATTTTATTAGAAGTTACCACACCAATTCTGGTTTTCCTTAGTTTTCTGTCTGCTGTTAATTCTAACTCCGTTGTCATCTGCACTGAATTATGCTTGTTTAGTTAATTGTCTTTTCTTCAATTCTGTCTGGATACGTGCAATGTGTCTTTTCGTTTCCTTTAATACATTGGTATTTTCCAGTGGTGTAACCGCGTGGTTGAAACGCAATTTAGTGAGTTTCATCTTAGTTGCTGACAATTCATTGTTCAGCTCTTCTGTACTCCATCCTGCTATTTCGCTATATACTATTGTTCCCATTAGTTTTATTTTAAATCGTTGCGTCGTAATCTCTTCTGATAATAAATTTGGTAAGTACCGGTAATTTCTGAGCGGCTAACTTTAAAGACTCTTCAGCAATCTGCTTGGAAACGCCTTCAACCTCGAACAAGATACGACCCGGCTTAACTACAGCTACCCAATGATCCAATGCACCTTTTCCTTTACCCATACGAACCTCAGCAGGCTTCTTGGTAATTGGCTTATCCGGGAAGATATTAATCCAAACCTTTCCTTCACGTTTCATATGTCTGGTTAAAGCAATACGTGCAGCTTCTATCTGACGATCCGTTACCCATGCTTCGTCTAATGACTTCAATCCAAATGAACCAAATGATAGCTGCGAACCTCTGTGCGCAACGCCTTTCGACTTCATTTTATGGACTCTTCTAAATTTTACTCTTTTCGGTTGTAACATGACACCTTAATTATACTTGTTTATTATTTTCTTTTAGTACCTCTAGCTTCAGTTCTTTCGCCTCTTGGTTTTCCCGCTCCTCCGCGTTTGTCACCTGGTCCACCACCTCTTCTGTCATCTCTTCTATCTCCGCGTCTTTCCTGTCCTCCCTTCTTGCTAGCTTCATCCATACCAATATTTGGAGATAAATCGCGTTTTGTGAATACTTCACCTTTACAGATCCATACCTTAACACCTATCTTACCGTAAATAGTTTCTGCTTCCTTCCAAGCGTAATCAATATCTGCACGGAAAGTATGCAATGGTGTACGTCCTTCTTTGTACTCCTCGCTTCGTGCCATTTCCGCTCCACCTAGACGACCTGAACATTTAATTTTAATCCCTTCAACTCCCATACGCATTGCTGATGCAATAGCCATCTTCACTGCACGTCTGAAATTCACACGCGCTTCCAATTGCTTACATACAGTCTCTCCTACTATAGCGGCATCTATTTCTGGTCTTCTAATTTCCACGATATTGATCTGAACATCTTTCTTAGTAAGCTTTTTTATTTCTTCCTTGATTCGATCTACTTCGTTTCCACCTTTACCTATAATAATACCAGGGCGAGAAGTATTAATGGAGATAGTAATTCTATTTAGTGTTCTTTCGATAATTATCTTAGAGATACCACCTTTTTGAATACGTGCGTTCAGATATTTTCTGATCTTCTGATCTTCAATCAGTTTATCACTAAAATCTCTTCCGCCATACCAATTAGAATCCCATCCTCTGATGATTCCTAATCTGTTTACTATCGGGTTAGCCTTTTGTCCCATTAATTATTTTTTATTTAGTTTTCGTTATTTTCTTCTACTACTGTTTCTGCGTTAGCCACATTGCGACTTGCCAATTGCACGGTAATGTGATTAGAACGCTTACGTATTCTATATGCTCTTCCTTGAGGAGCAGGCTGGAAACGTTTTAACATTCTTCCGCTGTCAATCGTAATTTGTTTGATAAACAACTCACTGTCTTCAGCTTTTGTATTAAATTTTTCTTCCCAGTTAGCTACCGCAGAACGAACCAATTTTTCTAATGTCTTAGAGGCATGCTTTGTAGAAAATGTAAGTATATTCAATGCATCGAATACATCTTTCTCTCTAATTACGTCAGCCAATAATCTCATTTTACGAGGCGATGTAGGAACACCTGTATTCTTAACCTCACAAATAGTTTTCCTTGCTTCCTTACGCTTTTCAGCTACCAATCTTTTTCTTGCACCCATCGTTAATATTATTTTCTGTTTCCTGAATGTCCTTTAAATTGTCTGGTAGGAGAAAATTCACCCAATTTATGTCCTACCATATTTTCTGTTACATATACCGGAATAAATTTATTTCCGTTGTGTACTGCAAATGTATGTCCTACAAATTCCGGCGTAATCATAGAGGCTCTAGACCAAGTCTTGATTACCGTTTTTTTGCTGGAGGCGTTCATAGCATCTACCTTTGCTTGCAAATGGTAGGCTATATAAGGTCCCTTTTTTAAACTTCTTGCCATTCTCTTATCCTATTATTTTGATTTCCTTGAGATAATAAATTTATTGGATGCCTTCGTCTTGTTTCTTGTCTTCAAGCCCTTAGAAGGAATACCTTTTCTTGAACGTGGATGACCACCTGAAGCTCTACCTTCACCACCACCCATCGGGTGATCTACAGGGTTCATCGCTACAGGACGCGTACGAGGCCTTCTGCCTTTCCAACGGGATGCACCCGCCTTTCCAGCAACTATCAAGTTGTGATCTGAGTTAGAAACAGTACCGATGGTTGCTAAGCAAGTACCTAACACCATTCTAGCTTCTCCTGAAGGCAATTTAATTGCCACATATTTTCCATCCTTACCAGTTAACTGAGCAAATGTTCCTGCACTTCTACAGATAGTTGCTCCTTTACCCGGTTGTAATTCAATATTATGAATCACAGAACCTAAAGGCATATTAGCAATAGGAAGTGTGTTTCCTACTTCAGGAGCTACAGCTTTTCCAGATACTATTTCCTGACCAACCTTCAAGCCTTCCGGAGAAATGATATAACGTTTCTCACCATCCTTGTATACCACTAATGCGATAAATGCAGAACGGTTTGGATCGTACTCAATAGTCTTTACGGTTGCAGGGATATCAAATTTATTTCGTTTAAAGTCGATGATACGATATTGTCTTTTATGACCACCACCGATGTAACGCATCGTCATTTCACCCTTTTGGTTACGACCACCTGATCTCTTATTGGGAACTACCAATGATTTTTCAGGCTCTCTTGTTGTAACTTCAGCATACGAATTTGTTATTCTGTATCTCAAACTCGGCGTTATCGGACTGTATTTTTTAGTTGACATTGCTTAAATTTCGTTGTTGCTTAAATTTCGTTATAGAAGTCGATGGTTTCTCCAGATGCTATTTTAATAACAGCCTTCTTGTAACTTCCTTTTCTACCGGAGATTACCGCTTTCTTTGTATTACGGTTCTTCGGTTTTGAAGGCATCACTAAAGTGTTTACCTCTTCTACGTTCACGCCATACATTTTCTCTACCGCTTTCTTAATCTCTACCTTATTAGCCTTTTTGTCTACCAAAAAAGTATACTTACCTGATTTCTCAGATAGCGCAGACGCTTTTTCGGTGATCAAAGGTTTTTTTAGAACTTCCATGCTCTTTTATTTTTTATGAATTTGCAATTGCTTCCAATGATTTCTCACTAATCAAAATCATGCTGTTGTTCATGATGTCATACGTATTCAAATGTTCTGCCAATGCAACACCGGCCCCTTGAATATTTCTGCTAGATAGATAAACACTGTCTACCAATTCCGGCAACACCAGCAATGATTTCTTATTCTCTAATCCAAAAGCTTTTAAGAAGCTGATATATTGTTTAGTCTTTGCAGAATCGAATGAAAAATCCTCAACAATTTTAATGCTGTTTCCTGCTGCTTTTACAGACAAGGCCGAACATTTTGCCAAAGACTTTACTTTCTTGTTTAATTTAAAATCATAAGTACGCGGGCGAGGTCCGAAAATACGTGCACCACCTTTAAACAATGGACTTTTGATACTTCCTTTTCTAGAACCACCTGTACCTTTTTGCTTATGTAGCTTTCTTGTAGAACCTGATAACTCAGATTTTTCCAATGTCTTGTGTGTACCACTTCTTCTGCCAGCTAAATATTGCTTAACAGCAAGGTAAATAACATGCTCATTTGGCTCTATCCCAAAGATAGCATCTGACAACTCCACTGTTCTTCCAGTAGCTTGTCCGTTTACATTATATACTTCTGCTTTCATCTCTGATATGCTTATTTCTTCTTCTCAATAATTATATAAGAACCGTTGTGACCAGGAATTGAACCTCTTACTATAATAGTATTTTCTTCCGGCAACACTTTTATTACTTTAATATTTAATTCTTTCACTTGGTCTGTTCCCATTCTACCGCCCATCTTCATGCCTTTCATTACACGAGCAGGTGTAGAACAAGCTCCCAAAGAACCTGGAGCACGTAAACGGTTATGCTGACCGTGTGTTTGACCACCAACTCCAGCAAATCCATGACGCTTTACAACACCTTGAAATCCTTTTCCCTTAGACGTTCCGGTAATGGAAACGCTTTCTCCTTCTTTGATTAATTCTGAAGTTACGACATCACCTACATTCAGGTCGTCCATTCCTCTGAACTCTACCAATTTAGATTTTGGAGCCGCTCCAGACTTCTCAAAGTGTTTTTTCATCGGCTTGGTGGTATTCTTTTCTTTCTTATCACCAAAGCCTAATTGTACTGCATCGTAACCATCTTTGTCTTTAGACTTTTTCTGCGTTACTACGCAAGGACCAGCCTGAATAACTGTGCAAGGGATAATTATACCACCTTCACCGAATATACTGGTCATACCTACTTTTGTTCCTATTAATCCTGCCATGACTTATTACACTTTAATTTCTACATCAACACCACTTGGTAATTCTAATTTCATTAGGGCGTCTACAGTCTTTGGTGTTGCACTGTAGATATCCAATAATCTTTTATACGTACACAATTTGAATTGCTCTCTTGCTACCTTGTTTACGTGTGGTGATTTCAACACCGTAAAGATTTTCTTGTTGGTAGGCAATGGAATTGGACCTGTTACGACCGCACCCGCACTGCGTACTGTTTTTACGATTTTCTCAGCAGACTTGTCTACCAAGTTGTGATCGTAAGATTTTAATTTTATTCTAATTTTTTGTGCCATGATATATCTATCTATTAGTCTGCTTTTACTTTAGATTTTGATTTTGATATTACCTGTTCAGTAATATTGTTTGGAGCTTGTGCATAGTGAGAAAATTCCATGATGGAAGTTGCTCTACCTGATGTTATTGTTCTCAAGTCTGTTACATAACCAAACATTTCAGACAATGGAACTTTAGCCTTGATGACATTTGCATTGTTTTTCATCTCCATGCCTTCCATCATACCACGACGACGATTCAAGTCACCAACTACATCTCCTGTATTTTCTTCTGGTGTAATTACTTCCAATTTCATGATAGGCTCCAATAGAATTGGATTTGCCTTTTTACATGCCTCACGGAAAGCAAACTTTGCAGCCTGCTCGAAAGAGAATGAATCAGAGTCTACTTGGTGGAAAGATCCATCATGTAAACGCACCTTCATGCTTGGCACTTCGTAACCCGCTAAAACACCTGCTTTCATTGCTTCTCTGAAGCCTTTTTCTACAGATGGTATAAACTCACGCGGAATAGAACCACCAAAAATATCATTGACAAACTCTAATCCTTCCTTACCCTCATCTCCAGGTCCAATTTCTACCTGAATATCTGCAAACTTACCACGACCACCAGACTGTTTAGCATATTTTTCTCTATGATCAATTCTTTGTGTAATCGTCTCTTTATAATTTACCTGAGGTGCACCTTGGTTACACTCTACCTTAAATTCACGCAATAAGCGGTCAACAATAATTTCCAAGTGTAACTCGCCCATTCCACTGATTACCGTCTGAGCAGTATCTTCATCATATCGCACTTTGAATGTTGGATCTTCTTCTGCAAGCTTACCTAATGCCATACCTAACTTATCGGCATCTTTTTGCGTCTTAGGTTCAATTGCCAAACCGATTACAGGATCTGGGAACTTCATTGACTCCAAGACAATAGGTGAATTCTCTGCACACAATGTATCTCCTGTTCTGATATCCTTAAATCCTACAACCGCACCAATATCTCCCGCACCTAATTTATCGATTGGATTCTGTTTGTTGGCGTGCATCTGAAAAATACGAGATATACGCTCCTTATTCCCAGTTCTTGTATTTAACACATAAGAACCTGCATCCAGCATTCCTGCATAAACACGTGTAAATGCTAAACGTCCAACATAAGGATCTGTTGCAATTTTAAATGCTAATGCCGTGAAAGGCTCATCGTAGCTAGGCTTACGAATAACTTCAACGCCAGTATCCGGGTGTGTTCCAATGATATTTGGTCTATCTAAAGGACTTGGCATCAACTCCATTACTAAATCTAGCATGGTTTGAACACCCTTATCTTTGAAAGATGAACCACAAAGCATCGGAACTATTTTCATGTCCAGACATGCTGCACGGAGTGCATCTAAAATTTCTCTTTCCGTAATCGATGTAGGATCTTCAAAGAATTTCTCCATCAATTTATCATCGTACTCAGATACTGCTTCTAATAATTTTTCTCTCCACTCAGTTGCTTCCTCTACCATATCTGCAGGGATGTCAATAACATCATAAGTCATCCCTCTATCTTGTTCGTTCCAAACAATACCACGGAAGTTAATCAAGTCAACTACACCCTTAAATGTATCTTCAGAGCCAATTGGCAATTGAAGAGGAACTGCATTAGAACCCAACATTTTCTTAACCTGCTCTACCACCATAAGGAAGTCAGCACCAGCTCTATCCATCTTATTTACGAATCCTAAACGAGCAACATTGTAGTTATTCGCTAATCGCCAGTTCGTTTCAGATTGTGGCTCTACACCGTCTACAGCGGAGAATAAGAAAACTAATCCATCTAATACTCTCAATGAACGATTCACCTCTACGGTGAAATCAACGTGTCCAGGAGTATCTATAATATTCACGTGATAGTCGCCACCTCTATATTTCCAAGCAACAGTAGTAGCAGCCGAAGTGATGGTAATACCACGCTCTGCCTCTTGCACCATCCAGTCCATAGTAGAAGCACCATCATGCACCTCTCCAATTTTATGGTTTACACCTGCATAGTAAAGGATACGCTCTGTAGTCGTAGTCTTACCTGCATCGATGTGTGCTGCAATACCAATGTTTCTTGTATATTTTAAATCGCGTGCCATTTCGTGTCTTACTTAATATTGTTTTTTCTGCTTAAACTTTGAAATGAGAGAATGCCTTATTAGCCTCTGCCATCTTGTGTGTATCTTCTTTTCTTTTTACTGCTGCACCTTCACCTTTAGAAGCTGCAAGTAATTCTGCTGCCAACTTATCGCCCATAGATTTCCCGTTTCTCTTACGAGCAAACTGAATCAACCAACGAATGGTCATAAATATCTTTCTATCTTCACGGATAGGGGTTGGAATCTGGAAAGTAGCACCACCAATTCTACGGCTCTTTACTTCTACCGCCGGCTGCGCATTTTCCATTGCTTTTCTCCAGATATCGTATCCTTCTTCGTTAGTAGATTTCTTGATACGCTCCATAGCTTCGTAAAATGAAGTATAGGCAGTGCTTTTCTTACCGCCAATCATTAAGTTGTTTACAAAGCGAGTAATCAAAGGATCACCGTAAACCGGATCTGGTGCTAGATATCTTTTCTTTGCTTTTTGCTTTCTCATTGTTATTTATTTTGGATAGATGCTTTTAGGCATCTGCACAATTATTTTTTACCTTTTCCTGCCGGTGCAGCTGCGCCAGCTTTTGCTTTCTTAGTTCCGTATTTTGAACGGCTTTTTTGCCTGTTATTCACCCCTGCTGTATCCAGTGCACCACGAACGATATGGTAACGTACACCCGGTAAATCTTTAACACGACCACCACGAATCATTACGATAGAGTGCTCCTGAAGATTATGACCTTCCCCTGGAATGTAAGCAATTACCTCAAATTTGTTGGTTAAACGCACCTTTGCCACTTTACGCAAAGCCGAATTCGGTTTTTTAGGAGTTGTAGTATACACACGTGTACACACTCCTCTGCGTTGTGGACAGGAGTCTAAGGCCCTTGATTTTGAAGACCAGCTCAGCTCCTGTCTTCCTTTTCTTACTAACTGTTGAATTGTAGGCATTCTTTACTCTTTAATTTTTTTTGAACTGCTGTAGCAAGTTAGTATGTAAGAGTACCAAGTGAATGAGCCCGAAAGGGCTTATTTTTTGTAGTCTTACCTTCCCTGTGAAGGCAGTAACTACAGAAAGAAGCTTGAAAAAATCATAACTTCTCCTCTGAAGTGGGCGCAAATATAGAAATTAATTCCCAATTGTGGAAAATTATTGCATGTTAATTTGGGATTAAAAATTAATTAAGTGGTAGAATGGCCTGAAAAACGCACCTTATTCCATTTCAATAAATTGATAATCAACAAAATACAAATATTAATGAAGAGAAATGTGCTTCTTAATTATTTTATAAGCGATGAATAATTCTCGCTTCAACGACTTAAAAGAATTAAAATACTTACCGTTGGCTGAATTTTAGATAATTGAGGCCACAAATTACTAATCATTTGACTCAGTATTAAATAATACAAACAAAGTGTCTGTCGGCTGTTTAAACAAGCTATTTGTTATCAATATCTTAAGGTAATCCGTTTTCAAGCGGGGCAGCAAACTAAATACTAATTTTACAGCGTTATACCTTTATCGTGCAAAAAAGCATTAGCCTCCTATTACTTTGCTGTGTTTCCTGCCTCTCCTTCAGTCAATACGATTTGAAGGGGGTGGTAATTGATGCAAGAACTAAAGAACCATTGCCTTATGTAAATTATACGGTTAGTTCAGGCATAGGGGGCACCACAGACGACAGCGGGCGCTTTGCCTTCTCAGTAAATACAAAAACAGACTCTATTATTTTCTCCTATCTAGGCTACAGAGATATGGTACTGAAGAAGCGTTTTTTTAGAAGAGATTCTATAATTCTCAGAATGCATCTGGAAAGTTATATGCTGGAAGAGTTTACCATCAAGGCAAAACGAAATAAGATACCAAAAGACACAGTAGCTATCAGAATTTTCAGAAATGTAGTAAAACACAAAGATGAAAATAAGCCGAGAGCATATAACTCCTATCAATATGAAGAATATCAGAAAACTGTTGCATCGCTTTATAATATAAGTCCCAAGATTAGTTCACGCAAAATCTTAAAACCGTTTCGTTTCATACTGGAGAACCAGGATAGCACTAGTGAGGGAAAACGTTTCATACCGCTTATCCTGAAGGAAACACTGACAGATATTTATTTTAATAAGGATCCTAAAAAAAACAAAGAAGTAATAAAAGCCAGTAAGGTATCCGGTATTGAGCAATTGCGTTTCTCTGAATTACTGGATGTAGCATTTGATGACCTCGAAGTTTACGACAACCAAACTTTAGTCAGCGGTAAAACATTTTTACTACCCTTTGCCAACGGAGGATTATCGCTCTATAATTATTACTTAATAGACAGTACAAAAGGTGCCGATAGCGCCTGGTTATACAACCTGGCATTTGTACCAAAAAGCAAGTCAGACCTCTTATTTAATGGAAGCGCCACTATCCACGATTCTTCATTCGCTATAACAAAAATTGATTTAAGTATAGACAACCGCTCTAACCTAAATTTTGTAAATGGGTTCTCCGTAAAGCAAAGTTTTGAAAACACCGGAAAGGGATGGTTTAAAAATGAAGAAACGCGTACTACCAATATCGCATTCACGAAGACTAAACGCGCAAAGAGCGTTCGCCTCGCAAGATATGTAGACAGGAAAAATATCTTAGTGGATCAGCCTATTGCTGATAGTATCCTTAAGCAAGACAATAAAATTCTTTTAAAAAATTATAGAAAACAAAGCGATAGTTTCTGGATTACAAACAGGCATGATACACTATCTGTACAGGAAGAAAAGGTATACTATTTAATTGATAGTCTGAAGCAAACTAAATTTTATAAAGCAGTTTCCACTATCGGCGGAATCTTTGCAAGTGGCTATTACAAAACAAAAACGCTGGACTACGGAAATCTTTATCAGATGGTAAGCTGGAATGACAAAGAAGGAGTACGCTTGCGTCTGAATCTACAAAGCAACTGGCGCATGAGCCAATGGGTATATTTTAAAGTCTTCGGAGCATATGGGATAAAAGATAAACGATTTAAGTATGGCGCAGAATTAGGCTCTCATCTCCCCGATAAACATCAGCGAGAACATAATATAAATATTTCCTACCGGGATGACTACCAGCGGTTCGCTATCAATGGGAACAAGATGGATTTTGACTTTATTTATTCCTCCTTATTCAGAAATAGGAATATTGCTGATTTAGTATACCTCAAAGATGTAAAGCTGAATTATTTCAGAGAGTGGATGACCAATCTCTCTACAGATATCTCTTTCGATTACAGAATCTATAAAACCTTACCTGGTAAAATAGAATTTATAAAAACTACTACCAATCTGGATGGAGCGTTCGATACTGCGCGCATTAGTAAATTTCAAGTCTTTTCTCCAAATTTTAATGTCACATATACCCCTGGGGCGAAGTTCTTGCAAACCTCAAGAAAGAAACAGTTTTTAAAAGGTAAGTTTCCTCGTATCACCTTTAATTACTCGTTTAGCGTAAGAGGCATAACCAGTGATTTTAGTTTTAATAAAATTGATCTATTAATAGAAGAAAGACTGCCTTCTCCGATCGGCCATACACTCTTTCAGCTTTCTGCCACCAAGTTCTTTGGCACCATTCCATATCCACTATTAACCATACACCCAGGGAACCAAGCATTCTTATATGATTTTGAAAGATTTACCAATATGCGGGAAGGAGAATTTATCGCCGACCAACAGATAGCATTATATATAGAGCATCATTTTGACGGATTCTTCTTTAATAAGATTCCTTTATGGAGAAAATTAGGGCTACGCGAGGTATTTGTCACTAAAATGGCCTTGAGTTCTCTCAACAAAGATAAAGTCTCTTTTGTTGACCTTCCGGCAGGACTGAATGGACTTAATGGCTTCTATGCAGAAGTAGGATTTGGCATTGAGAATATCCTTAAAATTATACGCGTTGATTTCAGTTGGCGATTGACTCAATTGGACAGGCCAGAGGTAAATAAATTCAGATGGTCTCTAAGTTTCTCCCCTGGATTTTAATTTAGGATTCGTTTCATTATCGATTTACGCTTGGTTCTTGGGAAAATACATTATTTTTGGTGTTCAACTTTATGACTATGGATTTCGGAAGATTATTTGTTAAGTATAGGTTCTATGCTTCCTTTGTAGTGCTTGCTATTGGCATTCTATTACATATTTTTATTTACAAAGGATGGCAGTGGTCTATCATTTTATATATTAGTTCTATTTCAATTATTCTCTTCGATATTTTTATTGGCCCCATGCGTTACTTGCAAAAAAAAGTAGAATCAGGAGATATTGAGGGCGCGAAAGAAGTGATGTCATGGATAAAGTTTCCAAATCTGCTCATCAAACCAGTTCGCCAGGGATATTATATGTTACAGTCTAACTTCGACATGGCCAATCAGGATCTAAATGCTGCAGAAGCAAATATACGCAAGAGCCTTGCCAACAAAAGTGATATGCTAGGCACTTCCCAGGAAGGAATTTCCTATCTGCAGTTAGGAAGTATCGAATTACAAAAAGGGAATACCAAGGAAGCATTAAAAAATTTGAAGCTTGCTATACAGAAAGGTGTCCCGGACGATGACAATCTAGCTACTGCCTATTTGCAAATTTGCACTATCTATGCCCAACGCAGAGAAATAAAAGTAGCCAAAGAATACTTACGACGGGCAAACGCATTGAAGGTGAAAAATGAAGAAGTAAAAAAACAGTTGAAAGAAATCAGTAAACAACTTGCAAGAGCATAACATATCAGACTTATGAAATACAGCAGTATAAATCAGAAATTATTCATCTCCAATCGTAACAAATTTGTTGAGCAATTGGCTCCAAATTCCATGGCTATTCTATTTTCCAGCGATGAAATGCCAAGGAGTGCAGACCAATCATTTGTCTTCCGCCAAAATCCAGATTTATTTTGGCTGAGTGGGATAGATCAGGAAAAAACTATACTTATAATTTATCCGGATTGCCCAAATCCTTTGTACCGTGAAGCATTATTTCTACGCAAAACAAATGAACACATCGCAGTATGGGAGGGTCATAAGTACACACAAGCTGAAGCAAGAGAAGCTTCCGGCATTCAGCAAATCTATTGGGAAGATAGCTTTGAGCATGCATTAAAGAGCTTGATGACGTATTGCGACAAGGTATATGTTAATATAAACGAAAATGACAGGGCGGATAATTCAGTGCCTTATAAGGATATTCGTTTTGCCAATGAATTAAAATACAACTATCCTGCTCATGAAATTAAGCGATTAGGTCCGATTATGTCGAAACTAAGAAGTATAAAAAACAATATTGAAATAGACCTGATCCGCAAAGCATGTGGCATTACACGAGATGCATTTGTTCGCGTTTTAAAATTCATGAAGCCAGGCGTAATGGAATTTGAGGTAGAGGCAGAAATTATCCATGAGTTCATCCGTCAAGGTGCAACAGGCCATGCCTACACCCCAATTATTGCCAGTGGTTACAGCGCTTGCGTACTACATTATATTGAAAATAACAAGGCTTGCAAGGAAGGAGATATGGTATTAATGGACTTTGGATCTGAGTATGCCAACTATGCATCCGATTTAACGCGTACCATACCGGCAAATGGAAGATTTACATCCAGGCAGAGGGACGTATACAATGCAGTGCTTCGTGTAATGAAAGAAGCTAAGGCTATGTTGCGACCAGGAAATATTATGGCAGAATATAATAAGGAAGTAGGAAAGATAATGGAAAGCGAACTTATTGGATTGGGCCTTTTGGATAGAACAGAAGTAAGTAAGCAAAATCCGGAAAGCCCACTTTATAAAAAATACTTTATGCATGGCACCTCTCATTTTATGGGTATTGACGTTCATGATATTGGGGATCGCTACGCGCCTATGCAAGTGGGCAATGTATTTACCTGTGAACCCGGCATCTATATTCCGGAGGAGAAACTAGGTATACGCCTCGAGAACGATATATTAATAGCAGAAAACGGGGTAATAGATCTGATGGAAAATATACCATTAGAAGTTGAGGAAATAGAAGAAATTATGAATGCTAAGTAATTTTTTAACAGATTATTTTAAAGAGCAGGCGTAACTCTGACCATTTAAATTATTCTGATTTTGGTAGCTTTCACAAACATTCTTGGCACCGAATTTACCCAAGTCGTCTATATTTGTAACCTCAGCAATGGCGCCATTAAAAGTCTTGCATTCACACTGATATGTCTTTTTACAAGATGTTGCTACAATTAAAGTAGCCAGTATCAAGAAGGCCGAAAGCTTGTTCATTCTCTAAATTTTGATGAAAATTACAAAAATAGTTTCTAAAAATATAATTTTCAGAGAATAAGCCTATAGGATAATCAATTCGAGAATTAGAATTGTAATTTAGAAAGCCACAAGAGATCTAATCATGCTCGAAAAGACAGAAGGTATTATTTTAAAAACTACTAAGTATGCAGAGACTAGTTTGATTGCTAAGATATTTACCAAGAAATATGGAATGCTCAGCTTTATGGTTCAGGGCGTCAGAAGTTCCAAGGCCAAACAAAAAGGCAATATCTTACAGCCGCTAAACATCTTACAGCTTGATATATACCTAAAAGAACAAAGGAGCCTGAATCGGATTAGGGAATATTCTACTGCTTATATCTACAAACATTTACACTCAGATTTTACTAAGCAAAGCGTCGCTGTATTTTGCATCGAATTAATCTCCAAATGCATTAAAGAACAGGAGGTGAATGAACGGCTATACGACTATCTTAGTTTATTTCTTGTTGAGCTAGATCAACAAGATGGGAATGGAATGGAAAATAAACCACTCTTCTTTATGCTGGAAATCGCCAGTATACTGGGATTTGAGCCGTCCATCCAAAATATTCTGATTGGAAATTATTTCAATTTGGAAAGTGGTCGTTTTGAAGCTCATTTCGCCTCCAGAGAGAATTCATTAGACGCACATGAAACATCCATATTCAAGAAAATGATTGCAGTATACTACGAAAAAAATGAGCTACGAATCGATGCCAGTGAACGAAAATTATTATTAGAGAAAATGTTGCTGTACTTCCGTTGGCATGTTACAGATTTCAAGGAGTTGAGATCTCCTGCTATTTTACATGACATACTGAGGTAATCAATTATATGCCACCCAATTTGAGCTTCTCAGCATTCTCTTCAAAGTTCAGTTTATCAATAATCTCCTGTAAATCTCCATTCATAATGTCTCCAAGATTATACAATGTAAGGTTGATACGATGATCAGTAACACGTCCCTGCGGATAATTATAGGTTCTAATTTTAGCACTTCTGTCACCTGTAGAAACAAGCGTTTTTCTTTGCTTAGCAATAGCGGCATTGTGCTCTGCCAAAGCTTTCTCATATAAACGAGTGCGTAATACTTTTAATGCAGACTCATAATTTTTATGCTGTGAACGACCATCCTGACACTCAGCAACAGTTCCGGTAGGAAGGTGGGTCAGTCGAACAGCAGATTCTGTTTTATTAACGTGCTGACCTCCTGCACCGCTCGCACGGTATACATCTTTTTTAATATCCGTCATATTTAGTTCAACATCCACTTCATCAGCCTCAGGCAATATTGCCACAGAAGCTGCAGAGGTATGAACCCGGCCTTGCGATTCTGTTTCCGGAACACGCTGTACCCGATGCACGCCAGACTCATATTTTAAAACACCATATACTCCCTCACCAGCAACCTCTACAACTACTTCTTTAAATCCTCCTGCCGTTCCTGAGTTCTCATTCATAATTTCTGTCGACCAACCTCTATCTTCGCAATACTTTAAGTACATACGTAGAAGATCTCCAGCAAAAATACTGGCTTCGTCTCCACCAGTACCTGCACGTATTTCCAGTATGGCATTTTTGTCATCTTCCGGATCCTTGGGAATCAATAAAAATCTGATTCTATCTTCTAATGCAGGCAAAGCTGCCTGTTGTTCTTCTAGTTCCACCTTTGCCATTTCACGCATCTCCTCATCCTTTTCTTCATTCAGTACCTGGCGATTAAAGGTAATATTAGACAGCAAGTTTTTATATTGCTCATAAGCCTCCACGATGGGCTCCAGGTCTTTATATTCTTTTGAAGTCTTCTTAAATCGCTGCATATCACCCACAACACCTGGGTCACTCAACTGAGACTCCAGATCCTTATAACGAAAATATATTTGCTCTAATTTATCCAGCATAAAAAAACATCGAAGTGCAAAAATAAGGATTTGCGTGCAATTAAAATAATGGAGGTAATAAGTTCCTGTAAACTTAGACGTTATCTTGAATTATAATCAAATACCTTCTTAGCAATTGCAGTATAAGCAACCGGCATGGTTCTGGCCAATCTATCAATAATTTCAGCGTCCATACCGATAAGAATCTTCTCTTTTTTGCGTTCTATGCCCTTTAGAATAACCTTTGCCGCCTGCTCCGGAGATGTGCGCTCCAACATTTTCTGAAACTTTTCATCCACTAATGCACTTTTATCGTAATGGACAGCATTGCGGTAAATATTGGTATTAATACCCCCCGGATGCACACAATAAACTTCCACATTGGTATCCATCAATTCCATCCTCAGGGCTTCTGTAAATCCACGAACAGCAAACTTTGTAGTACAATAGGGCACCTGATCGGCTACGCCGATAATTCCAAACACACTAGATATATTAATAATAGCAGACTCCGGACGATGTAATAATACCTCCAGAAATGCTTTAGTGTGATTAATCACTCCCCATAAGTTTACATCAACCAACTTATGAAAATCTTCCATATGTAAATCTTTCAACGATATCTTACCCAATGCAAAGCCAGCATTATTAAATAATAAATCTATATGACCTAACTGTTTAATAACCTCCTCACAAAAAGATTGTATAGCTAATTCATCTGCAACATCCACAACATATGTATAACAATCTGCACCTAGTGATCGAACACTACTCTCTGTCTCCGATAGCGTCTCTGCATTTTTATCCGTTAACACCAACACAGCACCTTTTTTAGCCAATTCTTCAGCCAGAGCTGTTCCTATACCGGAACCAGCTCCAGTTACCACTGCTATTTTATCTTTGAAATTTTTCATAATTTCTATTTTTAGATGCAAGTTATTGCTTTGTGTCAAATAATATACTTATCCAAAGTAAAAAATCCATCATTACAATACACCTTTACGCTTTTTAACGTTTCATGAATATCAATTGGCCCGTTTATTGATTAACCTTTAAAAGCACATGAAAAGGGGATATATTAGGTGGGGACGAATGTGCTTATTCTGCTGAACTCAGTTCATTGCCTTTTTGGCAATTGAGTTTTTTCATAGTTTTATGGTTTTGGTGGCATGTCCGGTCTATTAACCGGACATGTTGCTTTTTATCACAATTACAATTGCTGTAAGTCAACCAACTTCTTGTACTCGCCTTGCAAATAGATAAGTTCCTGATGCGTTCCCTGCTCCACAATGGTACCATCTTTAAGCACCACAATTTCATCGGCAAACTGCACCGTAGATAGACGATGCGCGATAATAATAGCAGTTTTATTTTTAAGCAGATTCTGCAATGCATCCTGCACTAATTTTTCGGAATTACTATCCAAATGGGAAGTGGCTTCATCCAGAATTAAAATGGGCGCATCCTTAAAGATAGCACGGGCAATCGTAAGACGCTGTTGCTCACCCCCGCTCAACTTTATACCATTGTCGCCAATATTCGTATTATACCCTTCCGGCATTCTGGCAATAAACTCATCGGCATGCGCCAGCATAGCAGCCTCTATTATCTGCTCTTTATTTGCTGATTTAAAGAAAGCAATATTATTAGCAACAGTATCATTGAACAAAGTAGTCTGTTGCGTAACTAAAGCCATTAATTCTCGAAGATGCTGCTGTGATATATCTTTGATGCTTTTGCCGTCTAGCAGGATATCCCCTTGCTGCACTTCGAAAAAACGCATAAGTAACTGAATCAGTGTAGACTTACCGGAACCTGACATCCCTACCAATGCTACCTTCTTACCTTTTGGGATGGTTAAGGATATGTTACGCAATACAGGCGCATCCTGATAGGAAAAGGAAATAGCCTTCAATTCTATGGATTTCTCAAAAACATGCACAGGATCAATATTTGCTTTATCGCTGATCTTATTTTGAGCCTGCATTAATTCTTCAATCCTTCTTAGCGATGCGAGTCCCTTTTGTATAAAATAAAAGGCATTGGAAAATGCCTTTGCAGGCTGTATGATTTGAGAAAAGATGACAATAAAAGCAATAAAGGCTTCTGCGCTTAATGGCGAGGTATGATGAATAATCATCCTACCACCAATATAAAGCACTATTACTACCACTGTAATTCCTAAGAACTCAGATAAAGGTGTAGATAAATCTCTCTTGCGAATCATCCCTGTGCCGATCTTATTATGCTGCTGGTTGATAGCTTTAAACTTATTGGAGAGAGCCCCTTCTGCCGTGAATGACTTTATTACCCGAATACCAGATATTGTTTCATCCACCATTGAATTGATTAAGCCTTGCAAGTGTTGCGCTACAGTAGATGCCTGCTTTAAGGTCTTCCCTATTCTGCCAATGATATATCCGGAAACCGGCAAGATAACCAAAACGAAAACTGTCAACTTTGGACTAAGGATTAACATAGTTACCAAGGTGGCTAGAATAGTAACAGGCTCCTTAAACGCCACTTCCAGAAAATGAAGTATACCATATTCCACTTCCTGCACATCGTTTGTCAGACGCGTTAAAATATCTCCTTTTCTATTGTCAGAAAAATAGAGCACATGTAATTGAAGAACTTTATCATATAACTGCTGGCGTATATTACTGGCTACACCAGTACGCATAGGTGCCAGAAAATGTACAGCGAGATATCGAAATATATTTTTAATAAAAAAAACGACAACAGTAAAAATACAGATAAATAGCAGTGCTTTAGACTTACCGTATTCAACAGAGGAACTACCCTGAATGTAACGAATGATATTGTTATTGAAATTTACAGCAATAAACTCCTTTAGATTAAAGAGACTAAAAGGCACCGTCTGTAAGGATGATGCCATCATCTTTTCGGAATTGAAAATCAGATTCAGAAAAGGAATAAGCATCAAAAAAGAGAAAATAGAAAAGATAGTAGAAAAGAGGTTAAATACCATATTCAAAAGGATATTCCTTAGATAAGGTCGGCAGTAACTCAGTAAATTGCGTAAATCTTTCAACTGTTTAATTTGTCTTTCTATTCCTTTAAGATTACTTAAGAAATATGTTATCCGATTTTCATTGGATGCTGTAAAGATATTATTTACTTTTGTTTTTATGGAATCTATCAGACAAAGACAAGTAGCGAAGGTTATACAGATAACAATGAGTGAGATAATGCAGCAGGAACTTACTCATCTCTTAGATGGAGCTATGGTTACCATTTCTGGCGTTCGAATTACTCCTGATTTGTTTACAGCAAGGATTTATGTAAGCATATACAACCATAAGCAGCCACAAACCATTTTGGATACTTTGGATAAAAACAATAAATATATTAGGGGTTTATTGGGCAAGAAAATCCGAAACAAGGTTAGATCCATTCCCCAGCTAGAATTCTTCAAAGACGACACCTTGCAGGATGTTCAAAATTTAGAACAAATCTTCAGTGAGATAAAGAAGAAGGATGCAGAAATCGAAAAGTTAAGAGATGCAGACGAAAATTAATTAGGATTCTTCTTTTAAGCTATATCTATTTTTATGAATCTCGAACTCAGTATAGCAAAGCGTTACCTGTTCAGTAAAAAATCTACTAATGCTATCAATATTATATCATTGGTTAGTGGACTGGCTATGCTGTTCGGTACACTATCTTTAATTTTAATACTATCCGTATTTAATGGTTTAGAAGATCTTGTGAAATCATTATACACTGTCTTCTACCCTGATATTGCTATTACCGCAACAAAAGGAAAAACCATTGAAATTACAGACAAGCTGAAACAACAACTGAATAACATTGACTACATTGACGCTTATAGTTTTAGTTTGGAAGAAAATGCCTTATTAGAATATGGCGACCGACAACATTTATCATTAGTAAGAGGCGTAGATGAACAATATTTTAAGGTTGTACAACCTTTTGACACCTTCATGATTGAAGGCAAACGCATACTAAAGTCCGACAGTATCAATTATTGTATATTAGGAATCGGAGTAGCCCAAAAATTAGGACTCAACACCGAACAGGCGTTCCAACCACTAGCTATTTATATGCCAAACAAAGGCAGTGCTTCCTTTGCAAGCATGGAAAATGCATTCAGGAAGAGCTATATCAATACAGCAGGTGCATTTGCCGTATCAGATGAATTTGACTCCCGCTTTACCTTTGTTCCCTTAGATTTCTTTCAGCAGCTTACGGGCAATCCTCATCAATCAACCCAAATTTCCATCCGGCTAACGGACAATAACCAAAGCGATGCAGTTATTAATACGCTAAAAGAAAAACTAGGAAATACTTATACTATAAAAAGCAGATATCAGCAGAATGAAGTACTATACAAAATTCTCAAAAGCGAAAAATGGATTACCTTTTCCATCCTGGTACTGATTATGATAATTGCCTCTTTCAATATTATAGGCGCATTATCTATGCTGGTATTGGAAAAGAAGAAAGATATCGCTACGCTTACCGCTTTGGGAATCAGAAAAAATAGCATAGTTCGTATTTTTGTACTCGAAGGCATATTAATGAGTATGGCAGGCGCCACAATAGGTATGGTATTGGGGTTGTTACTCTGCTACCTGCAACAAACTATTGGACTCGTAGCTATGCCAGGGAGTTCTTTTCTTGTTAAATATTATCCCGTTAAAGTATCCCTCTTCGACATTGCAGCAGTAACATTTGTTGTTCTTCTGATTAGTGTACTGGCAGCTTACCTGCCTGCAAAGAAAGCAGCGAATGCAGTTGAAAAGGAGTACCTGGATTACCTTTCCTAAATATTGATTTCCTATCTTAGACAACAGATTTAGTTATGAAAAAAATCCTTATCGTACTGCTCCACCTTTTCTGTATCCTATCTGCCCATGCAGCAGCAGATACTATGAAAACAAAAATAGAACAAGCCATAAATACCAAAGGCTCCCTGATTAAGCAAGAGGTGTTCTCTTTAGAAAACATAGCCGCATTCAGACTGGACCCTATTAAGATTACCAATCTTGAGCAATTCAGTATTACCTCGGGCTTAAAAGTAGTTTATAAGGCGCAGGTAGGTAAAGAGCTTAGAACACTCAATAATTATATTGACATAGAAGAGATAGATGGCATCCTAACGACGCTGGATTACATGAAAACAATACTTAGAAGCAAGGTAACTCCGGGTAGCTATTCCGAAATTAAATATATCACCAAGTCCGGATTTGAACTACTTCTGTTCACCGTACTTAATGACAAGAATAAACTCGATTGGAATTTTTCTATACAGCCAAATATTGAAAAAGAAGGTGTTTTTTTAGAATTGCAACAGGAAGATATAGCCCGGCTAAAGAAGCTATTTTTACAAGCTAAAGAGAAACTCTGAAGACAATAAACTAATTTAATGTACTCTAGCTTAGTTTAAAAAATCCTTAAAAAGTTATAAAAACTGCCTATTACAAGACTTTACTTAGTAGTTTTTTCTACTTTTACACATGGAAACAAACGCTCACTTTTCATCGCAACACAAATTTGCAGGAGAAGGACTGACATTCGATGATGTCCTATTACTTCCTGCTTATTCACAAATTCTTCCCCGCGAAACAGATATACAAACCAAAGTAACCAGGAATATCAGCATCCAGATTCCTATCCTATCTGCCGCAATGGATACCGTTACTGAGGCCAACTTGGCGATTGCATTGGCACGCGAAGGAGGAATAGGCGTCTTGCATAAGAATATGTCGATTGACGCACAAGCACAAGAAGTAAGGAAAGTAAAGCGTTCGGAAAGTGGATTGATTACAGATCCCATCACATTACGACCTGAAGCCAGAGTTGCAGAAGCATTTGCAATGATGTCGGAGAATAGAATAGGCGGAATACCTATTACCGACGCGAATGGTTTATTAGTTGGGATATTAACAAATAGAGATCTGCGTTTCTGCAAGGATAAAAATATGTTGATTAAGGATCTGATGACCAAAGACAGACTCATCACAGCACCTGAAAAGACTACTCTAAAGCAAGCAGAAGACATTCTACATGAATTTAGAATTGAGAAACTGCCTGTCGTAGACAAGAATGGAAAACTAGTAGGATTAATTACATACAAAGACATCACAAAGGTCAGAAACTTCCCATTATCTTCCAAGGATGATGGTGGTAGATTACGTGTAGCAGCAGCCATTGGGGTAACTAAAGATATGATGGAGCGAATGGAAGCATTGGTTGCAGTAGGTGTAGATTTTGTATGCATAGATACAGCTCACGGACATTCTCAGGGCGTATTGGATTCCATCAAACTTGTAAGAAGAGCATTTAGACATATTGATATTGTTGGTGGTAATGTTGCTACCGGTGCAGCAGCCAAGGCGCTCGCAGAAGCCGGCGTAGATGGGGTAAAAGTGGGTGTTGGACCCGGATCTATCTGTACAACACGAGTGGTTGCAGGCGTAGGTGTTCCTCAACTGAGTGCTATCTATGATGCTGCATTGGCATTAAAGCAAACAGGCATCCCAATTATTGGAGATGGTGGGATAAGGTATACAGGAGATATGGTAAAAGCATTAGCTGCCGGAGCAAATACGATTATGGCAGGATCATTCTTTGCAGGAACAGAAGAAAGCCCTGGAAAGACCGTCATATTTGAAGGTCGTAAATTCAAAACCTATAGAGGCATGGGTAGCATGGAGGCTATGCAAGAAGGATCTAAGGATCGATATTTCCAGGATGTTGAAGAAGATATCAAAAAATTAGTACCCGAAGGTATCGTTGGACGAGTACCCTATAAAGGAACTCTTAGTGAAGTCATCTATCAGTTTATTGGCGGACTCAGAGCAGGAATGGGATATTGTGGTGCGAAAGATATTTCAACACTTCAGGACAAAGCACAGTTTGTAAAAATAACTGCAGCAGGCGTAAAGGAGAGTCATCCGCATGATGTAACCATCACGAACGAAGCACCCAACTATAGTAGATAGAAAAAAGGCTCCCGCTGTTTTTAAAAGATATTCTTGTAGAGGATATTCAAATCTGTTACCGGACTGTATTCCTTTGCATACAATACATGGAGTTTATCTTTCATAGACCCTCCCTGAATTCTTCCTGAAACCATAAAAACACATGGCTTTAGATCTGGTAGTTTTAATTGCTGTGCACTAACTACATCCGGATCATAACCAATCCAGGTCTTTTGATTAAATAAAACCGGAAAACAATTCGAAAAAAATAAAGCATTGCGTTTTATAAAGAAAACAAAAACTGGATATGTAATTATTCCTACCATCGCAATTAAGATATCCAGCAATCGTTTGATCCGCTTATACAACGGCTTATTTAAATTAAATCCTATATCAAAAGTATATAGGTCACCTGGCGCATCCTTAGAATTACTTCCTATAATGGCAACAGAATTTGCCGATGCAATTTTATATTCAACACCGCTACCCATATTACTCATAGAGTCTATAATCGTCTGTGCACTAACTTCATCAGCACAAAAAATAAGTTCTTCTGCTTTAAACAATTGAACTATTTCTTCTAATTGAGGTGTTTGTCCGAGAAATTTATCTGTATTAATGTCATTGATATCATCACTTAAAAATCCTATATAATTTCTTTTCAGTCCTGTTAATTGAATAAAACTCCATACACTGTCCGCATTGCGCTTAGAGCCCACTATCATCATGTTTTTTACATCCGAAAAATAGGCACCTACATTGCCACTCATCACCTTAAAAAAGAATCGGGATAAAAACAAAACGAAAAAATTCAATATAAAACCAAGCAAAATAATCCCCCTGGAGGTTCTCAGCGATAAAGGAAAAAAGGCATAAGCAAAAGAAATAATCAAGGTTCCAGAAACTAGTCCAACCAATAAGCGCTGCCATCTTGCATTCTTGTCATAGACTCCGCAAAGCCACATGGCGAAAAGCCAACTGCACACATAAATCGGGATATTGACATAAAAGAAAGTCTGCGGAATTTCTACACCCTCTTCAACTTTGACAACATTCTCCCATAGATACTGCAAAAATAAAAGATTACCGACCATCATCAACCCATCAAATACAGAAGCTCCTACCTTGTCTAAAACACCTTGCAAGACAGCAACAAAAGCTCGTGCATAAATTGCCGCATTAAGGCTCGTCACCAATAACGTACCACGTGCACCGCTAACATGTTTTCGCGTGAAGATTAACATAGCATTATAGAACACCTTAACATAATTTAGACTTCCCTTTTTGGTGCTTTCACCTTTGAAGTGAATAATCGAAGTATCTGCAAAGTAATAGTTTTTATACCCTGCCTGTTTAATCCTGTAAGACATGTCGATATCCTCTCCGTACATAAAATACTCTTCATCCAATAGTCCTATCTTATCAAGAACTACCTTTCTCAGCAACATAAATGCCCCTGAAAGCACATCTACCTCATGATTCCTATTTTTATCCAAATAGGTAAGATGGTATTGTCCAAACGTTTTAGAAAACGGAAATAACTTAGCAAGCCCTATCATCTTAGAAAATGCAGCAAGTGGGGATGGAAAACCTCGTTTTGATTCTGGGAGGAAATTTCCTGCTCCGTCATACATTTTTACCCCCAGAGCGCCTGTGTCATAATGCTGATCCATAAAGTCGACACATTTCATTAGCGTATCTTCACGAATAACTGTATCCGGATTCAACAACAGAATGTACTCTCCTGTTGAACATCTTATAGCCTGATTATTGGCCTTAGAGAATCCTACATTCTCCTTATTAAGAATAACCTTAACCTCAGGAAACTTATGCGCCACCATCTCCATAGAATCATCTGAAGAGTTATTATCTACAACAAAAACTTCATATGCAAAATCTGCCCTTGACCTGTACACTGCATGCAGTGTCTGCTCCAGGAAGTAGCGCACATTATAATTAACTATGATAATCGATAATTTGATATTCTGATTTTTTGTGGTAAAACAGTATGTCTAACTCTTGTTATTCAGGTAGCTCTCATAAGGCAGTCGGGCTTGTATTGACCTTGCCAAGGTAATCTCATCTACATATTCTAACTCTCCACCAAAAGCAATTCCTCGTGCGATAGAAGTGATTTTTAAATCGTGCTTGGACAATAATTTAGACAAATAAAAAATAGTAGTGTCCCCATCAATAGTAGGATTCAGGGCCATAATAATCTCCTTCACCGTACCAAGTTCTATCCTTTCTACTAAGCTCTTTACGTTAAGTTGCTCTGGCCCTACCCCATCCATCGGAGAGATTAGTCCTTCCAAGACATGGTATAACCCATTGTAATGGCGCGTATTCTCAATAGCGATAATATCTCTGAAGTTCTCCACTACACAAACCACAGTTTTATCTTTATAAGGACTACTACAGATACCACAAATATCTTCATCAGAAACATTATGACAATGCTTGCAGAATTTTATTTCGCTTCGCATCCTGATGATAGCCTCTGAAATCTTCCTAGACTCCTCTTTATCACGCTGAAGAAGATGCATTACCAATCTCAATGCAGTCTTCTTTCCTATACCCGGCAAGGTAGCAAAAGCATTAACGGCATCTTCAATTAGCTTAGATGGAAATATCATTTGGTAAAAATAGGCATTCAGAATAAGTAGTAAAGCATAAGTTGAAATTATTTTACTTAACTTCATTTAAAATTATCGTTCCACTTACACCTGTAATATATGTCTTCTACTTGGATCGCCATTAGTATCTTTGCCTACTTTATTTTCCTATTTATAATCGCTTGGGCAACTTCCAGAAATGCCACCAACGATGCTTTCTTTAGAGGCAGCAAAGCATCTCCATGGTATATCGTTGCCTATGGAATGATTGGCACTTCACTATCCGGCATCACTTTTATATCTGTTCCTGGAAAAGTAGGCACTGCACATTTCGCCTATTTTCAGGTTGTAATCGGATACTTGATTGGCTATTTCATCATTGCATTTGTCTTATTGCCAGTTTACTATAAGCTTAATCTGACATCTATATATACCTATCTTCAGAAGAGATTCGGAAACTCCACCTATAAAACTGGTGCCAGCTTCTTTATCTTATCCAGAACGTTGGGTGCTACCCTCCGACTCTATCTGGTAATTAATATTCTACAATACTTTCTGCTGCCACAAGGCATGAGCTATTACATATTAGCCTCATTTATCATACTCGTGATGATTTTATTATACACCTTCAAGGGTGGAGTTAAATCTATTGTATGGACAGACATGCTGCAGACTACCTTTATGCTGATTGCTTTAATCACTTGTGTATGGTTTATAAAAAATGAACTCCAACTCTCTTTTGGAGGTCTTTTAGGCTCGCTTAAGGATAAAGGGTACACAGAAATCTTTATGACCGACTGGCTCAAAGGAAATTACTTTTTAAAACAGATATTAGGGGGGATGTTTATTACTATCTCGATGACGGGATTAGACCAAGAGATGATGCAAAAAAATATTAGTTGCAAGAATCTCGGAGAAGCACAGAAGAATATGATCACTTTTAGCTTTATTCTAATGCTCGTAAACCTCCTCTTTCTTGTATTGGGCGGAGTTTTATATCTGTATTGTCAGGCAAAAGGTATTAGTACACCTGAAATGACCGACAATCTATTCCCAACTATCGCCATACAATATCTTCCCGGATTCATTACCATTATCTTTGTAATTGGTCTTATTTCGGCACTCTTTCCAAGTGCTGATGGCGCACTAACTGCACTAACTTCCTCTATTTGCATAGATATTCTTGGAATCCACGACAATAAAAAAATTGATGAGGGACAACGCACCAGAATAAGACTTACGGTGCACTTTATGATGGCATTCGTATTCTTATTATTTGTTATTG
This sequence comes from Sphingobacteriales bacterium, assembly GCA_947460245.1. Lineage (GTDB taxonomy): Bacteria > Bacteroidota > Bacteroidia > Chitinophagales > JADIYW01 > JADJSS01. Next base: position 89,041 of record CANHGL010000001.1, read on the forward strand.
GCTTTAAAATTCTCAATAAACAAGCCATTATAGACCTCTTGCTTAAAATTACCGGATATACCTATGGACCACTACTAGGGTTATTCATGTTCGGTATCCTCACCAAGCGCAGCCTTACCGATAAGTTAGCCCCGTTGGTATGTGTATCTGTTCCGGCAATCATCTACGTTCTAGATATAAATGCAAACCGGTTCATTCCCGGATTCAACTTTGGACCGGAGCTCATTCTTTGGAATGGCCTATTAACATTTATAGGACTTTTTATTATCAGTTCACCAACACCCAAGTTATCAACAGCTGACAGTGAGGTCTTTAAGTAAATAGGCAATTTATTATTACCTTTGTTAGTCGGGTCAAAAAAATCCGGCTGTTATCCGGACGATAACCTGAAAAAATATTACTCATTAAATGAAAGCAGATGTCATTAGAAGACTTTAAAAAAAAGAGACCTTTTAAACAAAAAAATTGGACACAGGTCAATGCCTCCAATAGCTGGAGTATGTTTCGTATCATGAGCGAATTTGTAGATGCTTACGATAAGATGGATAAGATTGGACCTTGTATATCTATTTTTGGTTCTGCCAGGACGAAACCTGATAGCCCATACTACCAAATGGCGGTAAAAGTTGCCGAGCGATTAGCTGAAGAAGGATATGGCGTAATCACTGGAGGTGGCCCCGGAATTATGGAAGCAGGAAACCTTGGTGCACAAAATAAAGATGGCAAATCTGTCGGACTAAACATTGAACTTCCATTTGAGCAAGGACACAATCCACATATTGACAATGATAAACTCATCTCACATCATTACTTTTTCGTACGTAAAGTTGTTTTCGTAAAATACGCTCAGGGGTTTGTATATCTTCCAGGAGGGTTTGGGACTTTTGACGAGTTATTTGAGGTGATGACATTGGTTCAGACAAAAAAGATTGATCGCGTTCCGATTGTATTGATGGGTAAAGCATTCTGGGCCGGTATGATAGACTGGATAAAAACAGAGGTACTTCAAAACCAACGGAATATTAACGAAGCAGACATGGATCTTTTTCTGATTACCGATGATACCGAAGAAGCCATAAAGCATATCAATTCGTTTTACGAAGAGCATGACCTGGCACCCAACTTCTCTTAATTAGTTACGGCCATAGACTGAACGCAATATCCTATTCATTTCAGCAGGATTGTTACAAAGTTTATACCTTTGGTAGAATATGAGATTTGCAATAACATTCCTTGTGTGTTGTGCTATTAGCCAGATTTTACTGTCACAGCCATCATCATACAAGAGAATACCATTCTCTCAACCAATACATTTACCTTTTGATCTTGCAGGTTGTTTTGGAGAACCCAGAACAGCACACTTCCACTCAGGGATAGATATCAAAACAGACGGAACAGAAGGCAAACCTGTATTCAGTATCTATGACGGGTATATTTCCAGAATAAAAGTATCTCCTTATGGATATGGTAAATGTATTTATATCAAACACCCTAATGGCTTTACCAGTGTTTATGCACACCTAAGCGCATTTAATAGGAAAATTGAAAAGTATATTCATGAACAACATTATAAGAATAATCAATCTGAACTTGATGTATTCTTTGATTCCACCATCATGCCCATTAGACAAGATGACACCATAGCATTCTCGGGAAATACAGGAGGTAGCGGAGGCCCACACCTGCATTTTGAAATCAGGGACTCCAAGAGTGAGCATAGTATAAATCCGCTACTGTTTAACTATTCATACATAGACACTATTCCACCAAGTATCTCTTCCATTAAAATATATGAGATCTACGACAACTATTATAATGCAGCTAGCGAGAGCATTCAATTAATAAAGAAGGATAATACACTAACAGTCAGCCAACCCGTTAAGGTATCTTCCAGTGCCAAAGCTATCGGTATAGGAGTTCAGGGGTACGACCAGCAATTTAACAATGAAAACAAGAATGGCATATATCGCATCATCGTAAAAAAAGGGTCTATAAATATTTTCCAATACACGCTGAACGAAATAGATTTTGATAAAACCAGAATGGTAAGTGCCTTTATGGACTATAAAGAACAACAACAGAATAAAAAAGATGAGTATCAATGTTTCAGGCTGCCGAATAACACCCTTAGTATTTATGACACCATCGTAAATAATGGATTTTTAGAAACTCCAGATACTATAGAATACATAACCATAGAGTGTTATGACTTCAAGCTCAACAAAACGACAATACTTATTCCAATATCAGCAGCTAGCAAGAAAACGAAATCTACAGTAAAATCATCTTTAAACTTTAGGAAAAAGAATACCCTAAGAGATAAGGGATTCAGTATTACATTTTATGAAAATACATTTTATGATGATGTGTCGCTAAACTTCAAAATGGACAGTAGTTACACTCCCCCTGTTTACACTATGGAAGAGAACCAATACATACCCTTAAACAAAGCTTGTACAGTAGAGTTAGAAAGTAAAATCCTTGGCACTGAACTAAAAAAGAATGCTGTAATTGTTGTAAAGAATCATGAAGATAAAGAAACTGCCTTAACTACAAACGTGAAAGATAAATGGGCATATGCAAATACAAAAGACATTGGTACCTTTTACCTAAGCTTTGATACTATCAAACCGTTTATACAGCTATTGAATTACACTGCCGAAGGTTCGAAATTTACCAGTAATACTATCCGTGTTAAAATTAGTGACAATCTATCAGGAATTAGCGAATATAATGGCTTTATAGACGGACATTGGGTTAACTTTTACTATGATGCTAAAAATGATATGTTAGAATATAAATTTGATGAATACTGCCCCTCCGGTGAACATAAACTAATCCTACTTGTTACAGATAAAAAACAAAATCAGGCTACGCTTGAGCAATATTTTAAAAACTAACCAAAGAATCTTATTATGTTAAAAGAAGGCACAAAAGCACCAAAAATTAATGGAGTATCCTTTAAGGAAAAAATAACAATACTTTACTTCTACCCAAAGGATGATACTCCTGGCTGCACTGCGGAAGCCTGTAGCTTTCGTGATAATTATTCCAAGCTTACAAAAATGGGCCTACAGGTTATTGGCGTGAGCCCAGACAGTGAAAAATCACACGAAAAATTTAAGGTAAAATATGAATTACCCTTCACTTTGATTGCTGACACAGATAAGACAATAGTTACCGACTATGAAGTTTGGGGGCAGAAGAAATTTATGGGAAGAGTATACGATGGCGTATTCCGCACCACCTTCATTATTAATCAGAAAGGTATTATCGATAAAGTCATTGACAAGGTGGACACCAAAGATTCTACCAAACAAATTTTAGAACTATTGAATCAATAGAGCATACGAAAATGGCATATAAAAAAATAGACCGCATTTTAGCGGTCTTTTTTTTTGCATGAGCATGTAAAAATAATTTCTATTCAGAATTGTTTTTAGTACTTTTAAAGAGATGAATACTCCTGAAATAGAGAATGAGCTAATTGTAATTAAAGAACTGTTACAGGTAAAATCAAGCCAACTAAATGCTTTATCCGAAGCCACTAAAGCCATCAATGATAATATATCAACTGAAAGATTATATGAGCTTTATAAACAAATCATCTATACCCAGATTCGTGTAAATAAAATTGCTCTATTTCGATATGATCAGGCATGGAAGCCAGTCATTTGGGACAATAAATCATCAGAACACTATTATTATTTTCCAACCCAATCTCAGTTAGAGCAATACAAAACCATCAGACAATTAAATAAAGAAGAACAAGGAATATTTGCAGGCTTCAAATATATTATACCAGTATATCACAAACAAATGCCGCTAGCAATAGCATTGCTAGGAGACATTAATGAAGGCATTGCACATCAAGAAGAAGAGCTGCTGGATTTTGCGTTAACACTGACTAATGTGATTGCTGTAGCTGTAGAGAATAAACGACTATTTAAACAGGAAGTAGAAAAAAAACAATTCTATAAAGAATTAGACCTAGCCTCTAAGGTGCAAGGCATGCTAATACCCAAGAAGCTCCCAAAAAATAAGCTCTATGAATTTGCAGGGCTATACCTTCCTTACAAGGGTATCGGAGGCGATTATTATGATGTAATACACGTAAGCAAGGATGAGTTTGTATTCTGCATAGGAGATATTTCCGGAAAAGGAATTGCAGCAGCATTAGTGATGGCGAATCTGCAAGCCTATCTGAATGCAACACTTAACATACAGAATTTTGACAAAAGATTCATAGAAGACTTAAATAGAAAGATATTCTCAATTACCAATGGTGAAAATTTTATTACACTATTCATGGGTAGATATAATATCCTTTCCAGAGAATTAATCTACGTAAATGCGGGTCACGTTCCTCCTGTAATGATACAAGACAATAAGATTAGCAGAATGGAGGTTGGATGCACTTTACTTGGCATTTTTGATGAACTTCCTAAGATAGAGTTTGGGAAACTTGTATTGAAGTCGGATAGCACTATTGTATGCTTCACAGACGGACTTACAGAGCTCGAAAATGGGGAAGAAGACCCCTTGGGAATGGAAAGGATAGAACAATTTATTTACGACAATCATCGGCTGAGTCCAGAAATCTTCAATAAGATGCTATATAATTACATCAGTAAATTTAAAGGAAATGTACTTTTCAATGACGACATCAGTATACTTATAGGTAAATTTCTTTAATACTCAGATAGCTCAATTTCTCTACTACTAAATACTGCCAACAACCCCAAGCACATTAAAAAAAGAGAGCCCACTTTATTTGCTTCTACAAGATCGCTAAGCGTATTATTCAATAGAAAAACAATAATACATAAGGTAAGTGCGAGAATATATTTTCTCCTGTAGGCTGATGCGTTTGTGTATTCTTGCTGTGCAGTAAGAAGCGTTACTATAATCAAAAGCAGGAATAATAATAAAGCCGGAAAACCCTGCTCCGATAGCAACAAAAGAAAGTAATTATGTACAGTAGAGCGCTCATCATTATCACTTATATATGTTTCGAATGCTGTCACCGTGTGTTGCTTATAATTAGAAACAAAATTATTGGGACCAACTCCAACCACCGGATTTTCCTTAGAGAGCTTAATGGCGGCTATCCAACGATAGAATCGTTCAACTGTGCTCATATCTTCCATCTCAAAGGTAGAGCTTAGGTGATCTGCTAGCTCATCATGATAAATGGTGTGCTCATAATCAGGTGCATAATTTAAATAGTTATTATCATATAATATATAACTACAAAATCCTATGGCGCCTGCAAATGCAAAGGCCAAAACATATTTAGTGAGTTTGAAACGCAACACATAATAATAGATTAGCATAGTACCCACGGCTAACCACGCTCCTCTAGTGTAAGACAAATAGATAGCGCCTAGAAAAACAGGAATAGAATATTTCAGAAGTTTATATTTAAAAGAATACGCTGGGTACCATGATTTCGCAAGAAAAAGAAAAGGCAACATCATCGTAATAAAAACTGCATAGTTAACATGGTTCCTGTATATTGGATTTACAGCATACTGAATACTATCAAAATCAAACTGTCTTGTTGCATGTTTAATAAGCACAAATAATATAGAGAATAGCGTAGGTAAAAATAAACACCAAAAGAATCTACGAAACAGATACTCTTTCCTGATTAATACTACCGGCAAGACAAGAAAACATAGCAAATACCATAATTTTGCTAACAAATATTTTACCGAAAAATATACATCTGAAGAAAAACAGGTTGCTATACAACTCCATACAAACTGCAAAGCAATAATAAAAAAAATAGGATGCCTATACGTTGATCTTCTTATCTCCTCTTTATTCCTAATAAAATAAAGAATAGAAAATCCAGAAAGAAGCATTACCAATGGCTCAGAAGGAAGATCAATTCCAAATTCGCCTATAAATGCCTCCGTAGAAAAAGGTAAGACAAAAAGCATTAAAAAAAAAACTGTCCTGAAGTTTACAAACGTAATCAATAAAAAAAGTAGGGAAAAAGGAAGTAAATGCAACAATGGCATTTTCCAATAGACCGCTACTGTGCTTGTAATTAAAAAAAAAGAGACACTAACCCAAAAGATTAATTTAGCCTGTTTACTAGGCACATCAGGAGCGATTAAATCCGTATTTGTCTGCATTTTTATACAATTCTATAGCCATAGCAGTTAAAGAGGCCAGTACAAATGAGAAAACCATGGAAAGCAATACAATTAACCACCGTACAGGGCTGGATTTTTTGGCAGCAGGCTTTGGCTCTTCCACTACATAAATTGTTTTGAAATTAGCAGAAGCAGAAACCTCATACTGATCTCTTATCGTATTCAGTCTTGCTAATTCATCTGAAAGAGCAGAAGAAGCACTCTTTTGTTTTTCTGAATCCTTAAGGACAATCTGTTTATCCAGTAATGCCAATACTGCAGATTTATTTTCTACTAGCATAGCTCTGTAAACAGAGTCAGCTTGCATAACAATATCTGAAGCCATAGAAGCAGCAAGGCTTGGATCTATATCTTCTATACTTACTTCGATGGCCCCTAAATCATTCTTAATGGCTTTAAAATTTCCAAAAAACTCTTTCTGTGTATAGTATAAAGAAAGCTCCTTGTCATCATCAGGAATATTATAATGTGCTTTAAGTTTATATTTCTGTATAATGTGTAAACTTACAGGCGCTGAATTTAATATAGAAAGAAACCTATTTATGTCTTCCTTTCCTCCAAATATACTAACGCCTCCCCCCTCTTTCTCATTGAAAAGAGCTGCTCTGTCTGTACTTATTGGATTAGATAGATAGAAAGCCATCTTGGATTTGTAGTACGGCGGCATGATAAATGGAGCAGTAATAACTGAGGCTATAAGCACTGACAATAAAGTAAAAAATAAAACTTGCTTACGCCACTTCATTATAATTTCTAAGAGCTGAATCATTGGAGTGATTTATTCTGATCAAAAGTAAGAAAACTATTACATTTATTTATTTTGCCCCACCTTAAGCTGAAAGGTTTTTTCATCTATCAAGCCTGAAATGTAAGCAAACAAAGGAATAGCTACAAAATAAGCAGCAAAGTGCATCAAGAGATCCTGGCTCCCATTCCCAAAGAAGGCAAACCTAGAAACTAATAACAGCATTAAATAGCATAACGCAGAAAATAACAGAACTCTAAGCAGGAAAGTAACTTGTAAAGAAATTTTAAAAATATATACCACATAGATAGAATAAGCAATCAACATAAATAGCTGAGTAACCAAAGTGGCCAAACCAGCACCTTTTGCACCTAAAACAGGAATAAGGTAATAGTTAAGCAGAACATTAATTAAAACGGCAATAGACAATGTATAAATCATCAACTTAAAATTTCGATTGGCGGTAAGCAAAGTGCCTATAACATATAAGATAGCTACTGGGAAAAAATTCAACAAAAGATATCCAAATACTTCCCCGGAATAGTACGCATCTGAAGAGCTATATAACAAATGCATTAATTCAAATCTATAACTAAATAGACAGATAATAATTGAGACCGCCACACAGAACATAATGGATATTCCAGATTTAAGCAATGATTTTATCTCTTCCTGCTTAGATATTCTGAATGCAAATAAGGGTAGTAGAATAGTAGCTAGGAGATAACCAATATTATTAAGTGATTCCATAATCCGGTAACCCTGAGCATAAATTCCAGATTCTTCTGCACCCTTGACGCCTTGCAGTTGCTCGAGCATAACCCCATCAATCCTATAATAAACAGTCATAAGAAAATGAATGACTGCATACGGCAATGTCTCACGGGCGATACCCCACATTTGCTTTAAATCAAAACTAAAATAAATCTTATGTGTAAGCTTTAATGAGAAAATCAAACAAACGAAAAAGGTAAATAAATATGCAGCAAGCTGAACCAAAGCAAAGTTAAAAACGCTGAGTTGAAAACCCGGAAGATTTCCCCAGATTAAAATCGCTGCAAAAATAATCATCAATAATTTATCCAAAACAGATAATAAAGCATCTTTTACAAATAACTGATGTGCAGAGATATTGGTACGCAAATAAATATTAAAGGAAAGCAGTATCTGATTGGCTAGTATCACCCAAATAAAAGGTTTTGATAGATATCCTAAAGGATAGGCAACACATACACACAATGCAAGGTAAAGAATAAAAAGTATGGTCTTAAAAGTAAGAATAGCAGGCAATAACTGGTTAATCCTGCTATTATCCGAAGCTACTTCCCTGTTATTATAATTTTGCAGACCAAAATCTAAAACAATCTGAAACAGATAAGTAAAATTAAAAATAGCAAAATATAAACCATAGTCACTCCCACCAAGGCTATTTTGAACAGTTCTGTCAATCCCAAAAACCCAGAAGGGTTTTATTAATAGGTTGACAAAAACCATGAAGAGAACATTAAAAATAAATGATTTTTTCAACGCTAAAATTTAAAAAGTTTCTTTAACTGCTCCACTCCGTCTCTGCTAAAATAATTAATATACTTTCTGTCATCTGCAGAGAAAATAATATAACTTTTGGTGTCATTCCAATAAATATCTCCGTTTAATATTTGCCCATCCTGCAGCGTATAAGCATAGTACACCTTTGTCTTCAGTCCTTCTACATTAGAGACTGCTGAATCTTTGATATAGCTGTTAAAATTAGCAATAAGGCGACTAGGCAAGTCGACGTGTCTAAATGCTGTAGCATCATTAATCACCATAGTGCTCACAGAATCTATAATTTTAATAAAAACATGCTTAGGTAATTTTTTACTAATGGAAGCAGAAGAAGCCTGAGCATAAGTACCATAGGCAAAACAAGAGACAACTATTATGAGAAGCGTTTTCAGCCTCTGCTTTAGACAATCAATGATATATTTATTATCTATTGCCATAAACAATATCCAATGCCTCACGTATAATTGAACAAGATTCTATAATCTGGTCTTCTGAAATAATTAATGGCGGTGCTATTCGCATGCAGTTATCGGCAAATAAGAACCAGTCTGTAACCAATCCCTTTTCCAGACATACCTCTATCACTGCCTTCAAGTGATTAAAGTTATCCAGATATACTGCCATCATCAACCCGCAGTTGGTTATTTTATGTATAGCAGGATGTTGCAAATGCTCCCTAAATAATTTTGCTTTTTCTACTACAGCACTATACAATTGCTGTTCCTTAATTACCCGAAGCGAAGCCAGGGCTGCTGAACAACAAAGTGCATTCCCTCCAAAAGTGGTAATATGCCCCAATACCGGATTCTGCTGAATTACCCCCATTACCTCCTTACGCGCAATAAAACATGCGAGTGGTAGCCCTCCACCGAATGATTTACCCAAGAGTAAAATATCCGGCACTACGCCAACTGTCTCCAGCCTAAACATTGCTCCTGTTCTTCCACAACCTGTTTGAATCTCATCAAAAACCAACAGCGTTCCTGTTTCATTACATCGCGCTCTTACTGCTTTGAGATAAGCATCATCTGGCACAATAACACCAGCCTCTGCCTGAACAAGCTCCATAAATACTGCAGCTGTATTCGAGCTTATATGAGAGAGATCTTCCAGTGTATTATAGCGAATATGCCGAACACCCGGCAACAAGGGCCTGTAATTAGATTTGAAATACTCATCCCCCAAAAGACTCAGTGCGCCTTGTGTACTGCCATGATATGAATGCGTAAAAGAAATAAAATCTGTTCTTCCGGTAAACCGTTTAGCTATCTTCATCGCACCCTCTGTTGCCTCTGTACCGGAATTTGTAAAATAGACCGTATTCAATGGTTCAGGTAGCAATGCAGTTACATATTTAGCAAGCTCAACTTGTGGCGTTTGAATAAACTCTCCATAAACCATAGTATGCATATACAGAGCAGCCTGTTGTTGAACAGCCTCCACTATTGACGGATGGCAATGGCCAAGACTACTAACATTTATTCCGGAAATTAAATCGATATAACGCTTTCCTGCATTGTCGTACAAATAGACCCCTTCGGCTCTACTGATCTCCAGCCCCATAGGGGAATTGCTCGTCTGGGCTACATGCTGCAAAAAAAGACTCCTTTGAGAAAGCATGGTGTAAAGTTATTAATTAATAGTTACTTATCATTTCTGAATGATAAATTAGCTTTTGCATAGACGCAGATTGTCATTATGTACTAACTTTACCCTACAATTCAATTTCATGGCTATACAAGGCAAGGCATCCAAAGATTTTTCTGTCATAATAACGGGTACCGGCTTCTCCGGAATAAGTGTAGGGATTCAGCTTAAAAAAGCTGGGTTTCATAATTTTAAAATATTAGAGAAAGCACCTGAGGTGGGAGGCACCTGGAGAGATAATACATATCCTGGGGCAGCTTGTGACGTTAAATCCAATCTTTATTCCTTTTCCTTTGAGCCCAATCCCAACTGGAGCAGAGAATATTCAGCGCAACCAGAGATCCTGTCTTATATCAAGCATTGCGTTAAGAAATATAATCTGGAAGAGCATATCGTTTATAATTGGGAAGTAAAAACATCGATATATCATGAAGATACCGCCACCTGGGAAATCATTAACACCAAGAAGGAGCAGCTCTTCTGTAATGTAGTTGTATTCGGTAATGGGCCACTGCATATCCCTAGCCTACCCAACATACCTGGTATACATGATTTTCAAGGAGCAATTTTTCACTCAGCAAGATGGAACCATGACTATGATTTAAAGGGAAAGAATGTATGCGTTATCGGCACGGGCGCAAGTGCAATTCAGTTTGTTCCCGAAATACAACCCAAAGTTAAACAGCTTTACCTGATGCAGAGGACAGCCCCTTGGGTGCTCCCTAAGCCAGATAGTGAATTTACGCCTACTCAGCATACGTTATTTGAGAAACTCCCAATAATACAACAACTGAATCGTGATTTCATTTATTACCTAAATGAAGCACAGGTACTTGGCTTTATGTATGAAGAACGCATTCTAAAATTGGGAGAGCGCATTGGATTAAGACATCTAAAAAAATATATTAAAGATGAAACACTTAGAAAAAAATTAACACCAACTTACAGATTGGGTTGTAAGCGTGTGTTACTCTCTAACAACTACTATCCTGCACTCGCTCAAAGCAATGTAGATGTAGTAACGGAAGGTATAGAAAAATTCACTGAAACAACCGTAGTTAGTAAAGATGGAAAACAGAGAGCAATAGATGCAATTATTTTAGGCACAGGATTCCATGTGGCTGATAGCTTTCAGTATTTCGATGTTCATGGAAGAGGCGGCATTCAAATGAAAGATGCTTTTATGAATGGACCAGAGGCCTATTATGGTGCTTCTATTCATCACTTCCCAAATATGTTTATGATGCTTGGCCCTAATACAGGCTTGGGACATAATTCTATGATTTATATGATAGAATCTCAGACTAACTTCGTCATAGATGGTATACAAAAGATGATAGCTCAAGATTTACGATCTGTTGAAGTTAAGAAAGAGGTTCAAGATGATTTTAATATAAGTATCCAACAAAAGCTAAAGAATACTATTTGGGATTCTGGATGTAAAAGCTGGTATATTAGTGAAAATGGCAAAAACCACACCGTATGGCCTGGTTTCACAACAGAATTCAGAAGAAGAACTAAAACAATCAATCTGAATGATTTTATTTTAGAGAAGAATAGCATCAAAAAAGGTGAAGCAGAATGGGCATAAGTCTCACTATGTACTCTAAAATCGATTCCTAAGAAATAACACCTATCATTTTAAGGCTTATATTTTATATTCTTAACCCAGTGTTAGTGCTTTATGCTATTGTGCAATGGAGACATATTTTTATCTTTGTTCATTATGGCCGAAATAGAAAGTTTACAAAAGATTGTTTCACATTGCAAAGAGTATGGATTCATCTTCCCATCCAGCGAAATTTATGATAACCTTGGAGCCGTTTACGACTATGGTCCTTTTGGCGTAGAACTAAAGAACCATATCAAAGAATATTGGTGGAAGAGTATGGTTCAGATGCACGAGAATATCGTTGGCCTTGATGCAGCAATTTTTATGCATCCTACAACCTGGAAAGCATCCGGACACTTAGACAGTTTCTCTGATCCGCTAATTGATAATAAGGATTCCAAAAAAAGATATCGCGCTGATGTATTATTAGAAGAAAAGATTGATAAGCTAAAGGAGAAGGGAGAAAAAGAACTCACTAAAAAAGGCATCGAATTATCTTCCTCTGAAGAAGAGAAAGCTAAGGCAAGTCGCGATTATGCAAAGGCACTACAACTCGAAACAGCCTATACAAAAGCTGCTGAAGCCTCTGATTTTAAACGCTACAAAGAACTTATTGAGGAATATGAGATTGCCTGCGAAGTATCTGGCTCCAGAAACTGGACGGATGTACGTCAGTTTAATTTAATGTTTGGCACCAAAATGGGCGCAGTAGATGAAATGGCTACAGAATTATACCTTCGACCAGAAACGGCACAAGGTATTTTTGTGAACTTCCTTAATGTGCAGAAGTCGGCCAGAATGAAAATACCATTTGGTATTGCTCAGATAGGTAAAGCATTCCGTAATGAAATCGTAGCGCGACAGTTTATCTTCCGGATGCGAGAATTTGAACAGATGGAAATGCAATTCTTTGTTCGTCCTGGTTCAGAATTGGAATGGTTTAAGACCTGGAAAGAGACACGTATGAAATGGCACCTTGCCCTTGGTTCATCCCAGGACAGCCTGCGTTTCCACGTACACGAAAAGCTGGCACACTATGCCAATGCAGCCGAAGATATACAATTTAAGTTTCCAATCGGATTTAAAGAGCTTGAAGGTATTCATTCAAGAACTGACTTTGACCTTACTGAACATCAGAAATTCTCTGGAAAGAAATTACAGTACTTTGATGCAGAACTCAACCAGAACTATGTTCCCTATGTTATCGAAACATCCATAGGCCTTGATCGTATGTTCCTGAGAATAATGAGCGAGTGCCTGAAGGAAGAAACATTGGAATCCGGAGAGACAAGAATCGTACTAAATCTACCTCCTGCATTGGCTCCGATTAAAGTAGCTGTCTTGCCTTTAGTAAAGAAAGATGGACTGCCAGAAAAAGCCAGAGAGATCTTGAATGTATTAAAATTTGTTGGACGCACCTTCTATGAAGAAAAAGATGCCATAGGTAAACGATACAGAAGAATGGATGCCATAGGTACTCCTTACTGCATAACAGTAGACCACCAGACGCTGGAAGATAATACTGTTACGCTGCGTGTTCGCGATACTATGGAGCAAGAACGTATTAATATCTCTGAGGTAGCCAGAATCGTAGGTGAAAAAGTAGATATGAATAACTTGCTTCGTAAAGCAATAGCATAATGCCGCACAGGTTACTATATATTGTAATTATCCTTCTGCTTACTGTATCTTGTTTCGCAGGCAATCCTCTTTTACGGGGAACCTGGAAAGGGTACATTACCTCCAAGAGCTTAGACAAGGATAATAAAGATGGCCTGCCCACAACGCTAACTATCATTGACGACAATAATGCCGGACAAGTAGTAGGAGAAATGACAGTTCAATACAGGTACCAGACTGATATATACAAGGCTAAATATGCCATACAAGGAGAATTGAATTATCAGAAATTCAGCATCAGCTTTACTCAGACTCGACTCATCTACAGCGATTTATTACCCAAAGGACTAAACTGGTGCTTCGGATCAGCTACCTTAAAAATCTTTAGAAGTACCTACAAGAAAAAAATCTATATGGATGGATATATGAACTCCAACTGTGGAAAAGAGAAGATGCGCGTAATATTAGTACGCCAATAAATAGCCTTTAGGTTTTTTATTGTTTACCATAAAAATCAATATCTTAATAACATGAAAAAAGTTATCTATTATTTCCTATTACTAAGCATTTCTTTTATTGCTGGATGTAAAAAGGAAAGCGATGAATCCAAACAAGGTGTATTTACTGTTGTAACCTATAATATTGCAGGACTTCCTGAGCCCGCTTCAGGATCTCATCCATTCACCAATACTCCACTAATCAGCAGTCGTCTAAATAAGTACGATTTAGTAAATGTTCAGGAAGACTTCAGCTATCATGATCTTCTGCTTAGCAATGACTATCACAAATACCGAAGCACATATGTAGCTAACAGCTCATTGGGAGATGGACTCAATATGTTATCTCAATTTGTGTTCTTGAATTTTATGCGAACTCAATGGGAAGACTGCAATGGAACTGACTGCTTTACACCAAAGGGATTTACTTACAGCAGACTAAAGTTAAATACTAAGGCATATATAGACATATACAATGTTCACTGCAATGCAGGAAGCGATGTTTTGGATCTCACAGCACGCAGAAAAAATATTCTGCAGCTCTGCAAATACATAGAATTCCGCTCTGCAGGCAATGCCGTTATTATCATGGGCGACACCAATTGCAGATATACGAGAACAGGCGATAATATCCGAGAAATACTGAGCAGAGGATTTAAAGACTCCTGGATAGAAATGGAAAGAAATGGTGTTTTACCTAATCAGGATGGAATAGCTTTAACCGATTGCGACCCATCTTCACCTTACGCAAATTGCGAAGTAGTAGATAAGATATTCTACAGAAGTAACGATATGATAAAATTAACACCCTTGGAATACTCTATACCAGGAGATGCGTTTCTGGATAGCAACAATGAGTGGCTTTCTGACCACAGACCAGTATATACTAAATTCCAGTTCGAGGTATTAAAATAAGCTAAAGTCTAATTATTCTAAAAAGGATTTAACCACTTCATTAGCCCTCTCGAGTTCATCCTGTGATCCAATATCAATCCAGATATCATCGTCATGATGATACGCCTTTATTCGTTGAGTATTACAAATATCGAGATACCAGTCTACCATAGAGAACTTTCCTTTACGCTGGTTATACTTAAAAATTTCAGGCGATAGTATGTGATAACCGCTAAATGCAAATTCATGCAAAGGATATTCTGCAGTAGTTTGCTCCGCGGAAAGATTCGTTTTTCTAGGAATAACAATACGTTCCTCCTTTACGTGCTCCCAACCAAAGAGGACATCCTCATCATCGAATAAAAAATATCGGGAAGAAGATCGATTACGCACTGCTAAAGTTGCCATGGCATCATTCTGCAGATGCTGCTGATAAAAATTTATAAGATTAATATTTGTCAGGATATCTGCATTACACAATAAAAAAGGTAGACCGTCATCAAAAAAATGACGTGCCTTCCAGAGCCCACCACCTGTTTCCAGGATTTCATCTGATTCATCTGAAATTTCAATACGCATTCCAAAATTTTCTTGTTGTTGTAGAAAATCTGTTACCTGATGAGCCAGATAATGTACATTTATAATCACCTCATTGAAACCATATTTTTTAAGTTGCTCCATCACTATCTGCAGCATCGGTTTACCTCCCACTTCTATCAATGCCTTCGGACAATTATCCGTTAGGGGCCTAAGTCTAGTACCCAATCCAGCGGCAAAGATCATTGCTTTCATCTTACTTAAATATTTTGGCCTTGTAATTCGCGTTCAATATGCTTTACCTCAACCGGAAGCTTATATTTATCACGAATATATTTAGCAGTTTGTTCTGCGCAATATACGCTGCGGTGTTGCCCACCCGTACAACCGAAGTTAACTTGAAGGAATTCAAAATCTCGCTCCAGATAATCCTGTATGTTAATGTCTATGACTTTGTAAACGCTGTCTAAAAACTCCTTCACTTTACTCTTCGTTTCCAGGAACTCTATTACTGCCTTATCTTTCCCATGAAATTCCTTGTAAGGCTCATACCTGCCTGGATTGTGTATACCCCGACAATCGAATACAAAACCTCCGCCATTGCCGGAAGCATCTGCAGGAATCCCCCGCCTGTAGGAAAAACTATTAACGGTCACCTTTAATCGCTTGTGCTCAGATGATGGCAAGGTCATCGCCATATTATCACCTTTTAACAACTGCTCATAATCAACTCTACAGAGTTGTTGCAAAACACTGTTTAACTCAGGTAATTCAATATCCAATTTAATATTCTCGAGATACCAACGTATATTTTCAATGGCTGGAATAATACTCTCGATAAAGTGACTACGCCTTTCGATTAGCCCTCTGAAACCATAAGCACCTAAAACCTGTAACATACGAATAAGTACAAATCCGTAATACCTCTTTTTAAAATCTTCTTTATCTATGCTTATGTGCTCTGCAACCTGAATTGCGTAATAATCAAATAGCTCTTCTCTTATAGCATATGGTATTTTTGCTCCTGCCTGCCATAAAAGAGAAGCTGCATCATACTGCAACGGGCCTTTTCTACCGCCCTGATAATCGATAAAGAAAATTTTATTATTGTGTACCATGACGTTGCGCGACTGACAATCTCTAAACATAAAATAGAGGTTCTTTTCCTCCAATAGATAATCGCAAAGCCAATGGAAGTCCTTATTCAGTTTTACTTCACTAAAATGAACTCGAGCAATTCTAGCAAAATAATATTTAAAACTGTTGAGATCCCAAAACATCGAACTTCTATTAAAGCGCTGAATAGGGTAACAGGATGCATAATCAAATCCTTCTGCCCCCTTTATTTGAAGAACAGACAGCTGCTTTAGCACCTCTTTCAGATAAACTACAACCTCATTATCTATACCTTTTTCTTTGATAATAGAATATAATGATACGTCTCCCAGATCCTCTTGAAGATAGTAGTGCCTATCCTCAGTTACAGCAAAAACCTGAGGGACAGCAATATGTTTCTTGTGAAAGTGCCGCGTATGATGAATGAATACTTCGTTCTCTCTTATATCGTCACCATAGGTTCCCACTGCCACATGAGATGCACTGCTTAGCCGGAAATAAATCCGATCAGAACCCGCCTGAGGAAGCCGAACAACAGAAGAACACTCCTCTTGAAAATGCAATTGAAATAATTGGCCCAGTATTTCTTCGTGCGTCATACAGTAAAGATACTATGAAAATTCATTTTTATATTTCTACAACTATCTTGCCAAATTGCTCGTTGCCCTTCATTCTATCAAAAGCGGCAACAGCATCATCTAAATTGTAAACCCTGTCCAAGATAGGATGTATCTTGTGCTCTCTGCAAAAATCAAGCATCTTAAAGAAATCCTCATCACTCCCCATCGTACTTCCCAATAATTGAAGGTGATTCCAGAAGATGAGCCTCATATTAAGATCCTTTGGCAAACCTCTTGTTGCACCATAAAATACAAACTTACCTGCGGGTTTTAGAGCTGCTAATAATTCATTCATTCCATCTCCGCAGGCAGAATCGATGATTAAATCAAAATTGCCTATCGATTTTGCCAGATCCTTTACCGCATTAGTTTGTGTATAATTTATACCACCCTTTGCACCTAATCCAATACAATGTTGTATTACCGAATCCTTACTGGAAGTAATGTAAGTATTTGCACCAACCGCTATAGAGAAGAGAAAGGCAAATTGAGCGACACCCCCACCTACTCCGGAGATTAGCACATTCATTCCTTTCTGCACTTTACCTTTGTTGAATAGAGCATTATAGGCTGTTAATCCAGCTAAAGGAAGAGCTGCGGCCTCCTCCATAGGAAGATAGTCAGGCTGCTCGTATAAACGATCCATATCCACCACAATATATTCTGCTAACGTACCAAAAGAAGGCATTCCAAGTATCTGATACTCCTTAGCCTGAAACCTATTGTCTCTACCCCAATCTATGTTGGGATTAATAATTACAGCCTTACCAAGCCACTTTTCCTCTGCTTTATTCCCTACCTCTTCTACTATTCCGACACCATCGGACCCTAAAACAGCAGGCAACTGAATCTTGGCATATTGCCCCTCACGAATCCACTGATCACGATGGTTCAACGCCGCATAATGCACCTTTACCAGACACTGTGAAGGACCCATTGACGGTCTGTCTATCTCTTCTATTCTAAAAGAATCTTGTTTTAATACTAATGCTCTCATATACCTATACTTAAACCTTTATCAATAGTAAAGCTATTCGTATATCAAATCTAATAAATACTTACGCCTTTCAATAGACTTAAGCCTAACGCCACCTTAAGAATTCCTGCTTAATGATAACTTAATGAAATAACCTTGGAAACTTTAGAACCTTTTAAAGTTTCCTCAGTTTATTACGTATACCTTTGTAGTATGGCAAAAAAGATAATAGCTAACGAGTCTTCTTCAACAGCAGTGTCCCTTAAGATACTAGAGAAAGCACGTCAACTATTCAACACAATGGGTATCAGGAATACTACTATGGACGATTTGGCGAAGGCATTAGGTATATCTAAGAAAACACTTTATAAAGAATTTGCGAATAAGTCTGAATTAGTCTACTTTTTTGTAAAAAGTGACTTAAGTGCTTTAGAAGATAAAATTAAAACTATCTCCACTAATTGCGAGGATGCGATTGAAGAACTCTTACAGATTGCCGTTCTTACTTCATCTAATCTGCAGCTCTATCATCCCTATATACTTCGCGATATATCTAAATTCTATCCTGAAACGCTAGCACTGATTGAAGCGCACAAACAAAATTTTGGATACCAAAGCACCTTGCATAACCTAAGAAAAGGCATCAATCAAGGATTATATAGAAAAGACTTGAACCTTGAATTGGCAACGTCTATTCGTCTCCACTTAAGTCTATTGCCATTTGAGTTAAACAATAGAGAACTAAATACAAACACTATATACAAGGAAATACTGGCTTATAACCTTCATGCCATTTGCACAGAAAAAGGCATCGTCAACTATCAGAAATTACTAAAAAAAATAACACTTTAAATGAAAAGAATACCCCTCTTACTTTTCTCCTTATTCCTACAATATCTTGGAATTAGCCAGACTACTCTTTCTTTGCAACAATGCGTAGACTATTCGCTTAACAACCATAGAAGTATAAAGGTGGCCAAAAATGATGTTGGTGTTGCGTATGCCAGAAAGAAAGAAGGACAAGCCGCCTATCTTCCTCAAGTTAATGGACAAGTAAAATGGGAAGACAACCTACAACTACAGAAAACAGTTATCCCTCCAATAAGCCTTGGCACTTTTTTGACTCCGGCACAGGAAGTACAATTCGGACAGAAATATAATACATTAATCGGTGTGCAAGTGGATCAAATGATCTACAATAAATCTTATATAGATGGAATAAGAGCTATAAAACCAAGCTACGAAATTGCTGAGCTAAAGAAGATCAAAACCGAGGAGGATGTAATCTACAACACGGTTATATCCTATTACCAGCTTTTACTTATACATGAGCAAGAGCAGCTACTAATGGCTAACAAGGATAGGCTGGATAAACTGATGCCCGTTCTTCAGATACAATATGAAAAAGGAGTAGCTAAAAAGATTGACCAGGAGCGAGTTAAAGTGAATCTAAACAACGTTATCTCCCAGCAAGAAATTCTAACAACTAAAAAAGAGTTAGCACTAAACAATCTTAAATTCAGCATGGCAATGCCATTAGATTCTTCTATCGCTATAGATTATAATTATACCAAAGAAATTGTAGCTATCAATTCTTTCTCAGACACCTCTAATATTAAAAATAAAATAGAGTTAAAAATTCTACGGAAGAATCTTCAGTTGCAAAATGTGCTACTAAAAAGAACTATAGGTTCTTATTTCCCAGTATTGTCTGTAAGTGCAAAGTATATTGGCCAGAGTTTTGGTAATGACTTCAGAACTTCCTTCAATAAATGGTCGCCCATAGCTGCTGTATACATGCGATTAGATATACCCATCTTTGATGGGCTAAGAACAGCGAGCGCTGTAAAACAATCTAAACTAAACATACAATCTTTAAAAGAAGATATAGCTGCATCTGAAGAAGGACTGAAGCTTCAGATGAAAAATGCAAATACGCGTTATACCAATGCCATAAGTTCAATTGAGATTAACAAATCAAATATGGAATTGGCCAAGAATACTTTAGATGTCGTAACTCTCCAGTTTCAGAAAGGAACTATAGCCTATTCGGAATTAGTGTCCTCTGAATCCGCCTATCAAGAAGCAGAGATAAACTATATGAGCTCCTATATTGATCTGCTCAACTCTAAATTAGAGATAGATAAAGCAAATGGAAACCTTAACAATTATAAAAAATAATAAATACCAATAACAATATGAAGAATAAAGTAATAATCGGGATAGTAGCACTTCTTCTAACAGGAGGAATGATCTACAAACTAACACAAAATAAAAAAATTATTGAGCAGAATGAAATGCCGGTAGACAGGAGTAATATTCCGGTTGCAGTTAGCACCTTTGATGTCAGCTACTTCCCCGTTTCAACTGATTATGCTTTACCGGCAGTACTTGACGTAAACAACTCCGGCAATATCAATGCTACTAATCCAGGAAAAATTGTTTCCTTATCTATAGAGCTTGGTTCACGTGTAACCAAAGGACAATTAGTAGGAAAGATAGATGCCAAACTCAAAGAAATAGCTGTTAAATCAACACAACTTACCATCAGCAAACTGGAGAAAGACGTTGAACGAACAGAGGATTTAATAAAAGGAAATGCAGCGCCGGCAACCAGTATTCTAGATTTGAACTATAATCTTCAGGCGAATAAAATTCAGGAAGAAAATCTAAAGCAACAGATCGCAGATAATAATATCTACGCTCCCATAAGCGGCATTATCACACAAAAAAATATGAATGCCGGTGAGTTTGTGAATCCGGGCAATCCCATCGCAACCATTATGGATGTTTCTGTTTTAAAAGCCATCGTATTTGTTAGTGAGAATAATGTATATGATTTACGTGAAGGACAATCCGTGCAGGTTACATCTTCTATATATCCAGATAAAATTACCAAAGGTATTATAAAGTATATTTCTCCTAAGGGTGATGAAAACCATAATTATCGTGTTGAAGTTGAGATTCCTAACAGTGGCTACAAAGCCGGCACTTATGTCTCTGTAAAGTTTGCATTCAAGAAAGCAGCCGAAGCCATACAAATACCAAAAATTGCTTTGGTAGAAGGCGTTAAAAACCCCTATGTATTCGTTGTTAGCGGCAATACTGTAGCAATAAGAAAAATAGAACTAGGAGAAGAAGTTGGACAAAATGTTGTTATACGAACCGGATTACTACCAGGGGAAAAGATAGTAACATCAGGACAAATCAATCTTATATCAGGAAGCAAAATACAAATCATAAATTCTAAAAACTAAGTTGATGTCCATTACCGAAATTGCTATAAAGCGCCCCTTACTCATCACCGTAATTTTCTTTACATTAATAGTCTTTGGACTAATAGGCTATAATGGGCTCAATTATAACTTACTCCCAAAATTTGAAGCTCCTATTATGTCTATACAGACTATCTACAAAGGAGCGTCTTCTGAAGAAGTTCAGAATAATGTTACCAAGAAGATTGAAGATGCTGTTTCCACTATTGAAGGAGTAGATGTAATTTCTTCCTCCTCTCAGGAAAATGTATCTATGGTAATAGTACAGTTAAAACAAAAAGTGAATGTCACCACCGCACAACAGGATGCAGAACGTAAAATTAATCAGGTAAAAAATGATCTTCCGGAAGGAGTAGATGAGCCTGTAATCAGTAAGTTTAGCTCCAGTGAAATTCCCGTACTAAAAATGTCTGCATTCGCGAATATAAGCGAATCCGAATTATACGACTTAGTAGACCAGCGTATTAAACCTATTTTATTGAATATATCGGGAGTTGGCCAAGTTAGACTAATTGGAGGAAGCAAAAGAGAAATAGCTGTAAAACTGGATAATGAAAAACTTCAGGCTTACAAACTATCTACTGCACAAGTTAGCCAAATGATTGCTGCCGGAAATATGTCATACCCTGCCGGAAATATTGAAAATCCAGACAACAGATATACTATTCGTTTAGATGCAAAACTAACTACCGTAGATCAACTCAGAAACTTAATTATCCGTGAAAACAAGAACGGCAGTAAAATCTTATTACAGGATATTGCTACTGTCACTGATGCTACTATTGATCCACTCACTATTAACAGAATCAATGGAAGAATTGGCTTAGGTATTGAGGTCTCCAAACAGAATGATGCAAATGCCGTGGAAGTAAGCACACTGGTGAAAGAGAAATTAGACACGCTAGTTAATGAATATAAATCCAAGGGCTTCCGATATGAAGTAGCTGCAGACCAATCTATATACACTATGGAGGCTGCAAAATCAGTTACTCATGATCTATTTCTTGCAGTAATTATCGTTGCCTTTGTTATGCTTATCTTTTTGCATAGCTTCCGAAATTCTCTATTTATTTTAATCTCTCTTCCATCGGCAATGATACCAACATTTCTAATGATGTACCTGATGGGATTCTCCTTAAACTTGATGACATTACTTGCCTTATCTCTGGTAGTAGGTATTCTTGTTGATGATAGTATCGTGATCATGGAGAATATATTCCGTCATATGGAAATGGGTAAAGATCGGGTAACTGCATCCCTGGTTGGACGAACTGAAATTGGCTTCACTGCTGTTGCAATCACCTTAGTTGACATAGTAGTGTTTGTTCCGTTGGCACTTGCAGGTGGTCTTATTGGAAATATCTTACGCGAGTTTTCTTTAGTGGTGGTCTTCTCTACCCTAATGAGTTTATTCGTATCCTTCACACTTACCCCATTATTGATATCGAAATGGGGAAAATTGGAAAAGTTAAACAAGAATACATTATGGGGTAGAATAAATATTACAGTAGAAAACTTCATTCATAAAATGACCCAAGGATACGGAAGTATTTTGGAATGGTCTCTGAGCCATAAAAGATATGTTCTGATTAGTGTAGTACTATTATTTGTTGGAGCAGGTAGTCTTGGAGCATTTGGATTTATTGGGAGTTCTTTTGCTGGAAGCGGAGACAGAGGGGAGTTCAATTTAATTGTAGAATTAGATCCACAGGCAACATTATCTCAGACCAATAAAACCGCTAAAAAAATTGAAGATATCCTTTTAAAATACCCTGAAGTGGTAAGAGTATTTACCAATGTGGGCTCCGTTGGAACACAATTAGGCGGCAGCATCTCCACCCCTAACACCGCAGATATGACTGTCACTTTAGTGAGCAAACTAAAGAGAACTATTTCTACTGAAAAATTTTGTGCAAAAGTTCGGGAAGAAATAGATCATATCCCAGGTATAAAATTTTCTATGAAACCTACTCAAGTAACCGGTAATAATATGTCTCCAATTCAAGTAGTGATTATGGGTGCAGATATGGATGACATGTGGGCTGCTGCAAACGTAGTAAAAAATATTATTAAAAAAACACCCGGTACAGACTATGTAGACTTCAGTTCAAAATCACCAAAAACAGAGATACAAATTATTCTGGACAGAGATAAAATTGCAAAGATGGGCCTCTCTATTCCTACTGTAGGAACAGCTATCCAGCTGGCATTCAGAGGAAATGATCAATCAAAGTTTAAGGATAAAGGCGAAGAGTATGCTATAAATATTATGTATGATAAAAGCGATAAGAGAAGCCTGGAAAGTGTAGCCAATACCGCTATACAAACACCACAAGGTGCCATTATCCGATTAAGCGATATCGCACGAATTGAAGAAACACAAGGCCAGGTAATATTGGAAAGATACAATCGATTAAATTCTATACAAGTATTGGCATCTACGGTAGGGAGACCTACAGGATCCGTAACTGCAGATATTAAAGCCGAAATCAAGAAAGCAAAACTTCCTGCCGGAATTAGTATTGACTATCTAGGAGAAGAAAAAAACCAAAAGGATTCTTTTGGTAGCTTAGGTTATGCTATGTTGTTAGGTGTATTACTAGTGTACTTAATTATGGTTGCATTGTACGAAAGCGCTCTATATCCATTTGTGGTATTATTCTCCATTCCCGTTGCTTTAATTGGGGCTATTCTTGCCTTATCCCTCACTATGGAGAGCCTTAGTATTTTTGGTATCATAGGATTTATTATGTTGATGGGCCTGGTAGCTAAAAATGGTATCCTATTAGTCGACTTCACCAATCATTTAAAGAGCGAAGGTTTAGCATTAAAGGAAGCATTAGTGGAAGCAGGAAAAGAGCGCCTTCGTCCTATCTTAATGACAACTGTTGCTATGATCTTTGGAATGATGCCAATCGCATTATCTAATGGGCCTGGTTCAGAATTTAAAAAATCTATGGCTTGGGTAATTATTGGCGGACTTACAAGTTCCTTAATGCTAACCCTAGTTGTAGTACCTACTGTTTACTATATCTTTGATAAACTAAAAGATAAAATTATAGGGAAGGAAAAAGCATCAAAAGCGCTTGAATCGTAAATAAGAAGTTAAGTAAACAATTTAACCAACTGCCACGACCATGTCGTGGCTTTTTTATTGCAGTATCTCTATTTCAAAAATTAAAACAGAATTGGGTGGAATTTTTCCTGCCTCTTTATCTCCGTATGCATTTATGCTAGGAATTAAAAGTGTGCCTTTATCACCAAAGGAAAAGTTCCGAATACCTTTATCCAATCCATCTATTACCTGTCTTTTACCAACTACAAAAGAGAATGGCTGTTTACGTTCATAAGAATTATCAAACTGCCTATTGTTTAATAATTTTCCTACATAATGAATAACTACAGAGTCTGACTCAATTATTTTTTTGCCCAACCCGAGGCTCTTCCTAAAATACCAATTTCCGTTTTCATCTGCAAGAAACCCCTTAATATCACTCTTAGATAAAAAATCAGCTATAGCAGATGAATCTGTCTTTATCTGATTTTCTATTTGAGTCGCTTTATATTTAATATGATCTTCCCTGCGCTGGAAATCCATTAACACCAATCTGAACATATAATATTTATTTCTACTACCGTTACTATCTGCAATACTTGCTGGTATCATTACAACAGCAGAATCACCCTTACCCATGAACTGAAAAATCTCTGTAATATCTGATGGCTTATCTGCTTTCCTAAAATCCATTTCTACGCCACTTCTGGTATCAAAAATCATCGTGTTAAACAGCTCTTTCTTATTCCATCCGTATTTTCTTAGATGCATCCAGATATGATCTCCATACTCAGGTTTAGGTTTTGATGTATCTGAGGTATATACCTTGTAATACAGACCAGAAGGGGTCTGCCTCCACTTTTTAAATGGGGCAGAAAGACCATGTACAAACAACAAGAGCAATAATAGGAAAAGTTTGTTTTTCATAGAATGTATGCAGAAACTTACAAAGCCCGCATACGAATTTATTAATTATTTTGTATTTACAAATTAAAAGCTCCAATTTCGTATTCAATAATCAACAAACACTAAGATCTTATGAAAATACTGATGGTATGTTTGGGTAATATTTGTCGCTCACCACTTGCGGAAGGAATTCTAAGACATAAATGCAAACAAAAGAAATTAGAATGGCATATTGACAGCGCAGGAACCGGGAACTGGCACTCAGGCAGCTTGCCAGATGACAGATCTATAAAAATTGCGTTAAAGTATGGAATAGATATTACCGATCAGCGTGCACGAACAATAAACAGCAGTGATTTCGAAGTATTCGATCTTATTTTCGCCATGGACTCCTCCAATTATAATAATCTGAAAAGATGGGCACTAAATAAAGACGAAGAAGATAAGATAAAACTGATTATGGAAGAAGTACACCCGGAAGAGACCCTAAGTGTTCCAGACCCCTATTTTGATGATAATGGATTCCAGATAGTATATGAAATGTTAGATAAAGCCTGTGATAAAATCATTGAAAAATACACAACATAACTATTCAGGAATATACTTCTGAATAGTGAAGCTAAAAGTAGTACCCTTATCCAATTCACTCCTTACATTTATGGTCTGGTGGTGAGCTTCTACAATATTCTTAACTATAGACAATCCCAATCCAGTGCCCCCAATTTTTCTGTTGCGGCTTTTATCTGCACGATAGAAACGCTCAAACAGACGAGAGAGATGCTCTTCTCCTATACCGGGTCCATCATCTGAAATCTCTACGAGAAATTGCTCTTCTAAGTCGTAGAAATAAATATCCGTATTGCCTCCATCTTTGCCGTATTTGATAGAATTTGAAAGCAGATTTTCTAACACCTGTATTATTCTTTTAGGATCTGCGAATACAAAGACCTTATTTTCTTCGCTATGAATGGTAACAGAAACCTGATGTTGCTCTACAAGATGTTGGAATTGAAAAACCACTTTTTTTATCAACTTCACCAAATCAAATGCTTCCATTTCCAATTGAATTCTGCCCGTTTCAAATTTTGATATTTCAAGTAAATCATTAACAATAGACTCCAGACGTTCGATATTTCCGTTAGCCTTCTCCAGATACTGTCGGATAAAGTCTTTATCCTCGAGATCACTATCTAATATAGATTCAATATATCCCTGTGCATTAAAGATGGGCGTTTTTAATTCATGTGAAACATTGCCAACAAACTCCTTGCGGTACTGCTCCATCTTCCTGAGCTCCCTAATCTGCTTATTCTTATTGATTGCCCATTCCGCTACATCCCGTTCTACAGTTTTCATCACATTATTACTTCCCTTTTTTAAATAACTCTGAAACTTCTGCTGACTACCTATGGTTTTATAGATAATCTTAATCTTATTATAAATAAAACGAACTAGGGCATAACGGTATAAAAAAAAAGAAACTACCAATACAATCGAAGAATAGATAATATAATCTTCGGTGGGAAGCCTTACCCCAAAAAGGAACCCAATAGACACAAAGATGGCAGTAGAAAAAAATGCTACTGCCATGCTACTATAAAGTGATATTATGTTTGGAGAAGGCGTTCTTCTCATTGCTCTTCAAATTTGTAGCCTATCCCTTTAACGGTTTTGATAAGCTCTTCGCCTAATTTCTCACGTAACTTTCTGATGTGAACATCTATGGTTCTATCACCTACAATGATATCTCTTCCCCATATTTCATTAAGGATTTCATCGCGTTTAAATACCTTACCTGGTTTTGACGCCAAAAGATAAATCAATTCAAACTCTTTACGAGGAACAGCCATCTCCCTGCCATTAAAGATAATGAGATAACGTTCGCGATCTATCTGGATATTACCTACCTCTAAAAAAGTAGACTTTGTCTCTTTAGCCTCGTATCTTCTCAGCAATGCCTTTAGCCTGCTCACTAATACTCTTGGTTTGATGGGCTTGCTGATATAATCATCAGCGCCAGTATCAAAACCTGCAATTTGAGAATAATCTTCTGTTCTGGCAGTTAGAAAAGCAATAATAGTATTTTCAAACTGTGGCATCTCTCGCATCGTTCTGCAAGTTTCAATACCATCCATCTCGGGCATCATCACATCCAAAAGCACTACATCAGGCTGATTCTTCTTAGCCTTCTCTAATGCCTGCTTTCCATTTTCAGCGGTCTCTACGATAAATCCTTCTTTCTCCAGATTATAACTTAAGAACTCAAGGATATCTGGTTCATCATCTACAACTAAAACTTTGAATACTTTTTCGGCCATTTTGAGATATATTTACCTGTTAATGCTAAATTAACACAATTAATTTAATGTTCAAATTTATAAATGCAAACTTATTCATTTTATAGCTGCCAAGTGCTTATTTTTATACGTAATTACTAACAAAATAACTCTAATTTTCAGAGCTTTATATTAAATCCAACCGATGAAAGGAATTATACTTGCAGGGGGCTCAGGCACAAGATTGTATCCTATCACCTACGCAATAAGTAAACAGATTATGCCTGTCTATGATAAGCCGATGATCTATTACCCACTGTCTGTTCTGATGCAAGCAGGTATTAGCGAAATATTGATTATCTCCACGCCACAGGACATGCCTAATTTCCAGCGACTGCTTGGAGATGGAAAGACATATGGCTGTAGTTTTCAGTATGCCATACAGGAAGTGCCCAACGGCTTAGCACAAGCGTTTGTTATTGGTAAAGAATTTATCGGAAACGATAAGGTTGCACTCATTTTAGGAGACAATATTTTTTACGGATCCGGACTAATGGAATTACTTACGAGCAATAATAATCCTGATGGGGGCATAATCTATGCCTATCATGTTTCTGATCCGGAACGTTATGGCGTAGTTGAATTTGATAAAGATTTAAATGCAGTATCCATTGAAGAAAAACCGGAACAACCAAAATCCAACTATGCAGTACCCGGACTCTACTTCTATGACAACGAGGTCGTACAAATTGCAGAAAATCTAAAACCTAGTCCGAGAGGAGAATATGAGATTACAGATGTTAATAGAGAATATCTAAAACGAGGAAAATTGAAAGTTGGCATACTGGACAGAGGAACCGCCTGGTTAGACACCGGCACCTTCGACTCTCTAATGCAGGCCTCTCAATTTGTTCAGGTAATTGAACAGCGACAAGGACTGAAAGTGGGTTGTATAGAAGAAGTGGCCTATCGCAAAGGATTCATCTCTGCTGCACAATTAAATGATATAGCTCAACCATTGCTAAAGAGTGGATACGGCAAGTATTTACTAGACATACTCAACTAAACACCTGACGGAATTTTAATCTTCAACTCAACCAAGCACATGAAGGTAATTGTAACAGGAGGCACAGGATATATTGGCTCACATACCATAGTTGATTTACAGGAAAACGGATTTGAAGTAGTTTGCATCGACAACTTATCCAGATCTAAAATATATGCTTTAGAAGGCATAGAAAAAATTACCGGCAAACGTCCTAAATTCTACGAAATAGATTTATGCGACAAAGATGCAACACTAGAAGTGATTAGTGAACATAGCGATGCTATCGGAATCATACATTTTGCTGCATTGAAATCTGTATATGAATCCGTAGGGAACCCCTTACTGTATTATGCTAATAATCTGGAATCGTTATTAAATGTTCTATCTGCAATTGCCATTACAGGCATACCAAACTTTGTATTTTCATCTTCTTGTTCGGTATACGGCAACACAGAACAACTACCTGTTACTGAGTCCACGCCGACTAGCAAGGCAGAAAGCCCCTATGCACACACCAAACAGATGGGCGAAGAAATTATCCAGAATATTCAAAAAATAGCTTCCAGTAAAAGTATTCTGTTGCGGTACTTCAACCCAATAGGTGCACATCCATCCGCAGAGATTGGAGAAATACCGATTGGAAAACCTGATAATCTTGTACCTTATATAACACAAAGTGCCATCGGTAAATTAGGTCCGATTACTGTGTATGGCAATGATTATCCAACCCGCGATGGAAGTTGCATAAGAGACTATATCCATGTGAGCGATATCGCCCATGCACATACACTTGCTTTACAGTATCTTCTGGAAGGACGGAATGAAAGTAATTGCCCTGTTTTTAATTTAGGAACCGGCAATGGGGTGAGTGTATTGGAAGTTATAGCAGCCTTTGAGAAAACAGCTCAGAAAAAACTGGATTATAAAATTGGCGACAGGCGCCCCGGCGATGTTGTAGCTATATATGCAGACAACCAAAAAGCGAAGAGCGAGCTTAACTGGAACTGCAAGTATACACTGGACGATTCAATGCTTAGTGCCTGGAAATGGGAGTTGAAGATGCAGCAGTTAAATTTGTAGATACGCCCTAATTATACCTAATAAAAAATCCACTTGCCAATCTCTTTGAAGGTCACCTTCTTTCCCTGAATCAATATCCCTACTCTGTAAATCTTTGCGGCTACATACACCATTGCCAACGAAGATATCAGTAATATCGCCATAGACAATAACTGCTGCCACCAAGGTACATGAAATGGAATTCTGGCTATCATTATAATAGGCGAAGAAAAGGGAAGCATCGAACCCCATATGGCTGCTGAAGAAAAGGGCTGCTGCAAGGTTACACTCAGCAGCACCATAGAAACTATAATCGGAATAGTAACCGGAAAGGTGAACGACTGCGCATCGCTATCATCCGTCATGGCTGCCCCGATAGCTGCAAACTGAGATGCATAGAACAGATACCCAAAAATAAAATAAAATAAAAAACTCAACAGGATACGCAGGATATCCAACTCCTGAAAAGCAGCTGTAATACTCATCAGTAACTGTGCGCTCTCGCCAGAAGGCATATCTCCACGCTGCATGCTTTGCATCGCCAGCATCTGATCGCTGAAAAATAATCCTATTATAAACTGTACGGCTGAGGTGAGCACACCCCACAAAACAAACTGCGTAAGTCCAACAGCACCAATGCCAATAATCTTTCCCATCATCAACTGAAACGGGCGAACGGTAGTGACTAATACCTCCACAATCCGATTAGTTTTTTCTTCTGTAATGCTGCGCATCACCATCGCACCATACACTATCAGAAAAATATAAATCAGAATACCACAGGCATACCCAAAACCCGCTGCCAACTCAGCACCGCCCTTTCTCTTCTGTTCGTTTATTATCTTTTCTACTTCAATATTCTTATCCAGCTGATCGATGATGTCCATATTATAATGCTCAGCCTCCAGTACTCTCTTCCTGATTTCCTGAGAAAGACTTTTTTCAATATGCTGCTCGGTAACCGGACCTAACTCCTTATCAGAATAGTAAGCGATACCTAATGGCTTGTGTATATCAATATTGGGAATATACAATAAGCCATCATAATCACTATCCTTATAACGACTTAATAAGGTATCTAAAGACTGAGGATTATTCGTAAGGTATTTGAAACGCAGACTCTCTCCGATATCCATACCTCTAAACTTATCTTCAAACAACCCACTCTCATCTTTTACAGCAATGGTGAGTTGCTCCTGAGCATGAACAGCAATTTCAATAATTGCAATCAGCATTACACCTACCAGCACAGGAATAAACAATGTTAGCAGCAAGAAGGATTTTTTTCTAACTCTGCTGGTGTATTCCCGTTTGATAATCTGCCAGACCTTATTCATGCTTTGGATTTACGGTATGAATAAAAATCTCTTGTATACTTGGGAGCACCTCTTTCATTGCCACTATCTCTACCTGCTCCTGAAGCAATAACCTGAGAATATCATTTGCATGTTGCGCATCTTTCAACTTAAATAGTATATATCCCTGCTGTTCTTCTACTATATCAGTCTTCGCTCGAATAGCTTCATTAATAGCAACACCACTTCCAATATCTACCCGGATAAGATTCTTTTTGTACTGCTGTTTGATGGCCTTCACATTGCCCTCCAAAACAATTCGACCTTTATTGATAAGAAAGATATCCTCACAAATTTCTTCTACATTCTCCATACGGTGTGTAGAAAAAATAATAGTTACTCCTTTTTTCTGTAATTCAAAGATCTCATTTTTAATAATCTCTGCATTAACGGGGTCCAATCCGGAAAATGGCTCATCTAAAATTAACAGCTCTGGATCATGCAAGATGGTAGCAATAAACTGGACTTTCTGTTGCATGCCTTTAGACAATTCCTCAATGGCCTTATTTCGCCATCCTTCAATTTCAAATCGCTGTAACCAATAATTAATTTTTAGATTAGCTTCTTGTTCTGAGAAACCTCTGAGTCTGGCCAGATATAACAAATGTTCACCTACCTTCATCTGTTTATACATACCCCGTTCTTCGGGCATATATCCCATCTTATTCTGATGGCTATAATTCAGTTGTTCGCCGCTATAAAAGATGGATCCTTTATCGGGATAAAAGATTTGAAGAATATTTCTGATAAGGGTTGTTTTGCCGGCTCCATTTGGCCCCAATAATCCATAGATTTTATTCGGCAATAATTTTAGGCTCACATCCTCCAATGCAATGGTATCCTGAAAGGATTTGGAAATATGATCTACATGGAGGAGAAACATAAAACTGGGACAATCTATGCTGCGTTAATGAAAGAATTTATCAAAAAAACTTTTATTTTTTTCCTTTTGCGCTGCAGGGCTAAAGTTTTTGGATGCCTTAAGTTTTTCCAGTAGTTCCGCTTCCTCTGTGGTAAGATCTTGTGGCGTAAATACCTGAACTTCTACTATCTGATCGCCCTTTCCATATCCATTTAGGCTCGGTATTCCTTTACCCTGCAAACGGAAGAGTTTGCCACTTTGTGTGCCTTTCGGTATTTTTATTTTAGCACTGCCACCTATAGTAGGAACCTCTACCTGCGTTCCCAATGCTACTTCTGCAAAATTCATGTATAAGGTGTAAATCACATTTGTGTCTTCCCGTTTTAAATCTGGATGTGGCGTTTCTTCGATACTTATGAGCAAATCTCCGGGATAACCTCCACGAACACCGGCATTCCCTTTTCCATTCATGGATAACTGTATTCCCTCGCTAACACCGGCAGGAATATCTATACTTACCACTTCTTCTCCATATACCCTACCTTCTCCACGGCACTTAGTACACTTATTTGTAATCACCTTGCCCTCTCCTTCACATATAGAACAAGTTGCTGTTGTCGCCATCTGGCCCAAGAATGTCTGGGTAACTTTACGTACCACACCACTTCCATTACAAGTGTTACAAGTCTGATAAGATGAATTGTCTTTTGCACCAATACCGGAGCAAGTATCGCACACTACATGTTTTTTTACCTTTATTTTCTTTTGTGCTCCTTTAGCTACCTCCTCAAGATCCATCTTTACCTTCACACGCAGGTTACTGCCTCTTTGCCCGCGCCCCTTATCTCTTCTTCTTCCTCCTCCGCCACCTCCGCCAAAGAAGGACTCAAAAGGATTTCCATCGCCACCGAATATATCTCCAAACTGCGAGAAGATATCTTCCATATTCATGTTTCCTCCTTGTCCTCCGCCATAGGCTGCGCCCTGATGACCGAAACGATCATAACGCGCTTTCTTTTCTTCATTGCTCAGTACATCATAAGCCTCAGCAGCTTCCTTAAATTTTTCTTCTGCCTCTTTATTGTCAGGATTCCTATCCGGATGGAATTGTAAGGCTAATTTCCTATACGCCTTCTTTATGTCATCAGCAGATGCACCTTTGGGAACCCCAAGAATTTCGTAATAATCTCTTTTCATATACTATAACATACAGGTGAAGGTGCTAAAACAATAAAAACTCCACCATCTTATAACTTTTATTTACCTACAACCACTTTTGCATAACGGATAACCGTATCATTCAACAGATAGCCACTTTCCACCTCATCTACAATCTTCCCCTTCAACTCTTCTGTAGCAGCTGGCACTTCAGCAATAGCCTCATGATATTCCACATTAAAATCCTTGCCTACACTCTCTACTGCCCTCAATCCTTTATTCTGGAGTGTTTTCTGTAGTTTCTCGAAAATCAATCGTGCACCATTAGCATAATTTTCTGTATTGCTATCCTGATTAAATGCTTTTTCTGCACGTTGAAAATCATCTAATATGGGTAATAGATCCCTTAATACATCCTGACCAGCGAGTTTTAAAAAGTCAAGCCGCTCCTTCGCATTTCTCTTCTTGTAATTTTCGAACTCCGCGTAAAGTCGTAGATATTTATCCTTATGCTCTTCCACCTGTTTTTGCAAGGAAGCTGCCTCGTCCTCAATACCATCAGCTGTATCATTAAGATCGGAAGACTGACTTTCTGACTGAGACTGAGGCTGTTCCGCCTGACTACCCTGCTTCTTTTCCTGTCCGTCTAAATCATTATTATCTAACATAACTATAGTTTTAAATCATCAGACAAATAATTTGCCAAAAGGCATATCCGACAATTTGACATTTAGGCTTCTATCTCTTTGATTTCTTAGCGCCTGCTAATTTATTATTCAATAACTGTTCTATTAGCTCGTGGGAAGGATTAATAGCAATCACAAAACCTGACTCATCTATGAGTACTGTTTGTGGAATATAACGAATACCATATTTAGCACCCGGCTCAGAACTCCATCCTTTTAGGTCGGATACATGGCTATCCCACACCAAGCCATCTTGTTTAATCGCAGCTTTCCATGCATCTGCATTCTGATCCAAAGAAACACTATATACTGTAAACCCCTTAACCGGCTTTGCCCATTTCTTACCTTGATATTTATTATACAATGCTACTAAGGAAGGATTATTTCTTCGACATGGCCCACACCAAGATGCCCAAAAATCCAGGAGTACCATGTTCCCTTTTAGGGAAGACAAGGCAATAGGATTTCCTGAAGGATTGTTGTAACTTAATTCTGTAGCCTTTTGGCCCACGGATGGAATTTGAGCATTAGCATGAAATACAGCTAAAAACACCAATAATATAGGAATTAGGATTCTCCTTTTCATAATTCAAATTTTGATGGATAAAGATAGACAAATTTTGTGCCTAATAACAATGCTTATAGACATTACACTTACGCAACAATAGACAATTTTTAAGAAAGGAAAATAAATACCCTCGCTATTCTCCAGCGAGAACAGGTTCTAAGCTGCTCCTATAGTCATCTGTAACAGCGGCATTATGTAACTCTACCAAAGGATTCATAACCCTGAACCAGAGTGGCGGAAAAAGGGCAAGCAACATCATTCCCGGGTATCCTGATGGCATCTGAGGAGCCTTTTCAAAGTGCCGCAGTATCTGATATTTTCTTCCAGAATTATAATGATGGTCGCTATGTCTGGTAAGTTCAAATAATAATATCCTTCCAAGCTCGTGATTGGAATTCCAGGAGTGATGCGGTTTAACTTTCTCAAATCTGCCTGGAGAAATCTCTCTGCGCAACAGGCCATAGTGTTCAATATAATTAACGGTTTCTAATAATAAAAATCCCCCTATGGCAGACAGTACAAAACCTAACAATCCCAGCCAACCAAATCCAACAAAAATTAAAACGCAGAAAGTCAATTGTATCAACTGAAAACGTAGCATCTGATTGTGTAAGGGATTCCAAAAATTTTGGTTTGTTTTTTGCAACCTGTGGCTTTCCAAATACCAGGCACTCATCCATCCATCCTTTACACTTCTGAAAAAGAAACTATAGACAGGCTCATTTAACCTGGAGGTTGCAGGATCCAAAGGTGTTGCAATATTCTTATGATGGCCTCTGTTGTGCTCAATAAAGAAATGCATGTACAGGGAGGTAAGAAGTAATGACTTCGATAAAAATTGTTCAAATGGCTTGGAGCGATGCCCCAACTCATGAGCTACATTAATACCCAAAACACCACAACCCAAAGACATGGCCCAGGTTAACCCAATAAATTCATACCACGTAATTGGAAATTGGGTAATCCTCCAAAGATAGATTCCCAACAAAGCATATTGAATGGGAACGAGAATATACAACAACAAGTCATAATAAAACTGCTTACGCACTACCTTCTCTTCGTCTTCAGTCAAATTTACAGTATTACCTTTCAAAAAAAACTCCAAGCTCGGGATAAGCCCAAATGCAAAAACACCGGCAAAGAAAGACCAGTATCCCAAAAAATAAAAAGATATCAAAGCTATACCAGGTAAAACAAAAACCGGTAACAGATATTTTGATTCTCTCCAAACTTTATATAACATAGCAACCTATTGATACTTAAAAATACATGAAATCAACCACAAATAATAGCCCATCTTTTAGAATCAGACTCTTTGAAATGAAGAAATTATCCCATGTTTAGGGAAGCAATACTAAAGTAAGCCTCTACAAAGCCATAAATTTAAATGTAGCAGAATAGTACCCCTTGGGAAGAATGTACTTGCAGCTAGCAGTATTCATACCATTGGCAGGAGCACTCATTGGTTCAATACAGACATATGGTTTATCCTTATGATTCGGTGCGTATACCTGAACATAAGGATAATTTATATCCATCAAAATACTCAGATCATTCAACTGAAGAATAGAATAGCCCGTGTCGTGACTCAGGTCGGTAAAACAATCATCAAAGACCTCCCCCTGCAAACCAATTTCATCCTCCTTGAAATTCCATCTTTCTTCTTTTGGGAGCAATACTCCA
The DNA here is from genome assembly GCA_947460245.1 of Sphingobacteriales bacterium. GTDB lineage: Bacteria > Bacteroidota > Bacteroidia > Chitinophagales > JADIYW01 > JADJSS01. The sequence continues at coordinate 124,951 of CANHGL010000001.1, forward strand.
TTAGGAATCTGCAGTTGATTAGTTTCTATAACAACCTTAGCAGGCATGTGCAATCGGGAGTGCTCCCTGTTTTGCTGATCTACAAGAAGGTAAGGATGGAATCCAAAACTTACAGGCATAGAATTTGTATCCTCATTAATGACCTTCGTCTCAACAGTGAGCACATTATTACACAACAGATGTCTCATCTGTATACGATGCCTAAAGGGGAATATCGCCAGCCATGAAGGATGATTAAACTCCAACTCTGCCAAATGCATACAAGTTCCTTCCTCTTCCAATAATGCTATGGTCTTCCAATGATTGCTCTTTAAAAGCAACCCATGCAAGGGTAGGTGATTTACGTCTCTATATAAAAGATGACTGAGTGTAGATGGAAAGGGATGTAATTGTTCTGGTAATGTTATATAATCACCTTCGAGTCGGTTTGCCCAAGGGTACATAAAAGGATTCCCGGCAAGCTTTGTATTAATAGCATACTCCTTCAAAGAAAAAGGAAAGTATAACATCTGATTTCCTTCAGACTCCAATCCAAAGAGCGTATTCCCAATATTTACTGCAATACGAGCAGTTAAATAACTATTCTTTAGCTCTATAACTTCAAAGCCATCTTCGATATATTTCCTTACTAAATGTTTCAAGCTAAACCTCCACGTTAACAAGTTGCATATCCTCCAAATATATAAGATATGAAATGATTTTCTGTGTATAAAAAGAAGAATAAGCCTTTGCATATTCCTTCATCTGATGAATATGCTCCGGTTTTTCAACACCTGTCTTATAGTCTATAATAATACAGATGTCCGAACTCAATATAACTTTATCAGGCCTGAGTTCTTTGCCTTCATACCAGATACTGCGTTCATTTATATGCTTCCACTGGGCATCAAACCATTTATTCAATTCAAAGAGCTGTACTATCTTCTGCGCCGCTGAGGCATATATATCTCTACTTTTCTGCTCAGCAATTGTTGTTTGAATGGCTTTCTGTAGATGTCCTGCACGATACACTTTTGATAGCACTGAATGCATTAGATTCCCCTTTACCTGAGCGGTATTATATTCCTCCCTGGAAACTAGCTTTATTTTTTCTCTAAAATTTTCAAAAACTGCGGGTGAAATATATTTAATCGGTACATGCTCATCAGGCTTCCTTACATTATCTTGAATACGTCCAAAAGTAAATATATTTTCATCAGTATTGTTATTGCCAAGATCCATGGCACCCAGAACATCCTTTAATAGTCTGCTTACGGGAAGTGCAGCACCCTCCTCTGTTTCCTTCCTTTCACTTACAGCATCAGAGAATATATATAGCTGTTCTTCAGCCCTGGTAAATGCAACATATAGTAGGTTAACATTATCCATAAATGCTGCTTCCTTCTCTATAAGATAGTTTTCTTCAAAAAAACTTTCCCCTAGTTTCTTCATCGTCTCTACAGGAAAAGCCGAAAGCTTATTAAAGGGAGGAACATCACTCCTTAACCATACCATAGAATCATGCTTAGGTGTCATTTGCCAGCTAGCATAAGGCACTATAACTACAGGGAATTGTAAACCTTTAGATTTATGTATCGTATAGATTTTAACAGCATCCAATCCATCAGGCGGAAGGATGCATAATTTATTTTTCTGCTCCTCCCAGTACAGAAGAAAATCCGATATAGCACCAGATTGCTGACGACTGAACTCCAAAACAATCTCCTGAAGACGTAAGAGATAACTATCTGCTGTAATATCCAAACCTATTTCATGCAGAAGTACGAATAAGGACTCCTGAACACTACCGGAAGCAAAATGATCTACATGCCTTCGACTTAATGAGGGTAATTTTGATTCGAAATAATAATTTTCCTCCACATCTTTCTTTACGAGATATTGTTCCACAGATTCGAGACCCTGATATTTAGCATATAGGTAATTAAATTTTACAGCATAGAAAGCTTCTTGTGGATGAAGAACATATTCCAACACTGCAATGGCTAATTTTATATTGAGCTTGTTAAACAGCAATAGAGATTCAGCAGAAACCACAGGAATACCTTGCTGCTGTAAATAATTTGCCACTTTTGCGCCATCCTTATTACTACGAGTTAAGATAGCTATATCGCTGTAAGACCTTGAAGGATAAAGCGAATGCACGGTTTGCAATACTTCAGCAAGATGAACATCCTCATCCTGACTATCTCCTTTAAGCCACTTACACTGAACATAGCCAGATTTATCTTTCTTTTTAAATTCTTGGCAAACATCCTCTAAAACCTTTTTATAGAATGGGTTTTTGAATTGGGTAGTATCCTTAAGCGTGGTGAAAAAAGTATTATTAAAATGAATAATCTCCTGAGCACTTCTGTAATTATCATTTAAAGCTATATTTCCATCTTCATTCCAGTGAAAAGGCATATCCCGTTGCACGCCCTCAACAATCAAATCCATTTTCCCTCCACGCCATCTATAAATACTCTGCTTAGGATCCCCTACAATTAATACCAATCCGTTTACCTGTTGGAGTATTTCAAGTAGCAAGGGAAGCATGCCACTCCACTGTAAAGAGGATGTGTCCTGAAATTCATCTACTAATATATATTTTAGAAAATTTGCAGATTTCTCAAATATAAAAGGCACATCATCATATTTTGCAATAGCACTTACAATCTGATTCGTATCAGAAATCAGTACGAGATTTTCCTGCGATTTATATTGTATAATCTTCAAGTTGACAAACTCGAGTAAGGCTAATGCATAGATATTCTTTAAGACAATTTCAGCAGAGGTATATCGCTTATGGTATTTCTCCTGATAGGATAGAACTTCGTTTATATATGCTGCTATATAATTTGTCCAGGCCCCCTCTAATGCTGCAGCAAGCACCTCATCTTTTATAGATTTAGAATACAATGGACCCCCTTCCAGCATACCTTTCACATAGCTATTTGCCTTTGGCGTAAAATCCCTTACCCCATTAATAAAAGATCTTACACTTCTGGCACCCTGTAAATATTTTGTCAGATCTAACTGTTCGGAATCAACCCGCAGAAGCAATTGATCCGTAAGTGTCGTAAGGTGAGCTCTGTATGAATAAACCCATTGTTTTAGCTCCTCCAAAACAGATTTGTAAGTCTGTATATCAAATTGCTCCCCTGTTGATTTAGCCAATAATTGATATTCTTCTCTGAGTAGCTGCCGGGCAAGTTTTGTGATATGGCGCTCGACCTTCCAGCTTTTATCTTCTTCTATAAGATCAAAAAGATAATCTTCCATCCATTTTGAGAAATCATCTTTATCCGTTTTATACTCTTTTAGCATCTGCTCTACCCCATGCTCAATGACAGCATCTGTATCTAGCTCTACCTCCATTCCAATCGGGAGGTCTAGCTCTTTTGAAAAGGAGCGTATGATAGACTGAAAAAAACTATCAATAGTAGAGATGTTAAAATTAGAGTAGTCGTGTAATATCAACTGCAAAGCAGTATGTACGTTATTGTCAAATCTATCGCTGATGTTTATCTGTTTACTTTTGGTAATCTCATCAATAATAGATTGTCTTAATGTATCAACACTCGGGTCTTTCTTTTCTAGTAATACAAGATAATCTATAATACGAGATTTCATCTCTTGCGTAGCCTTTCTGGTGAAGGTAACCGCCAGAATCTTATTATAATCGTATGGATTAAGCAATACAATTTTCAGGAACTCTTTGGCAAGCGTATAAGTTTTTCCGGAACCTGCCGAGGCTTTATACAAAACAAGATGGGAGGCAATACTCATATATAAATTGATACAACTTCACAGAATTCAATGATTCTAACACCACAAACAGCTTTTCTGTTGATTATGTCTGAAACAAATAGATACAAACAACTAAATTAATTTTTTAAATTTGAATTTTGCAATTTTCGGAATCGTGTCGTATACAAGGATATTTGATATTATAGAACACCAACAACAAACATTTCCATTAGATGTCTGTTTAGCCCGAAGAGAGCGCCATACTGAAAAAACCGGACAAGAGAAGGAATGGATAGGATATTCTACATCCGACGTAACCTCCACAGCTCATAAAGTAGCTAAAGGTCTTTTAAAGCTTGGACTAAAGAAAGGTGATAAAATAGCTATTATTTCTGTCTCCAACCGCCCAGAATGGCACTTTATAGACCTTGCGGCGCTTCAAATTGGAGTAGTAGACATTCCAATATATCCCACCATCAGCAGTAAGGAATATGAGTACATTTTCAACCATGCAGAAATAAAGTATGTATTTGTGTCAGATACACTGATGTATCGAAAAATAGCACAAGTAATTCCGAGGATACCCAGCATAGAGGGCGTGTTCAGTTTTGATGCTGTTGAGAATGTGCAAAGCTGGAAATCTTTAGTTTCAGAGGATACCACCTTAGATCAGCATCTAAACAATATCAAAGCGTCTATCTCCCCCAACGACCTAGCAACTATTATATATACGTCTGGCACCACCGGCATACCCAAGGGGGTAATGTTATCGCATCACAATATAGTATCTAATGTCAAAGACTGCTTGAAAATGATACCGGTACATCCAAAGGAAGTGGTACTCAGCTTTCTACCGCTCTGCCATGTATTCGAGAGAACTATCAACTACGTATACTTTGCAGGAAGCTGCTCCATATATTATGCGGATGGATTAGAAACTATTTCTGAACACCTTACTGATATCCGCCCACATTACTTTACAACTGTGCCAAGATTATTGGAACGTGTTTTTGAAAAAATCGTCAAGAAGGGTAGGCTATTAGATGGCTTAAAACGAAAGTTATTTTTTTGGGCATTATACCAAGCCGAGCATACTACATTAGGAGAGCCAAAAACATTAATACAGTCTTTTGAACTGAGTATCGCAAACAAACTTATTTTTAGTAAATGGAGGGAGGCATTAGGCGGAAGGATTAAAGCAATTATATGTGGTTCTGCGCCCTTACAGCCAAAACTTGCCACCATATTTACCAATGCTGGATTGCCGGTATTGGAAGGTTACGGACTGACTGAATGCTCACCGGTAGTAAGTGTAGTTCCTTATAAAAAAGAGGACTACAGAGCTGGCTCTGTGGGCAAACTACTCCCAAGTGTAGAGGCTAAGATTGGGGAGGATGGAGAGATTCTAATTAAAGGACCTTCAGTAATGATGGGTTATTATAAAGATGAGGAAGAAACACAGCGTGTATTTGATAAAGAGGGATGGTTGTTGACAGGAGATATTGGTGAATTCTCTCAAGACGGATTCCTGAAAATTACAGATCGAAAAAAAGAATTATTTAAGACTTCGGGAGGTAAATATGTGGCGCCTGCTCCAATAGAAAACAAACTTAAAGAGTCTTTTTTTATTGAACAGGTAGCACTTGTGGGAGATGGAGAGAAATATATTTCTGCTTTAATTGTTCCGAACTTTGAAAACCTTAAGGAATGGGCCAAAGAACAACATGTTTCATGTATTTCCAATAGTGAACTCATCGAGGATAACCATATAAAAGACTTATACAAAGAACTAATAACGGAATTTAATGTTAACTTTGGAAAGGTTGAACAAATCAAGCAATTTCAACTCTTGTCAGAAGAGTGGACTGCAGAAAATGGCCTATTAACGGCTACTCTGAAACTCCGCAGAAAGGCTTTAAAGGAGAAATACAAAGACCTTATAGATTCTCTTTACAATAAATCATATAAATATGGAAGTTAAAAGACTATTTGATGCCTTACACCATCAAAAAGAAAATTACCCACAGGAAGTTGCAATAGCCAGTATGCAAAATGGCGAGTGGTGGAAACTGAGCACTGATGAATTAATTAGCTTATCCAATAAACTTAGTCATGGTTTGCTAAAACTAGGCATACAGAAAGGTGATAAAATAGCTATCGTAACTTCATCCAACAGAACAGAGTGGAATATCTGCGACCAGGGAATCGGACAGATTGGAGCTATCAATGTTCCTCTCTACCCTACCATTAGCACAGCAGACTATGAATATATCCTCAACCATGCAGAAGCCAAGATTTGTATCGTATCAGATGCTAAACTCTACGACAAGGTTAAGGGCCTAAAAGAGAGAGTTTCCTGCCTGCAGGAAATATATACCTTTGAAGAGGTAGAAGGTGCTAAACATTACAACGAAATCTTAAAACTTGGAGAAGGAGGAGATGACGTCATGCTAAAAGCGATAAGCGATAGTATAGATCCAAATACTCTTGCAACATTAATTTATACTTCAGGAACTACCGGAACTCCGAAAGGCGTAATGCTGTCTCACCATAATATTGTATCGAATGTACTAACAGTAAGAGCAGAACTCCCCATTGAACATGGACATACTACTTTAAGTTTTTTACCTCTCTGCCACATCTTCGAGAGAATGGTTATCTATACCTATCTCTATGCAGGTGCAAATGTATATTACACAGATATTGAAACGTTAAAAGAAAAGCTAGGAACTGTTCGACCACATTTCTTTACTACTGTTCCAAGACTGCTAGAGAAAGTTTATGAAGGAATAGTTAGTAAAGGGCTGGCATTGACTGGTATTAAGAAGAAATTATTTTTCTGGGCATTGAACATGGCTGATAAATACGAATATGATCAAAAACCTTCTTTCAGTTTTAAAATTGCCGATAAACTTATCTTCTCCAAATGGAGAGAAGGATTAGGTGGGCGTATAATGGGTATCGTTACCGGGTCTGCTGCATGCCCGCTAAAAATGGCGCGTGTTTTCTCAGCAGCAGGTATCCCAATACGCGAAGGATATGGACTAACAGAAACTTCTCCCGTTCTCACCTTCAACAGGTTTGCGGAAGGCGGTGCTATGCTAGGCACCGTAGGAATGCCTATAAAAGATACCGAAATTAAGATCGCAGAAGACGGAGAAATACTTGCAAAGGGTCCAAACATTATGATGGGCTATTACAAGGAACCGGAAAAAACAAAAGAAGTACTGAGTGAAGACGGCTGGTTTAGCACAGGCGATGTAGGCACATTTGTTACCAATAATGCGGGCAATAAATTCCTTAAGATTACAGACAGAAAAAAAGAACTACTAAAAACTTCCGGAGGGAAATATGTTGCGCCCGCACCAATAGAAAGTAAGTTCAGAGAAAATTTCTTTATCGAACAGATTATGGTAGTAGGGGAGAGTAAAAGATTTGTATCTGCTTTAATTGTTCCTGCGTTTGCAGTACTTGAGCAGTTTGCAAAAGAAAATGGAATTGAAATCAATAGCCGCGATGAATTAATTGCCCATCCTAAGGTAATAGTAAAATATCAAAGCATAGTGGAGGAGATTAATCCAAACTTCAGCCACATTGAGCAAATCAAGAAATTCAAATTATTGAAGAACGAATGGACTCCTGAAACCGGAGAGTTAACACCCACTATGAAAATCAAACGAAAAGTGATAAATGAACGTTACGCTAAAGAAATTGAAGAAATTTATAACGATTAGCATAATACTCAAACGTTAAAAAAATATATTTTATTTTTTAAAACGGACCCCTTTGGGTCCGTTTTTTTATATTCGAATGATGGTAATGTTAAAAGCAAGAAACTATATATTACTCCTCTTTCATTTAGTTGTTTCACTAAGTTTTGGGCAGGATGCTACTGCTGTTAAGACTAATTATCTTAGCGAACTGGAGCAATATAAGCTGACCTATATAAAGAAGCTTATCGACTCAGTTGGATTATCTGCACCTATCAAAGGGGAAGAAATTATAAAACATGCTGCTTATGTTACGAGCTACAATACAACCCATAGGACGCCAAACTATGTTGTACATGTGTTACCCAAAGATGTTTTATATAGCACTCAATCGCGCAGTAATGACTTCAGACCCGACCCCTTAGTTAAAAAGAATATGTCGGGTGCAGAAGATTACCAAGGCTCTGGATTTGATAGAGGACATATGGCTCCCTCAGCAGATTTCAATTGGAGTAAAATAGCAGTTAGTGAATCTTTCTATTACTCCAACATGGTTCCTCAGAATCCGGGTTTAAATAGAGGGACCTGGAGAAAACTGGAGATGAAAATCAGAGAGTGGGCTATAGACAATAATGAATTAATCATTGTAAGCGGTCCTATTTTAAAAGATGGATTACCAAAAATACAAGGCGGATCATTTAATGTATCCATACCCGAATACCTTTATAAAATTGTATTAGACTATTACCCTCCAACATATAAAGCTATTGCCTTTCTATACCCAAATCGTAATGTACCAATGGATTTAGAAGACCATGTCGTATCTATAGATAGCATAGAACATCTTACCGGTATAGACTTTTTTCAAAAACTTAATGATAAGATAGAACGAACAATAGAAGCTGAACAAGATATCAGCCAATGGGAGACAGACCTATCGGATAACGAAAGCAGCAGTAAATTTATTCCTAAAGATTTTGGAAAAGGGAAGATTAACAGTACACAAGTCAATGATTTTATTGGAAAGGAAGTCTGTATTTGTGGCAAGGTAGTTGGTGCTAAATACACAGAAAACGGCACCAACAATCCTACCTACATCAATCTGGATAAAAAATATCCAAACCAGCTTTTCACTATAATGATTTTTGGAGATGCACGAAGAAATTTCTCCTACAAACCGGAACAATTTTTACTCCAAAAAACAATCTGCGTAAAGGGGAAGATTACAACATTTAGAGGAAGTCCTCAGATTATAGCCACCAAAGAAAAACAAATAGAGGTAGAGGAATAAAGCGGGTTAGTTCGGCAATTCTCCGATAATTGTAATACCACCCTTCACCTTCTGGCCAATATGAATATTTATTTTTGTATCTAAAGGCAAGAAGAGATCTACCCTGGAGCCAAACTTAATAAATCCGAAATCAGCACCCTGCTCTACAGAATCCCCCTCGCTGATGTTGTATACTATCCTGCGTGCTACTTTTCCTGCTATCTGACGTATCAGCACGTCTACACTTCCATTATCCAAAACGATACTGGTTCTTTCGTTCTCTGTTGATGACTTAGGATGCCAAGCTACCAGATATTTTCCTTCATGATATTTGGCGTATTTTACCTCTCCCGCAATAGGAGTTCTGTTTACATGGACATTACTTGGTGACATAAACACTGAAACTTGCAAACGCTTATCTCCAAAATATTCAGGCTCATATACCTCCTCAATAACCACTACTTTACCATCTGCAGGACAAATAATCTTATTGTCATCTGTAATAATATGCCTTCTGGGGTTTCTAAAGAAATAAGTAACAAAACAGAAAATAAAAAAGGTAACTGAAAATATTATCCAACTTAGTACTGGACCAGTATGGAGGATAAGATTAAAAAAGAGATTTAGAAACAATACCACTAGAAACGTAGTTAAAACTATCTTCCAGCCTTCCTTATGAATATATGTACTGCTCATTTTATCTTTTTAGTAAGTCCGCTTAGGCGGGAATCAAAATTAAGTATATATACGGAATACACAAATAAAGGAGCCACATTAGGGTACTTGTACCCATAAAGTTAACGTTAGCCTAAACTCTAACGCGGTAAGAAGCTTTTTGTAAATTACTCTATGGTTGATCCTTTTACATCAAATGCATCGCGCAATCCATTACCTAACAGATTGAATGCCAGCACTAAAACCATAATACATACACCAGGCGCTAAAGCTAGAAAAGCTTTATCAGGCGTCAGAAGATATGCCCGGTGATCATTCAGCATAGAGCCCCAGCTAGGTGTTGGTGGTTTAACCCCAATACCTACAAAGCTCAAACCAGCCTCTATAAGGATAGCCGAAGCAAAGTCTGACGCAGCTATAACCATAATGGGTCCGATGATATTAGGTAAAATATGTTTTAAGATAATCCTGGCGTTATTATACCCCAATCCACGTGCAGCTTGTATATATTCCATTTCCCGAACGGAAAGCACCTGACCGCGCACAATTCTGGCCACTTCCACCCACATCGACAAACCTACTGCAATAAATATGGCAAGAAAGGAATTGATCTTGTCTCCTATCGCGAAACGTATTGCCATAGCCAAAAGGATAGTCGGAATTGCCCATACTACATTTATAAACCACATAATGACATTATCCAACCAACCCCGATAAAACCCTGCAACGCTCCCCATGAAAATTCCGATAGTCAGAGAAATTAAAACGGCAACCAATCCAACAGACAAGGAAACACGAACCCCAAAAAGGAGCCTGCTCAGTATATCTCTACCATAACCATCCGTCCCAAGTAAATATGTTCTACTAATAATCCGATTTCTTTCTATCTCCTCCTTAAGCACTGATACCGAAATCGTCTTTTGCTCATTATTAAATTCTGTAAAAAGAACCTTATCTCCATTTATAACCCTGATTGAATCATTCATAGATAATGCGAAGTTCACATCCGCCATTGGCAGAATTAGAGTTCCAGGTGTTCTACCTACACCGGTATAGGTTTGCAGCACCATATTCGCATGCGCATCATAGCTATAAGAAACAATGGGAATTAACTGATCCGGATTCTCTTTACCAATAAAAATTCGTTTGAAAACAGAAGATGATGATTCCTGTCTATTCTTTTTTACAAGTAACGTTTTTATGCCAAATCCTGGATTTGCATTAGCAATCTCCAAAACCTGATCATCTGCATCCGGTGTTCTATCCGGAGAGATAGACGGTCCGAGAATTGCTATAAAAATTGCAATAACAATAAGCAATAAACTTAAGATGGCAGGTTTATTCCTTACCAGCCTCTTCCATGTTTTCCTGATGGGTGAATCATGAGCACCTGACATTCTTGCAATTTTGACTAAAGATAACAAAAGGGGCTTATGATTTCCTATTCAATCAGACACCTGTATTTTTATTTTGTCGATAACTTAACAATGAATTCAAATCCTCAGAAGGTATCTTTGCTAACATGCAATTTTTATCGGAATTAAATGAATCTCAGCACAGTGCCGTCACCACTACGGATGGACCGGTAATGATAATTGCAGGGCCGGGATCAGGAAAAACAAGAGTACTTACTTATCGTATTGCTTACTTGATCAAGAACGGAGTAGATCCATTCCGTATCATGGCGCTCACCTTTACCAATAAGGCTTCTGCCGAAATGCGGGAGCGAATAGCACATATTGTTGGCAGTGAGGCCCGCAATCTTTATATGGGAACCTTTCACTCCGTATTTGCGCGAATTCTGCGTGCTGATGCTCAAAGATTGGGGTATCCAAATAATTTTACTATTTACGATCCCGACGACGCTAAAAGCCTATTAAAATCCATCATAAAAGAGATGGGGCTAAACGACAAACTGTATAAGGCTGCTACAGTATACTATAGAATCTCCAGCGCAAAAAACGCCCTGATAGATGCGCAAAAATACAAAGAGAATATCGACTTCATTTCAGATGATGAGAGTGCAGGAAGACCAATGATTTCAGAGATTTATATGAAATATCAAGATCGCTGTTTTAAATCAGGTGCAATGGATTTTGACGATCTGCTCTTAAAGATGTATGAACTACTGATTAAATTTCCCGATGTACTATACAAATACCAGCATCGTTTTACATACTTAATGATTGATGAATTTCAGGATACTAATTTTGCACAGTATGAAATTGTTAAATTGCTCGCTGCACAGCATGAAAATGTAAGTGTGGTAGGCGATGACGCTCAGAGCATATACGCATTCCGTGGTGCTACTATTGCCAATATCTTAAATTTTGAGCGTGACTATCCGGATTTAAAGGTATTTAAACTCGAGCAAAATTACCGCTCAACAGAATATATCGTAAATGCTGCCAATGATATTATCAAACACAACACGGCACAAATCGCGAAAAATATATGGACAGCAAATAAAGGCGGAGAAAAAATAAAGGTATACAAAACATCCAGCGATAATGATGAAGCACGAATAGTTGCCGATACCATCTTCGATCAGAAAATGCGTCAGCATCTCAGACACTCAGAATTTGCCATCTTATATCGCACCAATGCTCAATCGCGCTCCTTTGAGGAAGCATTAAGAAAATTAAATATCCCATATAAAATTTACGGAGGCTTATCTTTTTACCAACGTAAAGAGGTGAAAGACTTTATTTCTTATCTGCGGATTGTAGTTAATCCAAATGACGAGGAGGCCCTTAAACGTGTCATTAACTATCCTGTAAGGGGCATAGGAAATACAAGCATAGACAGGCTTATAGTTGCGGCCAATGAACACAATCTACCCTTGTGGCACATTGTAGAGCACCCAGAATTAATGGAAGATACCCAAGGCAGGGCAAAAGGGCTGATAAAAAATTTCAGCATGATGATTAAAAGCTTCCAAGCCATGTTGAGAAGCAAAAATGCCTATGAAATTGCAGAGTATATTGGGAAACAAACCGGACTGATAGACGAGCTATTTAAAGATAAGACCGCTGAGGGCATCTCTCGCTTTGAAAATATTCAGGAACTACTAAATGGTATCAAAGAATATACGGTTGGAGAGAAACCAGAATATGAAGAAGACGAAGTAAAACCCGAAAACGATTTAGCGGCTTACCTACAGCAGATTTCTTTGCTAACAGATATCGATGATGAAAATACGGATGACCGAGAGAAGGTAAAACTGATGACTATCCATGCAGCAAAAGGACTAGAGTTTACAAGTGTTTTTGTTGTTGGGCTGGAAGAAAATCTATTTCCCTCTATCATGGCTATGAATAGCCGCGATGAACTTGAAGAAGAGCGCAGACTGTTTTATGTAGCCGTAACCAGATCTAAACGCTTTCTTACACTTTCCTATGCACTTACACGCTTTAAGTTTGGACAACTTAACTACTGTGACGCCAGTCGGTTTATAGAAGAGATTTCTGAAGATAATAAAATATTCTTCGGGCAGCGGGAGAAACCAAGACCTGAACAAAGAAATAGCGGACCAGAAGAAGGGAATTCTAAATGGTATCTAAGTAAACAATATCAGAAACCTGAAGAAAAGATTACGCCTAAATATGAACCTCCAAAGCATCTTACAAAGATACAGAAGGTGTCTAATGATGGGGTTTCTATCTCTACAGACCTCAGAGAACTACAAACCGGTATGCGCGTAATGCATGAAAAGTTTAACGAAGGAAAGGTAGTTGGACTGGAAGGAAATGGAGAGAATAAGATTGCTACTATATTCTTTGAAGGCATCGGGAACAAGAAGATTATGCTAAAATTTGCAAAATTGCAGATTATAGGATAATGTTAGTCCTTAAACACTTAAGGAATATGCCTAAAAACCTTATTTTTAACACGTGAAGCATCTTCTTTTAGTAATACTTCTTTTATTTTCTTACCTGTTTGATTTTGGTCAGATTGTAATTACCAAACCTAATCCTAAATTATATTACGACACCAAGTTGGTTACGCTGGAAAATCCCGTTTTGAGAAGACCAGATTCCTTGATTGAAAATTTCCACCGCTATAACACTACAGAACAACAGTTTTTCCCCTACAATAATATTGGAAATTATGGCACTGCCTATTACTCCTTGATGTTTACAAATGATAACCCCATAGGATATAAAAATGGATTCAATGCATTTGATTTGTATTTTTTCAAACATGAAAAAATAAAATACTATAAAACCAAAACTCCATATACATATCTGGATTTTGTATTTGGCGGGAAAGAAGAAATTGTTGGTGGAGCATCGTTTGCTTATAATATCAAACCCAATATAAACTTCGGGTTTGAATATAAACGAAACAACTTCAAAGGGAAAAACCTTAACCAGGCTTCCATTCATAATCTATTTTCATTTAATCATTGGTTTCAGAGTAAAAATAATTTTTACGACTTAAAGGCTTGCTTTATATATAATGGCATAAAGAATCAGGAAAACGGAGGCTGGGCTGTAAGTGATGTATATGACAATCCGCTTTACACTAGAAATAAAAGTTTTGCCCCTGTAGAATTAAATGATGCTATCAATAAGTGGAGCGAAAGAAATCTTGCTATCACCCAACAATTTAATTTAGGCCCCAGGCAAGAAGTACAGATTAATGATTCTACCCACAGAAAAATGGTACAACCCAAATTTGCTATAGAGCACCAATTGGAGTTTGACCATTGGAAAATGTATTACAAAGACTACGAAAAAGACTCCTCTTTTTACGATAGACTCATTTACAACACTGATTCTACACAAGATTATACTAAGACATGGAAAGTGCGCAATGGCTTCTATTTTAAAAATATTAAAAATGATAGTGCACCAAAGAAATTTATGTTTGCCGCTGGTATACAATATGATTTTATCCGTTACACACAAAGATTTACCAATGATTTCATCCACGATTTACAACTAAAGGCAACTGTATACAACTTATCAGATTCCGCCTTATTTGGATATTCAGTTGCTGCTGCTGTAGATATAGCACCAAAATATATCGGCGACTTCAATATCAATTTTCTAGGAAAACTAAATTTTAAGAAAAGTATATCCTTGGGCATAAAGGGAGACGTCTCCCTGGCCTCACCTGCGCAAAAGGAACAATTCTATTTTGGAAATCACTACACGTACTCCAATACATTCAATAAAGTATTTCAAATTAAATTGGAAGGTGTATTTGAATGGAAGAAACAACTCCTATTTATCCATCTTCAGGATTACGTCATAAAGAATTATATTTATTATGATACAGCGTCGCTTCCGCAACAATATAATAAACCGTTAAACATACTTGTAGTTAAACTCGTTAAAAACTTTAACACCAAACATATTTTCTCCGGCACTGAGCTTTATACACAATGGGTCTCCAACAGCAATATCATTCGCCTTCCAACACTTGCCGTTAAACAAACCCTCTATTATAAAGGTGGATTTATCTCTGGCAAACTTAATGCACAACTAGGGTTTGACATCACCTATAATATGAATTTTAAAGGCAATGCCTACAACCCTTCTCTCGCAGTATTTCATCTCCAGGAGAAAGATATACTGAAGTTCTATCCTATACTCGATGTTTTCTTTGATATTCATGTGAAGCGTACTAATATCTTCTTGCGCATGCAACATGTAAATCAGGGTATGTTTAAACAGAAAGGCATTTATACCGCTCCGGGATACGGATTTATGGACCGAAAATTTCTTGCAGGAATTACCTGGCAATTCTATGATTAATATAATTTGTATTCCAAATAAAGAGCAACCTTGAAGAAAAAGCTACTCTTTCTTACCCCTACACTACCCTATCCTCCCATCAGCGGTGGTGTGATAAAATCTAATAAACTGGTACAATACCTAAGTAAGCATTATGCGCTCTCAATAGCCTGTTTATTTAAAAATGAGGATAAGAAATACAAAGACGACTTCTTGAATACAATACAACTGGATGTCTTTATCTATGAAGCAATTGATATTCCGAGAAATATAGCCAATCTCTTGTTGTCAAACCTCTATGGAATACCCTTAAATATCTATCGCAACAGGTCCTCTGCATTAAAAGAGAAAATAGAAGCTATTATCCATGACTATGAAGCTGTATTTTGTGATCACTATGTAATGTTTCAATATATTCCTGAAGATTTCAAAGGAAAAATAATATTACATGAGCATAATTGCGAATACCTTATCTGGAAACGATATGCTGATATTGAGAAAAACATGTTTAAGAAAATTGCCTTACTCAATCAAGCTTACAGGATAAAGAAATATGAGCAAGAAATTTGTAAAAAAGCAGACAGAATTCTTGCTGCGCCAAATGACACAGAAGAACTAATAAAAATTGGTGCAAAACCAGACAAGTTCTATGAAACCTATCACCTTGGAGATGATTATTTGCTTGATGCTCCTGAATTAAATTTTGAGAAAACAGAACAATCATTACTCTATATCGGAACCTTGAGCTGGGAAGCAAACATAGATGGGTTGCTATGGTTTATAGAAAATAGCTGGCCTTTAATTATTGATCAGCATCCAAATATTAAGCTTCATATTATCGGCAAAAATCCAGACAAACGCTTAAAAGAAATCGTAGCTCAAAATCCGGCCATACAGCTTCTCGGATTTGTGCAGAACCTAGAGCCTTTTTTTCAAAGATGTTTCGCATTCATTACCCCTCTTAGATTTGGCAGTGGAATAAAAGTAAAAGTAGTAAATGCACTATACAGAGGTATTCCATGCATAACTACATCCATCGGAGCCGAGGGCCTGGAAGTCATAGATGGAAAACATATCTTGATACGTAATCACGCGAAAGATTTTGCCGAAGCTATTGATCTCTTAATAAGAGATCAAAATAAATGGGAAGAAATCAGCAGAAATTCAAGGAGTCTTGCACAATCAAAATATACCTGGGATAAAGTATTGGAAAATAGCATAAAAGCTATTGAAGATTAATTATTCAACTTGAGGGAAAAATTCCCCCTTAATCTATATAGTCTGTCGGCAGATGCGACATACTCATTATTGACATCTATACTGCCAGATATAATCTTCGTATTTAAATCTACGCTGGATATGACTATTTTACCATGCAACATTGGATACACCTTAAAACCGGTAGGAATTTTCTTTCTGAATAAAAAAATTGCCCCTGTAATACCCGGTGGAGATTGCTCCGTATAATAGGTACCAACTTCAGCCTTTGCTGTATTAAAAATTATCTGATCGCGAGAGACAGGATCTGCGCCTGCGACTCCTAAGCTATCTAATACCACCGTATCTACTGCTATGATGTTTAAGGTATAAGAAGTATCTCCACTTACATTCAAATAAAAACTACCCAGTGTTCCGGTAGTATCCACAAATAAATTTCCGCCTGGGTCAGGAATATTCTTATTATCTACACTACAGGAAAACAATACCAGGCTAATAAGTGCCGTAAGGAAAAAAGAATATTGCTTTGCAGTCAATTCCATCTGTATTGAATAATGTAAAGATAGCAGATTTCATCTGTTTATAGCCACTTTTTAGCTCCTCTTATGTTCGTAATATCTAGTTATCTCACAGAAATCTTCGGATTTAAAGATTATAACTAAATTTAAATCTTTAAGTATCGTATATTAAGGCTACTTCATTAATTTTGCATATAACTTATGGCTGTCCTCGTAAACCAATTATCTAAGAAATATGCTGAACAACAAGCAGTAGATGGTATCTCCTTTAAAGTGGAGAAAGGTGAAATCCTGGGGTTTCTTGGTCCAAATGGTGCGGGCAAATCTACTACCATGAAAATGCTTACCTGTTTTATTCCACCAAGTCGTGGTAGTGCCACCATCTGCGGATATGACATTGTCCGGGATCCGTTGGAAGTAAAGAGAAAAATTGGCTATCTGCCAGAAAATAATCCGCTCTATTACGATATGTACGTAAGGGAATTTCTAGAGTTCAGTTTATTAATGCATCATCCTAATACGAAATCGAAAAGTGGAGCGCAGATAAAAAGTATTATCGACCAGGTAGGATTGAATGACGAGCAAAATAAGAAAATCGGACAACTCTCGAGAGGCTATAAACAGCGCGTCGGACTAGCGCAGGCGCTCCTACATGATCCTGAAGTACTGATACTTGATGAACCTACTTCGGGCCTGGATCCGAATCAGCTCGCAGATATACGCCATCTCATTAAGGAATTGGGGAAAGAAAAGACCATACTCTTTTCCACTCATATTATGCAGGAAGTACAAGCAGTTTGCGATCGCGTCATCATTATAAATAAAGGAAGAATAGTGGCAGATGACAAGCCCGAACAACTGCAGTCCAGACTAAGCAATAAGGTTGCTGTAGAAATAGAATTTGAGCAGACCATTAATTTAGAAGAGATACAAAATATCCAACACGTCTTATCTGCAGAAAAGCTTTCGTCTAAGGAATTTATAGTTCAAGGAGAAGACAGCATAGCATTAAGAAAAGCACTATTTGCCTATGCCTCTAAAAAAAACAATGCCTTGCTCACCATTAAGCAGACATCAAAAAGTTTGGAAGATATTTTTCAGCAATTAACCAACACTACCGTTTCATAATACGACCAATGCCCGCACTGCTAAAAAAAGAGATAAGCTTGTTCTTTTCATCCCTGATAGCCTATATCAGCATGGGTGTCTTTTTTATCGTGCTGGCGCTAAACTTATTTATTTTCTCTGGCAATATCCTAGATGCCAACTATGCCACATTGGATGCTTTCTTCACATTAGCACCCTGGGTATTAATTTTCCTGATTCCGGCAATCACTATGCGGACATTTGCAGAAGAGAAACAAAACGGAACAATAGAGCTGCTATCTACAAAACCCATTACAGATTTACAAATTGTAGTTGGAAAATATTTAGCAGCATTATTTTTATGGCTAATTACCTTCTTGCCAACCTTAGTTTACTTTCTTGCAATTAAAAAACTAAGTTTAGATAATGCGCCAATTGACAGCGGAGCAACCTGGGGAAGCTACATTGGCTTATTTTTCCTGGGAGCGGTATTTGTAGCAGTAGGAATATTTTCCTCCTCCATATCTAACAATCAAATTGTTGCCTTCCTGGTGGGCGTGTTTTTATGTTATCTGATGTATGATGCTTTTGCACAACTCAGCGCACTGCCTTTTTTCGAGGGAAGAATAGACTATATTATACAGTCTGCAGGACTAAATGCACATTATGATTCAATCAGCAGAGGTGTTGTAGACACAAGAGATATAATTTACTTCCTAACTATTATTACCCTGTTTATAATAGGCACAAGAACAGCATTGGAAAGCAGAAAATGGTAATATGAGCAACCTCTACTTCATAAGATCTTTAAAGATACTTACTGCCAGTCTTCTCGGGGTGATTATCCTTAATATCTTGTCCTCATTCTTCTATCAACGTTTCGACCTTACGGAGGAAAAAAGATATACACTCAGCAACTCTACCAAAAAATTATTAAAAAATTTAGAGCAACCTGTAGAGATTGAAGTTTATCTCGAAGGCAATGACCTACCTGCAGGCATTAAAGTACTACGAAATGGAACCCGAGAGCTATTGCAGGAATTCAGGACTGCCTCGAATGGGAATGTCTCTTTTCATTTTTTAGATATTAATAAAATTAAGGATCCTAAGCAGCGGGAAAACTTTCAGATAGAGTTAGTGAAAAAAGGATTACGACCTACCAACCTCGAAGTTAAATCTCAGAATGGATACACAGAGCGATTAGTCTTCCCTGGCGCAATACTAAAAGCAAATGGACGAGAAGCCTCAATTCAGATATTAGAAAATCAATTTTCTGTTGGCGCTCAAGGATCCCTAAATAACTCCATTAATTTCCTGGAGTATAAAGTCGCCAACGGAATCCAGAAAATCATACGCAAACAGACTCCCAAGATTGCATTTCTTCAAGGCCATGGTGAACCCGGATTAGAGCAACTTCAGGGATTTCTGGAAGCATTATCTGCACAAAATTTTGTGCTGGACAAGATAGAATTAGATAAAGATAAACTTCTGAATAGTGCAATAGACATTCTGATTGTCGATAAGCCCACATCGGCACTCAACGATTACGAGAAATTTCTGATTGATCAGTATATAATGAATGGAGGAAAGACGCTTTGGTTATTGGATAATATTATCTGTGATCTTGATAGTTTTAAGTTAGCCCCAAGTATTTATGCCGTTCCGCGCGATCTAAATATAGATGACCTCCTATTTCGATATGGCGTTCGGATGGAACATAACTTAGTACTTGATTTATATTGTAATCAGATTCCTATTTTAGAAAGCATAGGAGGGAATCCACAACCTAAATTATTTCCATGGGTATTCTTTCCAATATCCATCAGTAAAAATAATCACCCTATTGTAAAAAATCTGGACCCTGTAGCTTTTAAATTCTGTAGCTCCATTGATACATTGAATAATCCGGGTGTAAAGAAAACTGTTTTACTTTCTACTTCTGATTATACGCGAATGCAGCAAACACCCTATCAGATCTTTCTGGAAGGTGCTAAACAAAAGCCAAATCCTTACTTCTTTAACCAGCGCAATGTACCGTTAGCAGTTTTACTAGAAGGTGATTTTAGCTCATTGTATAAAAATCAGTTTACAACTGACTTTCAAAAATTATTAGCACTTCAGCAAGTCAGCTATAAAGCACAAAGTAAGAACGGCAAAATGATTATCGTAGCAGATGGCGACATTGCGCTCAATGAACTAGATGCAAATAATGTTCCACTGGCATTAGGCTATGATAAATACTCCAAACAACTTTTCGCCAATAAAGACTTTCTGTTAAACTGCGTGGAATATCTGATTGATGATAATAATCTGATTGATGCCCGTAACAGGGAGGTTAAAATGCGACTGTTAGATAAATCAAAAATACTCAGTGATAAAGGGCTTTGGCAGATTATAACACTTGGTGTTCCACTATTGCTGATGTTTACTTTTGGGGTTATCTACAACAAACGAAGAAAGAAAAGATATGGAATATAATTCCAGTCGAATTTAAATTAAAAAAAGTCATCAGCTAACTGATGACTTTTTTAATCTATACAATAATTATTTTATGCCATTTCCTCTTCAGAAATAACAACAGCGCTGTCGTCAACACCAGAGATAATTCTTCCGCAGTGTTCACAGGTGCTGATCTTCTTTTTAGTTCTAATTTCAGATTGTGTTTGTGGGGGAATAAAACCAAAACATCCACCACAAGCATTTCGACTGATTTTCACAACCGCCAAACCATTCTTGTACGATTTACGGATACGTTTAAATGCCAATAGAAATCTTTCTTCCACTTCTGCTTCCATCGCTATTGCGCTGTTATTCAATTCCTTCTCTTCTTTCTCTGTATCCTTGATAATATTATTCAGCTCTTTCTTCTTAATCTCTAAGTCTTTCTCTTTGCTGTCTAAACGCTTTTGAACTTCTTCTAGTTGTCCCTTATGGTTCTCAATGGTATAGTTCGCTTCGCGAATCTTTTTTTCCGCCAACTGTATCTCCAGCTTCTGTAACTCAATCTCCTTATTTAAAGCATCAAACTCACGGTTATTCTTTACATTCAATAATTGCTTGTCATACTTAACAATTAACCCTTGTGCTTCTTTCATCAAAGTCTTTCTGTTTTCGATTTCTTCCTCTGCCTCTGTAATCTCTGCCTGCACCTTACCTACACGCTTTAGTGTACCGGCTATCTCATCCTCTAAGTCGGCTACTTCAATAGGCAGTTCACCCTTCAATATATGAATTGCATCAATTTTAGAGTGTATTGCCTGCAATTGCTCTAATTGCTCTAACTTGTCTGCAACACTGGTCAATTCTTTCTTCTTAGCCATTATTTATAATTTTATGAGATATATGTATGAAAATGGAAGGGCGAAAATAGGAAATTTTTCCCACATTATCGTGTTAAAAAAGTAGTCAGATAGCAATATTGTGAAGGATAAAACTGCTAAAAAGCTGTAAATAATTGATTTTCATATACTTACACTGTACAATTAACACTATAGGTAGTGCACAGGATTGGTTTTTTGCTGCGTAATACAAACAAGAAGAGAGGGGCTGGAAGCCTTAAGTAAGTCACTGAGTAAATCCATAGTAAACTGCTCACTCTCATAGTGCCCGATATCAGCGATGATTATCTTTCCATCTGCGTCAAAGAACTGATGATATTTAAAATCTGCTGAAATAAAGATGTCCGCATTTTGCTGGATTGCTTTTTCTAATAAAAAACTTCCAGCCCCGCCACAAACTGCAACCCTCTGAATAGGCTTACCTGATAGTGCTGTGTGGCGAATAAGTGCCGTCTGCATCTGTACTTTAAGAAAGGATAAAAAATCCTTTGCTACCATAGGATACTCGAGCTGACCAATAAGACCTGAGCCCACACCTTGATACACATTATCTAAGGCAATAACCTCATAAGCCACCTCTTCATAGGGATGATGCTTAAATAAAGCTTCCAAAACTATGGCCTCTAAATAAGCAGGATATATTAGTTCTAATTTAACTTCAGCTTCGTCGGAGCGCAGGTGTTTTTGTCCCACCACAGGATTAGAAAATTCATTCCCTTTGAAGGTGCCCAAGCCCTCTGAACTGAAGCTACACTCTGAGTAATTTGCTATATCACCGGCGCCAGCAGCAAACAGCCCATTCAGTAGCACATCTCTCGAAGCTATAGGTGCATAGGTTGACAACTTCTTTAGGATATCCTGCTTAGGTTCTAAAATTTCACAGTTTACCAGACCCAACTTTTTTGCAATAGCATCATTAACACCTAAGCGCATATTATCCAAATTGGTATGTACTGCATAAATAGCAATATCCTGTTTTATAGCCCTTAGCACCGTGCGCTCTATATAATTCTTTCCTGTAATCTTTTTCAGTCCTGAGAACACAATAGGATGGTGCGCTACCACTAAATTGCACTTCCTTGATATGGCTTCTTCAATGACTGACTCAATAGTATCCAAACAGACTAAGACTCCAGTACATTCGGCAGCCTTATCTCCCACTAACAATCCCGAATTATCGTAAGACTCCTGACACGATAAAGGAGCAAAATCTTCGATGGTTTGAATTATTTCAGCTATTTTCATGCGTAGAGATTAGAGGAAGAGATAACTAATTGATGTTTAAAATTACAATATACTTTTTATAGCAGGTGAATATAGTTTCTAAAATATTACTTTCTCCTTTTGTGCTTCTTTATGGCTCGGCTGTATGGATCAGGAATAGTCTATACAAAAGTAATTTTATTGGATCTACTGATTTTGAAATACCGGTAATCAGCGTTGGCAACCTGAGTGTTGGAGGTACAGGTAAAACACCATTAACAGCCTATCTGGTTGAACTACTTCAGCAGCACTATAAGATAGCGGTACTCAGCAGAGGTTATAAACGAAAAACTAGCGGGTACCTCTCTGTAAGCGCAACACATACAGCAGAAGAAGTTGGAGACGAACCTTTAATGCTGAAACTAAAATATCCTAACGCTCAGGTGAGTGTTGGAGAACAGCGCGTAATTGCAATACCTACATTGCTGTATCAACAACCCGATACTCAAGTAATTTGCCTGGACGATGCCTTTCAGCATCAAAGCGTACGACCCGATATCAATATCTTACTAACCCCTTATGACAATCCATTTTGGGAAGACAGCATACTTCCATTGGGCACACTGAGAGAATTCAAATCCGGTAAACAAAGAGCCAATATTATTATTGTTTCCAAATGTCCGGAAGGCCTTAATGCTGATGAACGCAACAATATCCTAAAACAATTAATGCCTTCAGAAAACCAAAAAGTATTTTTTACAACCGTAAACTATGGACTCCCTTATAATATTATGAACCCCGATCAGCAACTTAATTTCTCTGATAATGAAAATCAACTTCTGATTACGGGCATTGCGAATGCTAATCCATTAAAAAAATATTTAAGAGAGCAATCCAACGAGATTATTCATTTTGAATTTTCAGACCACCATTACTTCGAACAAACCGAGCTGGAATCTATTGTACAAAATTATCCCGAATACAAAAACTGGATAAGTACCGAAAAAGACAGTGTTCGCTTGGCGCTGCATATAGACTGGCTTCGGGCGAATGGTATTTCCATTTATGCAATTCCTATCAAAACCTTCTTTCTAAATAATAGTAAGGATGAATTTGATAAGCTCATAAAAGGATTTCTGGATTATTTCTATCATAGCGAGAGTATAACTTAAATCATCTGATTTACGCAACAGGTTACAAGGCCGATGGGTAATTTATTTCTCACACAGGTCTTCCGAAGAATGACCTTGTGTACTAATGTTAGCGATCCCTTACCGCACAATAAGTTAGAAAATACTCATCCCCCTATATCCCCCTTAATAAGGGGTAAGATCAAAAGCCGACCCCTTGGAAGGGGGGAACTCATCCCCCTGTATCCCCCTTGGTAAGGGGGAATGCTAAGAACCAATTCTCCCCCTTATTAAGGAGGTCGGGGGGATGCCGTGTGTGTAATAATTCATATGGTCTGCCGGCAGAAATAAAAAAAGAAGCTCCCTTCGGGGAGCTTCTTAAAATGTTTTCAGAGAAAGTATTACTTCATAATCATATTAAATTCTACACGACGGTTCTTAGATCTTCCTGCAGCCGTTTTATTATCCTCAACAGATTTAGTATCTCCGAATCCGGTAAAGCTTAATCGCTTAGCATCAACCCCTTTATTAATTAAATAATCATAAGCAGCCTTTGCTCTATTCTTAGATAAAGCAAGATTCATCTCAGGCTTGCCAATATTGTCGGTATGCCCTTCAATACTTACGTCATAATAATCATACTCTTTAAGCATCTTTGCAACATCATCCAGTGCAGGATAAGATATCGACTTAATAACCGCCTTGCCTGTTTCAAATTGTATACTCTGTGCTTTCAACATTACCTTTTTAATTTGCTCCTGTACCTCTTTCTTAATTTCAGGACAACCTTTATTCTCTTTTACACCTTTTACTGTCGGACAAGCATCATCTTTATCCAATACACCATCTCCATCCGTATCCGGATAAGGACATCCTGAATTTTCTTTAGGTCCTTTAACATTCACACACTTATCTTCATTGTCATAAACTCCATCTCCGTCAGTATCCGGACAACCTGCATGTTTCTTATCGCCTGCAACAGTTGGACAAGCATCTTCCGAATCTATTACACCATCATTATCTGTATCTGGGCAGCCTTGCAATTCTTTCTTGCCTGCAACATCCGGACATTTATCATCCTTATCAGCAACACCATCGCCATCACGGTCAGGACATCCTTTTAGTGCTTTCAATCCAGACTGATCCGGACAAGCATCTTCCATATCGATAATACCATCACCATCTTTATCAGGACATCCATTCAACTCTTTTTTACCAGGTGTATCCGGGCACTTATCTTCTATATCTAAAACACCATCTCCATCTCTGTCCGGACATCCTTGCGATGCACAAGTTCCCTTTTGTGTAGGACATAAATCTTTCTTGTTAGATACACCATCTTTGTCCTTATCCTTTGCCGTTCTGTTAGGTATAGATACCCTCATACCCACTTGAATATTTACATCTCTTCTGTCCTTTTTTATCAGATTCGTAAAAATATCCTGAGAAGCAATGTATAAAGGTCCCAAACGCAATCCTGCACCCCATTGAACATTAGCCAATTGATTAATAGCTAAAGGCAGATACGCTCCAAACCATTTGTAATCATATCTTGGTGTAATCGCAAACGTAGTCAGATGATGTATATTATTTTTAGTTTGCTTTATTGGATTAATTTGAGCAGCTACGTTAACTCCTAGTCCTTTGTAAAGATTTAAATCTGCCCAAAGGTTGATGGTAGTAGGTAACCACATCTTAAAAGTTCCATCATCTTCACTAACTCTTGTGCCCTTATTCAACCAATCATACAGAAGTGTATTAGCATTAAATTTCTCTCCGGATTTCTGAAGATTCAAATCATAATCTCTTACAGAATCAGATTTGATAAATTTCAATCGACCAATATTGATAACAGAAAATCCAACCTGTACAAAATGCTTATCCCTGTCATTATAATATTGATCTTTACAGTCCATAGTATATTTATACTTCTCCTTATCTTTTCTAAACTCATAAACTACAGCTATATCTGCTGCTACAGACCACTTAGAAACCTGATTATTTATAAATCCTTTAAATACATCTACAGCAGAAAAATTACTATTGGGTAAGAAGTACTCTAAGTTCTTGGAAGCCCCCACCTTCATGCGTGCATTTACACTGATAGTATCTAAGTTGTCAAACCTATACTTGAAGTCATCTGAATATGCATATAGCGCAGCAATACCCTTCACTGCTTTGATAGTTGCACCCACTTTAAGGAAGTGTTTATCTTTATCCAAGACAACTCTCGAATAAGTAACTCCTGCATCCGCCCAAGCCATTCCTTTTATACCTATATCTTTCACATCATGAAAATCCGTACTGGTAAAATCACCAATACGATCAAATGCTTTCCGCCCCCAGCCCCAACGTAAATTCCTGCCCAGTGCTTCTTCCAGATTATCTGCATTGGTCACACTGTTTAAATGAGCAGAAAATGCAATAGCCTGATTATTTTTACTTTCTTTTCCAAAAGCCACCAAGAAAGAAAGTGGAAGCTGAATTGTTGTGCTTACATATCCTGTCTTTGACTTACCATTTAAGCGCTCTGAAAGATTAATATCACCATCAAAATTTTTTAAATCCATCAATTTCCCTGTAATACCAATATAATTATTGCTCACAGTGGCGTCTAAAGCAAATAGGTTAATATCCACTTTGTACCTGTTATCGGCAATCGCAGGATTATAATTAACGTTGTTAATACCGCCAAAATTGCTGGCACGAATACCCAAAAATTGAGCATTGGAAATTAGTGTACTGCTCAAAACAAGCAACAGAAAAATTGAATGTAAAAAAGACTTCTTCATGAATGATTTTTTATTATTTGAAATACTTAATCTTTGAATATGTAGGCGCAATTAAATAGATAAATACCTAATTACATCTTAGACGACGCGAAAATATCTAATTTTTATCAAATATGTTATCAAATGTTAAGAAGGCTTTTTGTTTTAAAATCCACTCCTTCATAATCAACCATTCAAAAATATCAATTTTAGAAGATACAACTCTACCCAATTTGGGAATTTTAGGTTATCTTTGACAATCGTAAAGGCATCATTTTCTTCTTTTGCTAAGAAATAGCCTTATAACACTTGAAGCACTTCCCTTATACCTATCAAAATTGAAGACTACAATTCTTTAGGCAGTTCGGGTTTACAATTAAAACTTTGCCATTACATATGTGGCTCCATTCATGAAATAAAAAGACAGTTATGATATACAATACCGATAGAAACGATATAGAAATGCGCGAATATGGTCGCCACTTACAAAAGATGGTAGACTATGCCATTACCATAAAAGACAAAGGCATCCGACAAAAAGTTGCAGAAGATATTATTCATTTGATGGGTATATTAAACCCACAACTTCGAAATACTGCAGATTACAAACACAAGCTATGGGATCACTTGTTTATTATATCCAACTTTAAGCTAGAGGTTAACTCACCCTACCCTAAGCCCACTCCGGACACTGCCAGAATTAAGCCTGCCTATTTACCATATCCTCAAAAAAGAATCAAGTTGAAACACTATGGCAGAAATGTGGAGTCATTGGTAAAAAAAGCCATAAAGATGGAGGATGAAGACAAAAAGGCAATATTCACCGAGATCATAGGAAACTTTATGAAAATGGCCTACAGAAACTGGAGTAATGAAGAAGTGAGTAACGAGCTGATAAAAGAGGATATGAAAGCTATCTCTGGAGGCGAACTGGAAATCAGTGCTGAGATGAATATTGAAACTATGTCGAGGAATCAACCAAGGAGTAATAAATTCAGCCAGAATAGACCTAATAATCCTCAGAATAGAAACAACAACAGGAAGAATAAGAATAGAAATTTTCCTCAGAATAATCGTAACCGCTATAAATAGTTATTCATAATGAACGCAGATGCATTTGAAGTAATTGGAGGCCAGACATTAAACGGTAGTATCACTCCTCAAGGTGCAAAAAATGAGGCCTTGCAGGTTATTTCTGCGGTACTTCTAACTGATGAAGACGTTACCATATCCAATATTCCAAATATATTAGATGTTAATGTACTGATTGACTTACTATCCGAAATGGGTGTTAAAATCACAAAGGAAGATGCGTCTACTTACACCTTTAACGCAAGGGATGTCGACCCGGATATATTACTGACAGAAGCCTTTAAAAAAAGAGCGGGTAACCTTCGTGGATCAGTTATGATTTTAGGCCCTTTATTAGCTCGATTCCGAAAAGCATTTCTACCTACCCCTGGCGGAGATAAGATTGGAAGAAGAAGATTAGATACACATTTCCTTGGCTTTGAACAGCTTGGTGCGAAATTTAATTTTGATAAAGAAAAATCATTCTATTCTTTATCCGCAGACAAACTCACAGGCAATTATATTTTACTGGAAGAACCTTCTGTAACCGGAACGGCCAATATAGTAATGGCGGCAGTGCTCGCAGAGGGAGAAACAACCCTTTTCAATGCTGCTTGTGAGCCCTATCTTCAACAGTTATGTTCTATGTTGAATAGAATGGGTGCAAAGATTTCGGGCATCGGATCAAACCTCTTGAAAATAGAAGGTGTTTCAAAACTCCAGGGAACGAAGCACCGCTTATTACCAGATATGATTGAAATTGGAAGTTTCATCGGACTAGCGGCTATGACACGATCAGAAATCACCATAAAAGACGCACGTATTGACGCACTTGGATTAATACCTGCGTACTTTCAAAAGCTAGGTATCAAGCTAGAATTCAAGAATGATGATATCATCGTACACGCACAAGACCGTTATGAAATACAAACTTTTATTGATGGTTCTATCTTAACCATAGCAGATGGTCCATGGCCACTCTTCACCCCTGATTTACTGAGTATTTTACTGGTCACTGCTACCCAGGCAAGTGGAAGCGTACTGATTCATCAAAAGATGTTCGAAAGCAGATTATTCTTTGTAGATAAACTCATCGACATGGGCGCAAAAATTATTCTCTGCGATCCTCACCGGGCTACCGTAATTGGCATCAATAGAGAATATAACCTCAGGGGAATTGAAATGAGCTCTCCGGATATCAGAGCAGGAGTTTCTTTGCTTATTGCAGCATTGTCTGCAGAAGGAAAGAGTAGAATTTCTAATATCCATCAAATTGACAGAGGATATCAATACATAGACCAGCGCTTACAAAACCTAGGAGCCAACATTAGAAGATTATAGTCATTCTGTGATATTTTCTTGACTGAAATTTACTTCCTAAGCTATTCCTAAAAAAGGCTTCGATTTTAATCTAATTTGTGGATAAACTGAGTGCTTTTAGTTCCATTTCAGGGCCTATATTTTGTATATTTACGGACTATAATTTAAAAGTATGAGCGAACCATCTGAAGAGGTTAAAAAGAGTCAATATGGTGCGGAAAATATTACCGTACTCGAAGGATTGGAAGCAGTGCGAAAACGCCCTGCCATGTACATTGGAGATGTCAATACACGTGGACTACATCATCTTGTTTATGAAGTAGTAGACAATTCCATAGATGAAGCCCTGGCAGGCCATTGTAAGAATATTTTTGTTGCTATAAATGAGGATAACTCTATTACTGTTGAAGACGACGGTAGAGGTATCCCTGTAGATATGCACCAGAAAGAAGGGCGTTCTGCACTTGAAGTGGTATTAACTGTATTGCATGCAGGAGGAAAATTTGATAAAGATTCTTATAAGGTATCTGGGGGGCTTCACGGTGTGGGGGTATCCTGTGTAAATGCATTATCTACACAACTGATTGCTACAGTTTGCAGGGATGGAAAAGAGTATCAGCAGGAGTTCCATATCGGCGCACCACTATACTCGGTTAAAGAAATTGGCCCATCTACAAAGAGGGGAACTAAAATTCAATTTAAACCGGACGAATCTATCTTTACCACTACAGAATATAACTACGAAACCTTGGCAGCTCGTATGCGTGAGTTGTCATATTTGAACAGAGGTATATCTATCACCATTACAGACTTAAGAAATAAAGATGAAAATGGTGTTGCACACGGAGAAAAATTCTTCTCTGAAGGCGGACTAAAGGAATTTGTTTCCTTCTTGGACAAAGCAAGACAGCCTTTGATTCCTGAGGTAATTTACATGGAAGGCGCCAAAGATAATGTTATCGTGGAAGTTGCATTCCAATATAATGACTCCTATATTGAAAATATTCACTCCTATGTAAATAACATTAATACCATTGAAGGTGGTACGCATGTTGTAGGATTCCGCAGAGCTTTAACCAGAGTATTTAAAACATGGGCTACCAAGAATGATCTTTTTAAGAATCTTAAGACTGAGATTAGTGGAGAAGACTTTAGAGAAGGGATTACTTGCTTGGTATCTGTAAAAGTTCCTGAGCCCTCTTTTGAAGGACAAACCAAAACTAAGCTTGGAAACTCTGAAGTAGATGGTATTGTCGCAGGTATCGTGGGAGAAAAGCTAGAATACTATTTGGAAGAAAATCCCAAAGAAGCGCGAATTATCGTTAACAAAGTAATCCTAGCTGCAACAGCCCGTTTAGCTGCAAAAAAAGCCAGAGAGCTTGTGCAACGTAAGAGCGTGTTAGGAGGATCAGGATTGCCTGGGAAATTGGCAGATTGTTCAGACAAAAATCCGGCTGCCTGTGAGCTTTACCTCGTAGAGGGTGACTCTGCAGGTGGAACTGCGAAGCAAGGAAGAAACAGGGCATTTCAGGCTATACTTCCTTTAAGAGGAAAAATTCTTAACGTAGAAAAAGCTATGGAGCATAAAATCTACGAGAATGAAGAAATAAAAAACATATTCACTGCACTAGGAGTGAGCAAGGGCGTAGAAGGTGATGAGAAAGCACTAAACATGATAAAGCTTCGCTACCACAAAATCATTATTATGTGTGATGCTGACGTAGATGGAAGCCACATCACTACACTTATCCTTACCTTCTTCTTCCGCCATATGAAAGAGATGATTGAAAAAGGATA
The DNA here is from genome assembly GCA_947460245.1 of Sphingobacteriales bacterium. GTDB lineage: Bacteria > Bacteroidota > Bacteroidia > Chitinophagales > JADIYW01 > JADJSS01. Next base: position 155,531 of record CANHGL010000001.1, read on the forward strand.
CATCTACATTGCCTCTCCCCCACTATATCTTGTAAAAAAGGGAAATAAACAACACTATGCCTGGAATGATGAAGAGCGTAAGAAATTTATAAAAGAATTGGCAGGAGATGGCAAAGAAGACAGCGTACACACACAGCGCTATAAAGGTTTAGGAGAAATGAACGCCGAGCAGTTATGGGAAACCACCATGAACCCGGAAACCAGAACTCTAAAACAGGTTTCTGTTGATAATGCTGCAGAAGCTGATCAGATCTTTTCTATGTTGATGGGCGATGAAGTGCCTCCACGAAGAGAGTTTATTGAGGCACATGCAAAGTATGCAAAGATTGATGTATAATATTACTCAGCTAAATATCTATAGAAAAACCATCCTATCGGATGGTTTTTCTATAGTACTATTATTTATAAAATCATTTACCAGAATTTTGGCAGAAACTTGGATACCCGTTTTTGGTAGTCTTTATAATCAGGATACTTTCCTGCTGTGATATTTTCACTAAAGTCTGCACTACCCTGAAATAATAAAACGAGCAATACGCAACCCACCATACTCCAGTTTATCCATCTTCCTGTAGCGACAACACTAAACAAATAAAATACTATCCAAATACTCTGCTCTGATGCATAATTGGGATGACGTACTTTAGACCACAATCCGGAGGAGATAAAGCCCGATTGCTGTTCTTCCGTTAATGGTTCTCCTGCATTTTTTCTTCTATGCTTTTCTGATTGGAAATTCCACTGTTGTTGGTCAGCTATGGTTTCCAAGAGTACAAAGGCTAAAAATACTGCTGCAAGTACAATATCAAATATGCCAATTGGATTAGGTGCATCTTGTATCGCTAGTATCCCTGGTAGTGTAAATGCCAATATCAATGCCTGCTGGTATAGACAAATAAAGAACAAGTTAAACAATGTAAAACTCCATTTAGACTGAAGAAACTTTTCTTTTCTGAGTTCAGTCCATCGATAATCTTCTTCACCCTCCCAAAACTTCAGTGAGTATCCTCCACGTCTGCTAAAATTATAGGTCAGACGTATACTCCACACAGCTACCAAAACAGTCATTAAAATTAATCTATCATTCCAACCTCCTTTAATGGCTGTATAAGCTACATAAAAGAGTGGCATTATGCTCCAAAGTTTATCCGTCTGGCTATAGTTTTTTGTAAGCTCGCCAAGTAAAAAACATAGAAGAGATACTATTATCATACCAAATACTAGATTCTTCGTTGCCAGCAACTGCAACTCAGAAAGTGGTTGATCGTAAAAGACAGCTACTAAAGGAATAACAATTAAAGCTATAATTAGCAAAAAAGAAGTAACCAGTAAATTAGATTTATTCATAAAATTTTATTTTTATTATTTCATATTTAGTTAAAATGAAGCTACGCCTCTAATTTAGTACATTTGGTCTATGAAAAAACAATTATTTCCCTTCCAACTGCTATATATAAGCTGTATTACCTTCCTTGCATTAACCACTATAGGCATGCTATACTTTCCAGGTGGCACTATATTAGATCATAATACCAAGGGATATAGTTTTTTTAATAACTTTTTCTCTGAGCTGGGACGATGGCGTGCTATTAGTGGTGAGACTAAATGGATCTCTTTCTACACCTTTACCATTTCTGTGGTAATGCAAGCTATCGCTATGTTTATCTTTAATCTGTATTTTCTAAGAAAAATAAAAAGTATCCACCTACACCGTGGCGCGCACTATACCGCTTTAGCATCAGGCTTTGTTTTTCCATTCCTACTAGCAGGTATTGGACTTACCCCATGCGATGTATTCTTGCCGCAGCATATGTTCTGCGTAAAAGCTGGATTTAGTTTATTACTACCCATGAGCATATCTTACACGCTTTTAATCCGCAAACATCATATTCTGCCTAACAGATATGGAAACGTAATGTTAAGTATCGTTTTTGGAATAGGAATATATCTCGTGATGTTATTTAGTGGGCCAGATCCACACAAAATTCCTTATGTGCAGCAAACAGCTCAAAAGATAATTGTATACAGCATGGTATTTTCTCTACTTTATCTTTCTTCAGGAGCATTACGGTTTCTTCAAGAGCCTATCAAAGAATAATATTCATTCCGACTATTTACCACCAAGTCCGAAACCAAAGCCAAAGTTCATAATTAGTGGAAAATTTCCAAAAGTCCCTCTGTATATAGACTCTCTATTATTCAAGACATTATACACTGCAGATATATTAAAGGAACCTACCTTCCCTATGGCAGTAGAATAGCCCAAACCTAATAAAAGATGGTTGACAAATATACGCCGACTGAAATCTTCATAAGATGGCTTATTGACCACGTCATATCTTGATTCTAAATAAAGCCCCTTCCATAGATATCCTCTGGCATATATATCAACACCATAAACAAAAAAACTAAATACATCCGCCGTAGAAAACTTATATCGCTGATATATAAATATGGGTCCACCCCCTAGCTCAAGTCGTTTCCTGATGACCATATACCCCACTGTAGGAGATATATTGATATAGGTAAAAGTGCCAAATTGCAAACCTATGTTTGGTCCGATACGGATGCGCTGCAGACGTTCTTTTCTTTTAGCCACAGACGACTGGGCATCCGTATTCTCAACTACTTTATCTTTTACTAGTTTTTTAGCAGAAGTAGACTCAGCTGTTGAAACCGGAGACTCTATCACCTGAGCAGGTTCATAAATTTCCTCTTGTGCATGAATGCTAACCGGAATAAAGGAAAACAATAGTAAAAAGAATCCAACAAAAAACCTGTATATCATAAGTCTGACTTTAAAATTGTTTATATAGAACGTAACTTTGATTAAAATTGTTTCCATGCTAAAATTACGAATAAAGTTTACACTAACTGCTCTTATTTTTTTGTCTTACGGAATTGCCTTTAGTCAGCTTACATTAGAAGATATTCTCTTAAATAATAAGTATGCTGTTGAACAAGGAGAGGATGTTGAATTTTTACATACAGAACCTCTATTCGCAAGACTTACAGATAGTATGCTCAAAAAAAATATTTCATTTTATAACTGCAAAAATGAAAAGGTAAAAGAAATAATACTCTCTGAGTATACTATAGAGAACGTATTAGAAGACCATGACTGGAGTGGACTACAATTCTCCGCTTCAGATAATATCTTTCTACTTAATAAGAATTGTGAAAGAGCCTATCGGCGCTCAGCAGCATGCAATTATTTTATAGGTACTAAAGATAAAAAACTGACTCCATTGACTAAGGATAAGGTCTACTTTCCGGATATCTCAGAAGACGAACAAAAAATTGCTTACGTTAAAGAACACAACTTGTTTTTAAAAAACCTAAAGAACAACAGAGAAGTACAAATAACACAAGATGGGAAGTGGAATTATATAATAAATGGGAAAAGCGACTGGGTTTATGAAGAAGAACTCGAGCTAACGAAAGCATTTATATGGAATAAACCAAGTAACAAGATTGCATATCTTAAATTTAATGAGGAAGCGGTTAAAGAATACTCGATTCCGTTTTATTATGACATGCAATACCCTAATACATTTACTTACAAATACCCAAAAGTTGGAGAAAAAAACTCTACCATTACTGCTTGGTATTATGATTTAAAAAGCAAAAAAAATAAGCAAATAGTCATTCCCTATTCCTATGAATATATTCCAAGAATCTATTGGAATTCTTCAGGAGAAGAAATGGTACTGATGTTATTAAACAGGCATCAAGATTCATTACAGTTAATAGGCTACAATATAAAAAACAAACAATTCAGAGTGCTTTACAAAGAGTACAGCAATACTTATATAGATATACCAAAAGAAATACAATTCTTATCCGATAATTCTTTCCTTCTTAATTCAGAGCAAAGTGGATTCAATCACCTCTACCATTTTGATTCAAATGGACAGCTGATCAGACAACTCACCACTGGTAATTATGAGATTACCAATACCTATGGTGTATGCGAAAAACAGAAACTTATATACTATCAGAGTAATGAAGAAAACGAACTGGAAACAAACATATATAGTCTGAATTATGAGACAGGGGATAAACAAAAATTATCCTTGTCACCAGGCACAAATAACGCACAGTTTTCCAATGATTTTTCTTTCTATATGAACACTTATTCCTCTGCCATTACCCCTCCGCAACTAAGCATAGTGCACACAGTATCGGGGAACAAAACGCTCTTGGAGGATAATAAAACTGCTAAGGAAGCACTACTGGGTTCCCCCAAGAAAGAATTTTTTAAAGTTTATATAAATGACTATTACTTAAATGCATGGATGATAAAGCCTACTGATTTTGATAGCACCAGGCAATACCCACTTCTAGTATATGTTTATGGCGGACCGGGCAATCAGGCTGTCTTAAACGATTGGTCAAGAAGCAATCAACTTTATTTTAATTACCTGGCTCAGCAGGGTTACATTATTGCGTGCGTTGACAACCGAGGAACCGGAGGAAGAGGAGAAGTATTCAAAAAAATGACATTCCTGAATCTAGGTAAATATGAAACGGAAGATCAGATTAATGCTGCTAAATATTTTTCAACGCTTAAATATATCAATAAGGATAGAATAGGGATTTATGGATCCAGCTATGGTGGATATATGGCTGCACTTTGTTTATTAGAGGGCAATACTGTTTTCAAGGCTGCTATAGTTGTTGCCCCTGTTACAGACTGGAGTTTGTATGACAATATTTACACCGAAAGATACATGCACACCATTGAAGAAAATCCTAAAGGCTATCAGCAATTTAATCCACTTTCTTTAGCCGAAAAATTGACAGGGAATCTACTGCTTATTCATGGCACTGCAGATGATAATGTACATTTTCAGCACTCCATCTTTTTTACAAATGCACTAAACGATGCAAATAAGAACTATGATTTTATCATATATCCGGATGCTAATCATGGCATGGGCAATAAAAAGAACAGGTATGATATGTACCTGAAAATGACAGAATTCCTAAAACGCAAGTTATAAATCCACATATACTGAAATTTAAATCGCATACATTCCTAAACTTTTAAAAGTAAGAATATTCGCATAAACGAAATCAATATATTAATTTTGTGAAAACTAAATTATGAAACGATTAGTTACCTTCTTTATAATACAACTCATTGCCTTTGGATTTTGTCATGCACAGGTAGAGAAACAGATAAAAACCGAAGCGGTAAGCAAAGAAGAAAAAAAGAAACTCGAAGACTCTACAGACGGCTGGAAATTTGGAGGCATAGGTGGAGTTACCTTTAACCAGGCCGGATTCAAGAATTGGGCACCAGGTGGAACAAATTCATTTTCCTTCCTATTTAATGCACGCTTATTTGCTGACTATAAAAAGAAAAATCACCTCTTACAAATGTGGGGAGCAGCAGAATATGGCATCCAGTTCACAAAAGGTGATCAATATAAAGTTAGAAAGAATGCAGACCGATGGGAAATATTCGCAAAATATGGTTATCGAATCTATAAGCCACTTTACTTTGCTGTTTACTCAGATATACGTTCACAATTCTCAAAATCATACAACTATACAAATACCGCTAAATATCTAATTTCACAATTTGCTTCCCCGCTAATCTTTGAAGCCGCAATAGGTTTAGATTATACTCCCAATAAATATTTTTCATTATTTACTTCCCCACTGGCAGCCAAAGTAACTTATGTTGCCAATAATACAGTCGCAGAAGAGAACACATATGGTAACGTGTATCCATCAAAAATCAAGAAAGAATTTGGAGCAGTACTTATTGCCACTTACAAACAAGACTTCTGGAAGCAAAATATCAGTATAAGTTCTGTTTTTAAGGCTTACAAAAACTACCTACGCGCTAATGCTGATCCGTTTGACGGCACACTAACTCGTGAAAGTAAAAGCCACTATAGAAGCAATATTGATATCGACTGGCAGACCACGATAGGACTTAAGGTAAATAAATTCTTATCGGCCAGTGTATTCATGCACATGATATGGGACAATGACATTACTTTTCCTATTGAAGGAACTACCTCACTTAAGACCTCCAAATTACAATTCCGTGATATTATAGGCGTTGGATTAGCCTACCAGACGAATTGGTATAAATCTAAAGGGCAAAAGGCAAAATCGCTGTAATAATATATTCATAATAGAAAGCCACGATACACTTCGTGGCTTTCTATTTTTTGCAGATAAATGCCCTTAAATAAAGCTAAATAGAGATACGCGTAACTTTTTTTAACATAATAGAAAAATACACTGCGTGTAATGATTCTATTTTTGCAATCTACTCCAATTGCAGGAGTACAAAATCAATAAAAAATACAGCTATGGAATCTTTCGACATTAAAGCACTTAACGAAAAAATTCAACAGGACAGTGCGTTCCTGGAAGTATTAAATCTGGAAATCGGAAAATCTATTGTCGGTCAGAAATACATGATAGAACGACTGATGATTGCCTTACTGTCTCAGGGACATATCTTGCTGGAAGGGGTGCCCGGATTAGCTAAAACTTTAGCGATAAAATCTCTGTCCGATGCCATAGATACCAAATTCAGCAGAATCCAATTTACTCCAGACTTACTGCCTGCTGATATTCTAGGTACTATGATCTTTAACCAGGCAAAAGGCAACTTTGAGGTAAAGAAAGGCCCCATATTCTCTAACTTTCTCTTAGCAGATGAAATTAACCGGGCACCGGCGAAAGTTCAAAGTGCATTATTGCAAGCCATGCAAGAAAGAAATGTGACTTTAGGTGACACCACCTATAAACTAGAAGAGCCTTTTCTCGTAATGGCCACACAAAATCCTATAGAGCAAGAGGGAACTTATAATTTGCCGGAGGCTCAGGTGGACCGATTCATGTTGAAGGTAAAAATCTCCTACCCTGAATTTGAAGAAGAGAGACAGATTATGCGACAGAATGTAGCAGGCCTAAACCCCTCTGTTAGACCAATTATTTCTGCACAAACTATCTTACAGGCACGCGATACTGTTAGACAAGTATACATGGATGAAAAGATAGAAAAATATATCCTCGATATAATATTCTCGACCAGAGATCCCGAGAAGTATAAAATTGACACCTTGAAACACCTGATTAGTTATGGCGGTTCTCCAAGAGCAAGTATAAGCCTTGCCATGGCAAGTAAATCCTATGCCTTTATAAAACGAAGAGGATACGTAATTCCTGAAGATGTAAGAGCTGTAGCACATGATGTATTGCGACACAGAATCGGGATAACTTATGAGGCGGAGGCAGAAAATATTACACAGGAAGAAATCATACACACCATCTTAAATAGAGTTGAAGTTCCTTAATAAATGTATCCTAGGCTAATCCAATTAGCACACTGTTGAATTGAAAAAACATTTACATGGAAGTTAACGAACTATTAAAGAAAGTAAGAAAGATTGAAATCAAGACGAAAGGCTTGACCAATCATATATTCTCCGGAGAATACCACTCTGCTTTCAAAGGCCGTGGTATGTCATTTTCAGAAGTACGAGAATACCAATACGGAGATGATATCCGAAATATAGACTGGAATGTTACTGCACGATTTCAGAATCCATTTGTAAAAATATTTGAAGAAGAGAGGGAGCTCACTGTTATGCTTTTAATTGATGTGAGCAAATCTTCTTTTATTGGAACACAAAATCAACTGAAGAATGAAATTATATCGGAGATAGCCGGTGTGATTGCCTTCTCAGCCATCCAAAATAATGACAAAGTAGGCGTTTTATTTTTTAGCGATACTATAGAAATGTTCATCCCTCCCAAAAAGGGAAGAACACATATTCTCAGAATCATTCGGGAAATCCTCAACTTTCAACCAAAGAGCAACAAGACTGCTATCTCATTTGCATTGGAAAGCTTTAATAATATGGTGAAACGGAAGAGTATTGCCTTTGTTCTATCAGACTTTATAGATGAGCACTATTCTGATGAGCTTCGCCACATCTCCAAAAAACACGATGTAATAGGCGTGAAGGTGTATGATCCGCTGGATATGGAGTTACCTAAGATAGGACTCTTACAAATACAAGATGTAGAAACCGGCGAAAAAAAATGGATTGATACCAATGATAAAAATACGCAACAGACCTACAGTGCGCGTGCGCAATTTTATGATAAAAACTTTGACAATAGTTTTCTTAAAGCAGGAGCAGACAGACTCAAAATAAAAACAGAGCAACCTTATGTTCACATATTGATGAATTTCTTCAAAAAGAGAGCATAGTTAAATTCTAATAAACCCGAAGGAACAAATAATGATTCTCAGATTCAAACATAGCTTAAAAAACGCCAAGATGTCCTTAGCAAGAGGAATACTATGTCTTTTTTTGCTTCTTTCCTTCTATTGCTCTGAAGCACAAACAGCTACCGCATCTACTAAACAGAAAGAATATACTGTTGGTGACTGGATACCTATTGATTTATTTGTATCGTCCGCAACCAATAATAAAGTAGTATTCCCCAACCTGAATGACTCTATCTCTCCTTCTATAGAAATTGCCAATTATACCTCTATTGACACTATAAAGAAAAGTGGTCAGTATGAATATCACCAACTAATAAATCTTATAGTATTTGATACAGGACAAATAATGCTCCCTCAATTCCAGTTTTTGGTAAATAACAGCGGCCAACAAGATACCATCATATCTGAAGCCATACTTATCCATGTTGCAGGAATGAAAATTGACACTACAAAAGATATCAAACCAATTAAAGAACCATTAAAAATACCTTATACCTTCCAGGAAATTCTCCCTTATCTCCTAGGAGCTATTATCCTGCTCTTGTTAGGTGTATTAATTTTCTGGTACTTGTCTAACCACAGAAAAAAACAAACGCCTATTGATGAAAAGTATCTACTACCTCCACATGTTTGGGCTATTAAAGAGCTGGATAAACTTATGGAGGAAAAGTTGTGGCAACGAGGGGAAGTAAAGAGTTATTACTCCAAGCTAACTGATATTGCAAGAACTTATATAGAGCTAAGATATAAGATTCCCACAATGGAGAAGACAACAGACGAGCTTATGGACTCACTCCACAGGGGAATTATCAAGCAAGTATTTAAAAAAGATTTAAATGATCTGCTTGTAACCAGCGACTTTGTAAAATTTGCTAAGGCTCAACCCGATTTTATAGAGAATGAAGAGGCAGTCAAAGTAGTAAAAGACTTTATTGACAAAACAAAACAAATAGAGGAAGAACCAACAACTACAAAAGAAAAAAAATAGTGCAAAATCTATTTCCATATACGTTTGTCTGTCCTGAGTACTTCTGGCTCCTCCTGTTTGTACCCATACTAATACTCTGGTGGTATTACAAACGTAATACTTACTTTCCCACTTTTAGTATTCCTCAACATGGTGGTGTGCTCATTCAAAGTGATTCTTTAAAAGTAAAACTCCTAAAGCTACTTCCTCTGTTAAAAACACTTGCCTTTATCTGTATCGTATTTGGATTAGCCAGACCACAAAGCGCACTCTCTGAAAAAGAAATCTCTACAGAAGGTATCGATATCGTACTGTCCTTGGATATTTCAGGATCTATGTTAGCAAAAGACTTTGAACCTGACCGACTCGAGGCCGCTAAAAAGGTTGCCATACAGTTCATCAAAGGCAGGCCAAACGATAGAGTAGGCCTGGTTATTTTTTCTGGCGAAAGTTTTACCCAATGCCCTATTACCATTGATCATGCTGTTTTATTGAATCTATTTAAAGACATACACAGCGGGATGGTAGAAGACGGCACAGCGATTGGAATGGGACTCGCAACAGCAGTAGCAAGACTCAAAGAGAGTAAGTCAAAAACCAAAGTAATTATCTTAATGACAGATGGCGTGAATAATATGGGTTATATCGATCCGTACACCTCTATCCAAATTGCCAAAGCATTTGGTGTCCGAGTGTATACGATAGGAATTGGAAAGAATGGGAATGCGCCATACCCGGTTAAGGATCAGAATGGAAATATATTTTACCAAAGCTTCCCTGTTCAAATTGATGAGCCTTTACTCAGAAAGATAGCACAGGAAACAGGAGGGAATTACTTCAGAGCCACTAACAATACTTCCCTGAAGAAAATTTACGAAAACATAGATACACTAGAAAAATCAAAAATTAAGATTAGTAATTACCACAGGAAAAGTGAACACTATCATCTTTTTATATTGTTGGCGTTTATCTTTCTATTAACAGATTTCATTCTTAGCAGAACATACTTAAAAACAATACTGGTACAATGATCCAATTTGAACATAAGGAATTTTTATTGCTACTACTCGCTATGCCTGCAGTATCAATACTGCACTTCTATGTTCTTAGGAAAACCCGAAAGCAATTAGAAAAAATAGGGAATATTGAACTGATTAGACGGCTGATGCCCGAACGCAATGAGAAGAAACCATTATTCAAACTCATTTTTTTCAATATTGTTATAGCCCTGCTGGCAATTGCATTAGCGCAACCGCAAATGGGTACGAGAATGGAGAAAATAGAACGGAAAGGAATCGATGTAATGATTGCGCTGGATGTATCTAAGAGCATGCTATCGCAGGATGTTGCACCATCCAGGCTGGAAAAATCAAAACTACTCCTACAGACACTACTTAAAAAACTAGATGGCGACAGAGTTGGCCTAGTAGTATTCGCAGGCAATGCATACCTACAAATGCCACTAACAGTAGATTACTCCTCCTTATTAATGTATTTGCGATCAATTAATCCAGGCGTAATGCCTACTCAGGGCACTGATATTACCCAGGCACTGGAACAGAGTAATAATGCCTTTAAATCAACAGACAAAAAATATAAGGCTATTGTAATCATTACGGATGGAGAAGATCACGAGGAAAATGCGATAAATAAGGCGGAAGATATTGCCGGAGATGGAACAAGGATATTTACTATAGGTGTTGGCACTCCCAATGGAGGAACTATACCCGAATATGATGAAAAAGGAACTAAAAATGGAGAAAAGATTGGTGAGAATGGACAGGCTATCATCTCAAAAATGAATGCAAATATGTTACAGGCGCTTGCAAAAGGAGGTAATGGCAATTATTACTATCTTGACAATAGCAAGCAGGTAGCTGATTTTTTGTCTAAGGATATTGCCAAGATGGAAACTAAAACCATTAACGACAAGGTATTTACCGACTTCATTGAGCAATACCAATATTTTCTAGGATTAGCATTACTAGTCTTGGTAATAGATTTCTTTATCACTTTTAGAAAAAGAATTATAGATCTAAAAAATGAAGAATAACTTAACAGCTAATATTAGCGGGATGAAAAAGCAGAAGAAAACAATACTACTTATATCTGTTTTTAAATCTATCTTAAAGATTGTTATACTAGTTTGGATAGTGCTAAATACTAATACATCTTCTGCTCAAACCACTAATAAACTTCTAAGAGAGGGGAACAGTTTTTATAAAAATGATAAGTATAACAATGCAACTGAAAGCTACAGTAAGGCGCTTCAGAAAGCGCCTAAGGATGTAAGGGCAAATTTCAATCAGGGAGATGCACTCTTTAAGTTAAATCAATTAGAAAAAGCGCAAGAACAATATAGAGCCGCAGCCAAACTCACAAAAAATACTGACATACAAGCGGAAGCATATTATAATATCGGCAATAGCTTTTATAAGCAAGAAAAATATGAAGAGAGCGTAAAAGCTTATAAGACATCTTTAAAGTTGAATCCAAAAGACAAGGAAGCAAAGTATAACCTATTGATGGCGCTGGCTAAGCTCAAAAAAAATGGAGGCGGAGGCAAAGACAAGCAAAAAAATAAAGATCAGAAAGAGAATAAGGAAAACAAAAAGGAAAATAAGGATCAACAACAAAACAAGCCTTCTGAACAGAATGGCAACAATAAACCACAAGAGCAGCAGGGAAAGCAAAACCCACAACAGGCTAAAGAGCAGCAAGCCCAAATGAGCAATGAAGAAGCACAGAGATTACTGGAAGCAATAGGTAGCGAAGAGAATAAAGTACAGCAAAAATTAACCAAAGAGAAAGGTAATCCTAAAAATATAAAAGTACAAAAGGACTGGTAATGCGTATCCGAAAAATATATAATGACTTTCGAATAACACCTACAAATCCATACTTGTATTTTGCAATACTATGCTTTATTTTATTGACCCATAGCCCTGTATATGCTCAACGTTTCACTGCCAATGCAGACACTAAAGAAGTCCCTCTTAACTATACCTTTAATATTACTTATACAGTAGAAAATGGCGATTTACAAAGATTCTCGCCTCCAAAATTTGATGGATTTGAAGCAATGGGACCTTCTCAGAGCACCAATATATCTGTCATGAATGGGAAGATGAATAAATCTGTATCCTACACGTACACATTGCAACCCAGAAAGCAAGGAGAATTTAATATTGCACCTGCCACAGCAATTATAAATGGCAGTGAAATGAAATCTAATGCAGTATATATTAAAGTTATTGCCCCAGCTAAGCAGCCGACTCAACAACAACAAAATAATGATCCATTTGACGCCTTTAGGCAACAACGGCAGCAACAAACGAGTGAAGAAGATATTCGTAAATTTGCCGAGAAAAATATTTTTGTAAGAGTTATCCCCTCTAAATCGACTTTATATCAGGGCGACCAACTCACATTATCCTATAAACTCTATTTTCGCATACAATATCAGAGCTTACAGGCTACCAAGAATCCGAGTTACAATGGCTTTTTTACTGAAGAATTTAAATTGCCGGAACCAGACAGAAACACACAACCTCCGGTAGAAGAATTTAATGGCAGGAAATATTATGTACAGGAATTCAAGCGCGTCTCTTTGTTTCCTACAAAATCTGGTAAAATTAGCATTGAGCCTATAGAACTTATGGGCGTAGTGCTGATAGAGGTTCCGGATCCATTCTTTAATAATCCTTTTTTTACCACACTACAACCCTACGAATATGCATTCAAAAGCAATAATGTAGAATTAGATATAAAGCCATTGCCTGAAAAAAATAAACCTGCCACATTTAGCGGTGCCGTTGGAAAATTCAAATTCACAGCTCAATATGATAAAACCAAAGTAAAGGTAGATGAGCCCATTTCTTTAAAAATTAACTATACAGGTACTGGTAATTTTAAGCTAATAAATGCCCCTAAACTTGAATTCCCAGAAGAATTTGAAGCCTATGAACCAAAAATTAAAGATGAATATGAGAATAACGGATCAGTTGTCACAGGTTCCAAAATGTTTGAATATGTATTGATTCCTCAAGATGGAGGCATCTATAAATTACCCAAGTATGAGTTTGCTTATTTTGATGTAGATAAGGGAGATTATATAAAATACGTATTACCGGAAACCACTATTGAAGTAGAAGGAAAAGCAAAAATCAGTCAAAATGTAATTGCATTCTTTAAGCGAGAGAAAGAGGATAAGCCAAAAGGATTATACGGAATCAGGAAGGAGTATACAATCAAGAAGGAGGCTAATTCAAAATTATTTTGGGCACTTACGGGCCTTCCCTTTCTTTTGATGTTATTTGGATTCATCTTCAGGTATCGCGAATTTAGCGAGTCAGAACTTATAGCAATGCGCAAAAGCAAGGCTAATAAACTAGCCTTGCGCAGAATGGGTGCAGCTAAAAAACTCATGTTAAAAAAAGAAGAGCAAGCTTTCTACAATGAAGTTATTAGGGCATTATGGGAATACCTTTCAGATAAACTCTTCATCCCCAAAAGCCAGCTGTCCAAGGAAAATATCAGCGAGCAATTAATACTCAAATCTGTGGAGCAAAAACAAATACATAACCTGATTAATACTTTAGATACTTGTGAGCAATCTTTATTCTCTCCAATAGATCAAGAAGATGCAATGGAAAAGACTTATACTAAAGCTATTGAATGTATTACTGACCTAGAGGAACACCTAAAAAAAACATGAGCGCATCTACCAAAATAAAGCTAAGGTCTAAAACAGACAGTATGAAATGCAAAAGCATACTTTTATTGTTGGTGATCTCTACAAGTAGCCTTCTGAATGCATTTGCTGAAGATTCCAAAATGCTGTTTGAGAAAGGGAATAGCTACTATAAGGCTAAGCAATATCAGGAAGCCAACTACTTTTACCACAGCATCCTGCAAAAAGACAAGAATAACATTAATGCTGCATATAACCTTGGCAACTCCTATTATCACCTAAACAAATACCCTGAGGCTGTACTATATTATGAAAAAGCGCTAAAACACGAACCCGATAACAAACAAATTCTTCAGAATCTCACATTATGCAATAACAAGCTCTTTTCTAAAATGGATTTCAGTAAAGAATTTTTTGTAACCAAATACTCCAAGAATTTTTTATACAGCAAATCATCTTCTACATGGAAGCTCTGGATGTTGGTATTCTTATGGGTAGGTGCTATATTGATTATGCTGTTCTTCTTAAAGGCCAACCAAGGCTATAAAAAGACGGGAATTGTCTTGTTGATAGTATCGGTCATATTTGGATATCTATCCTATAGCAAGGCGGATATTGAATCACACTCAACGCATGGAATAGTATTTGGAGAAAATACCACACTGCTAAAATCCCCTGTAGAAACTGCTAAAATCCTCGACTCTATTCCAGCAGGCACTAAAGTAAAATTCATAGATGAAGATGCGGGTTGGATAAAAGCAGAACTTCCTAATGGTAAAGAGGGATGGATAAAAAATAGTCGTATTGAATCCATTTAAAAGAATTCAATACGTTAACAATTACAACCCACAAAAGTCCTTTATTATATTTTTTGTATTTTTAGTTAGTGATTAAACGTCTCACCATACTTATTCTGTTTGCAAGCATTCATACTATTGGTAATTGTCAAACCTATGTACTTAATCAAAACTGCAAACAGGCTTATCAATCTATCTTTAAGTTAAAATTCAACGAGGGTTCAGCATTACTAGAAAAAGAAAAAAAAGAAAATCCAAAGAATTACCTACCCTACCTTCTTGAAAATTATATCGATTTTTTGAAACTATTTATCAATGATAATACTGCATTATACCATGATATAGAACCCAGAATTCAGGCTAGATTAGAAAAAATAAAAAATGGAAATACAGCATCTCCATTCTACCTCTACACACAAGCAGATATTCACTTACAATATGCATTTTGCAAAATTAAATTTGGAGAATACGTGAGCGCCGTCTTTGAAGTACGTAAAGCCTATGTTTTATTAATGGAAAATCAAAAAAAATTTCCTGATTTTCAGCCCAACATAAAAAGCCTGGGGTTATTACATACACTGTTCGGCGCTATACCTGATAACTATAAATTTGGCGCCAGACTTTTGGGCCTTAAAGGATCCATCAACGAAGGATTGAAAGAACTTGACAGTATTCTTAAGGATGATAATTTCTTTTTTAGAGAAGAGACGATTATGATGTACACTTTGCTTATCCTCCATGTGCAACAAGATAAGAAGTTGGCGTGGGGTATGATTGAACAAACAAATATCAGCTTAGAGGACAACTTGCTCCACTATTTCATAGCTGCTACCGTTGCTTCGCATACTGGAAAAAATGAAAAAGTAGTTTCAATACTAAGTGCAAAACCAAGCGATAACACTTACTACCCTTTCCCCTTCTTGAATTTTATGCTAGGAAATGCAAAACTCAATAAATTAGACTCGGATGCAGATTTCTACATCAAAAAGTTTATTTCCGAGAACAAGGGACGTTCTTACCAAAAAGAAGCCAATAGAAAGCTAGCCTGGTATTACCTCATCCATGACAAACCCGAATTGTACAGACAATGCATGCAGAATGTATTGAGTATAAAAGATGCACCTACAGACGAAGATAAGTCTGCTCAAAAGGAAGCCGAACAAGCTACTTTACCTAATAAGGTGCTTCTAAAGGCTAGAGTATTGTGCGATGGAGGATATTTTGAAAAGGCATTAGAAACAATTAATTCCATAAATTCCGAAAAGCTTACTAGCAGCAGAGATCAAATAGAATTTTATTACAGGAAAGCGAGAATACTACAAGAGCTTAACAACAACAGAGAGGCAATACAATATTACCTAAAAACTATACAGAAAGGAGAAAAATTTAATTACTATTTTGCAGCCAATGCGTGTTTAAAATTAGCTTACCTGTTAGAAATACAACGTAAAAATGATAACGCGATACGATATTTCAGGAAAGCAATAATGCTCGAGAAAGATGAGTACCAGAATAGTATTGATGCGGAAGCAAAAGCAGGCCTGAACAGATTAGGTTATCAATAAATAACAGCATAAGTACCATGAAAATACTAGAGCACACCTCTCTTAAACCTTATAATACCTTCGGTATCGATGTATTTGCAGCTCACTTCTGCAGGGCAAGAGATAAAGAAGCTCTAATTTATTTGATAAAAAATACTTTAGAATATTATAAAAACATCTTGATTCTTGGAGGCGGCAGCAATGTGCTACTCTGTTCTGATTTTGAAGGACTAGTTATAAAGAATGAAATTATTGGCATAGACATCATCAAAGAAGATGATGAACACGTTTGGATAAGGAGTATGTCCGGAACCAACTGGCATGAACTAGTCAACTATTGTGTAAACAGGAATTATGGGGGAATAGAGAACCTCGCCCTTATTCCGGGAACAGTTGGAGCTGCACCCATGCAAAATATAGGAGCCTACGGAACAGAACTAAAAGATGTATTTCTTGCTTTAGAAGCTATCGATATGAAGACTGGGGAGATTTTAATCTTTGACAGAGATGCCTGTGCTTTTGAATATCGACAAAGTGTATTCAAGAAAGAACTGAAAAATAAGTACTTTATCTACTCCGTAACGTTAAAGCTATCTAAGCATCCTATTCCAAACACTACTTATGGAGACATTCAGAAAATATTGCAAGAAAATAATATTGCAGCTAAAGCTGCGAGCATTCGGGATGTTGCAGATGCGGTTATAAAAATACGGAAAAGCAAACTTCCCGATCCTAAAGAAATCGGTAATGCTGGAAGTTTTTTTAAAAATCCTGAAGTAACAAAGGAAGTTGCAGATAAACTAATAGCGCAATATCCTACTATACCACACTATATTTTACCAAATGGAACAGTAAAAATTCCTGCCGCTTGGTTGATTGAACAATGCGGATGGAAAGGAAAACGCATCGGAAATACGGGAAATCATGAAAAACAAGCACTGGTAATAGTTAATTATAAAGATGCTTCTGGAAATGAGATTCTAGAACACGCAATACACGTACAACAATCTGTTTATAATAAATTTAATATTCAATTAGAGATGGAAGTCAATATCATCTCCCCTTCTGCATTCGCCTAATGGTATTTCTGTCTACCTTATCAACTTTTCGATTCTGATCTACTCCTTTTGTTTTAGAGAATGAATTCTTTTTTGTTTTATCAGCTGCTTCTTGCTTTTTAAAGACATATCCCAGCTCTACATTTAATCCAAAGAAATAATTTTTCGATTTCTTATAATTGGGGTGAACGCGATAAGACTCCGCATTGATATCATTTAGTCCGAATTTAGTTTCTAATGCAATACCGATGAAGATATTATTGCTAAATATATAATCAAATCCGTACCTCAATACGGCTACACCTTGTATAGTCTTAAAATATGATTTATAGTTATTGCTTCCATTGGGGGAATAAGCACTAAAACCCCCATCTACAGAATTAATTGGATAAGGTACCTGCACAGTGCTACCCCCTTGAGGAGTAATTTTATAGGACATCTGCGCATTGAGGAGGAAATCAGTTTCAAAACCTGCTAATAACTTCATTCTCCAGTGGAATATATTCGTACGAATCTGCTGTTTCTGTCCTGACAGCAATGGTGCAAAGCGATATAATACACCAAAACCCATATATTTAAAATCTACACTCTTTTCATGAGTTCCAATTAAAGCTGGATACTTCTTGTATTTAAATTCGTCTTTATATTTCTGACCCTCATCGCAGTAATTAGCAAATGCAACAATCCCATGCTCTTCCTTAAAATTATAGCCTCCCTGGACAAAAATATGATAGCTGAATTTAGGCTTATAACTCAATTCTTTAGTATTATCTGCAAGATAATAGGCGTTCTGCGCTAACATATACGATAAACCCGGCGTTGCACCAACACTAATTGTTCCACCCTTCTGTGCGAAAAGTGACCCTGAGCAAGAAACCAAGAAAAGAATAAGTGTAAAATTACGTAATTTCATACGCCGACAATTTTACCAAATGTAACAAATTGTCTTCAAAATTTAGTACTGACAATGAGCTCTAAAAAAAATAACCTAAGTAAATCTACGCTCATCAGGAGTATGCAATGTTCAAAATCCTTATACCTCTACAAGAATAGCTACCACCTAAGAGACAAAGCAGGAATTACACAACAACAAAGATTTGACCGTGGGCACCGAGTTGGGAAACTTGCGCATCAGCTCTTCCCAAATGGAAAAGATTGCAGCCCTCCAAATCCATTCAGTTATGATGAATCGATTGCTGCAACTAAACTACTTATACAACAGAGGTATCCTGTAATCTACGAAGCTGCTTTTAAGCACAATGGTGTCCTTGCTGCATTAGACATTATCGAATTTAGAGATGGTAAATTCTATGCCTACGAGGTAAAAAGTTCCTTTCGTATATCCAATACTTATCTATTGGATGCTGCTATACAATATTATATCATTACACAAAGTGGAATTCCGTTAGAAGACTTCTCCCTCGTCACCATCAACAATGAATACGTAATGACCGAAACCTTGGAGGTGAATACTTTTTTCAAAAAAACTTCGGTATTGGAAGAAATTAAGGAACGCATACCCTTCATACAAAAAAGTATTGAAGATGCCATCGCTATCCTGGATAAACCTGAAGCACCTGAAGTTAACATAGGATCTCACTGTACAAAACCCTACCCTTGCGACTTCCAAGGCTATTGCTGGAAAGATATAGAGAAAGCATCTATTTGGTATCTGCCCGGAATTTCTATGCAAGAGAAAACTACTCTTGTCGCTACCGGCCTAACTAATATAGAAGAAATTCAGAATACAGAATCACTAAATCAAAGACAGAAAATTATTCTTGAAACATACAGAAGTCAGCTGCCATATATCGAAAAAGAAAAAATAAAAAACTTTATTGCGGACATAAAGTATCCCTTGTATTTCTTTGATGTAGAAGCATTCCAACCCGCTATACCATTATTTAAAAATACGCAACCATACGACAGAATTCCATTTCTCTACTCTTTACATTATAAAGCTTCTGATGCTGAAGTATTATATCATGAGAGCTACATCTCTCCAATAGGGAACGATGCAAGGATACATTTCATAGAACATTTTCTTACCTCCACTCAGCGAGAAGGCACAATACTCGTATTTAACGCGCTCATGGAAAAAGGGATATTGTATAAACTCGCAGAAGCATTTCCAGTTTATAAAAAGGAAATCTATGACCGCATAAACAGAATTGTTGATATAGAGATTCCATTTAAGGAACTGTATTATTATCATCCTGCCCAACAAGGCAGCTTTTCTCTAAAAGCAGTAGGCAATGCGCTGCTAGGAAGAGATGAGTTTGTCAAAAGCCATGTAAAAGATGGTGAAGAAGCCATGGCTGTATATAATGAACTCTTCTATATGAATGATGAAATAAAAGTAGAAGAACAGTTGCGAGCACTAAAGACGTATTGCAAAACCGACACCTATGTTTTGTTTGAAATATTTGAACAACTAGTCAAACTTTCAGAATATTAATGAATAAGCAGGAATTTTAATTTCGCTTTTTGCTTTTTATCTGCCCCTGCGCAGAGTGCAAAATAAACTCCGGTAGCAGCCCGATTGCCATTTATGAGTTTACCATCCCATACTGCCTGGGCCCCTGTTGCTGTAGTTTCATAAACCAGGTTACCGCTGATATCTACAATTTTCACATTAGAATTCTCGGGTATACCATTTATCGCAATCGGACCATTGTAATCTTCTCGGACAGGATTAGGATAAACATACGGTTCAGGTGTATTTTCTGTTAGAGATGTAGCTTCCGCCCTGAAGGTACAAAGTCCCTTTTCTGTCCCAATAAAAATATCTCCATTATCAGGATTTATTGCCACTGATCGGACATAATTGGCCAACAGAGGGGAGTTCGTTTCATTAAAGTAGTAAATAGTTTTCTGACCATCAGCACTCACCAGAAATAAACCATTGTTAGTACCTATCCATTTCCTGTTAGCTGCATCCACGGTAATACAATTGATAATCTCATCTTCGAGGAGATTATCACAAAACCCACTGCCATCTTTTCTGTCAATACATATTTGCTCGGCCTCACAGGCATTCTCTGTAACATAACCCGCACACGAAATGATAGCTATCCCGCGAGAAGTACCTAACCATAGCACACCATCCTTATCTTTCGACAAACAGTTAACTACATTAGCCGGAAGATTACCATATCCACTACCCGCTGCAAGATTATAATAGCTATCATCAGATTGATTATCGATATCAGCTCCGTAATTCAGTATCACCAATCCACCTCCAGCATCTTCTTTTGCCATCCAAATCTGATTATAATCATCGACCACTACATCCTTAACGAGCTTACCGTTAAGTAGTCCGGAGTTGAAATAGACATAAGTACCATCTGCCTTGCGGCAAACTATCGGAACATTGGAATACGTATCAGACATCCACACATTATCCTGCGCATCCCTGTCTGCACCGGTAATACGAAAAACGCGCTCTGATGCACTTACCGCATTCGGCCTGAATTTATTAATGATAAATGAATTATCGTAAAGACTATATTCAATTATTCCGGTTTGTGTTCCGAATAAAATTTTATGCTGAGAGGGTATCGCCTTAACCACAGCGATATCAAAAAAAGAATCCAGTAGTGGCGTATTATAAATATCAAAATTCTGCCAGGTATAATCTGTACATTTATAAAATCCATTCTTATTAAATACAGGACTCCAGTTATTTCTGATATCTGAAGATGCTATCCACATACTGCCACCCACATAATCCATTTCTTTACAACTAATAGCTGTTGGCGCATTGGGTGTAACGATACTGAAGTTGCCTCCTTGGCGGCGAACTAGTCCCCGAAAAAAATCTGCATGCCATATGTCTCCATACTTATCTTTTAAGATTTGCATGGGTCTTTCTATCTCAAATACTCCGGAGTAGAAAGTAAATGCTGAACCATTCCATTCTCCAATTCGTTTATCGACTACATCTCCTGATACTATTTTCTGCTGGGCAATCTGAAGCCCACCATTACTATTATTCAGCTGCATCGTTTTCCAGTTAGGATCTGTAAAAAAAACAGACCAACTGCTTCCATCAAACTGATACAACACATCCCCCACAGCAGCAATCATCTTATCCTGATATTGAGTAACAGCACTCGCATCTGCCTGAGGAATTCCAGTTGAATATTGCACCCATTCATTAAAATTTAAAAGATTTACATTTGCAGCAATCCTCCCCATTACCACACCATTACTGGTTGCGCAGTAGATGGCATTAACATCTGCCCAAATTGCATTTGCCACGAGATTGGAAGCCCCCTGATTAAAGGTATACGTATCTGCTATTTCAAGCCTTCTCAAATCCACCTGCAACACTCCAAATCCTGTACCCAAATAAGCCTTTCCATCTATACAATAAACACAATAAATATTTTTATCTCCAGCAATAGTGGAGTTTTTTAAATATGGCAGATTGGTAATTTTCCCCTCATGGATAATATCTATATTGGAATTGGCATATACCACCACCAAACTCGATGTTGCTGTATCATACCCTATCTGAGCTACCAGTCCCTCTGCTAAGCCGGTTACTTTGGTATATTTCTCCAGAAGATTATTTTCCAGACTTACTCCCAATACACCATAGGTACATGCTGCATAGATATACTCTTTGCTCTGACAGATGGACGTGGCATTCTTCATAGGCACCTGAGCGGTCCAACTTCCCAAAGGCGCATTCTGTCCATTAGAAAATAAGCTAGAAACAGAGAGACCAGCATATAATACCCCAGACAGAAGACGAAAATATAGAGAACCTGATTTCATTTTGATAATTCGGAAGAATGACTGAAGACTCAACTAAAATTCCTATCCCAAATCTATGAATTTTTATTAGAAAACATGGGGAATATTCGTATACTACAACGTGTAAAGTTTAATTATAGCAGGCATCTTATGGGCTTTTGAGGCTTGTTTTATGTTTTTAATATGCATTGATTTTAGTATATTTGCGCGCAACTTTTTGGATAGTAGAACGATATGTCAACAGGAACAAAATATAGAGAAGTAAAGAATCTTTCTCAGCCACAGATAGAAAAAGAAATCCTTCAATATTGGAAGCAGCAGGATATTTTCAAGAAAAGTATTTCTACTCGGGAAGGCAAACCGCAATTTGTATTCTATGAAGGCCCACCAAGCGCTAATGGTATGCCTGGTATACACCATGTACTCGCGCGAACCATAAAAGACATTTTTTGTAGATTTAAAACCCTGCAAGGATTCCAGGTCAAACGTAAAGGCGGATGGGATACCCACGGACTTCCCGTTGAGTTGCAAGTAGAAAAAGTACTGGGAATCACTAAAAAAGATATTGGCACCAAAGTTTCTATCTCTGAATATAATCAGAAGTGCCGCGAAGAGGTGATGAAATTTAAAGATGTTTGGGATGATATCACCCAGAAGATGGGTTATTGGGTAGACCTAGAGCATCCTTATATCACCTTTGAAAATAATTATATTGAGAGCATCTGGTGGATCTTAAAACAATTTCACGAGAAGGGCTACCTGTACAAGGGATTAAAAATTCAGCCCTATTCACCAGCTGCCGGAACTGGATTGAGTTCTCATGAGTTAAACCTGCCAGGATGCTATAAAGATGTAAAAGATACCAGCTGTATAGCACAGTTTAAAATAAAAACAGAGCGCATCGGGGATGTAGCATTGCAAGATATTATAAACAATACAAAAACTCCTCTAGACCTGTTTTTCTTAGCCTGGACAACCACTCCATGGACACTGCCCTCTAACACCGCATTAGCTGTTGGAAAGAACATAGATTATGTTCTGCTAAAAACCATCAACCCATATTCCCATATTCCTGTAGGTGTAATCCTGGCTAAAGAATTGATGGGTAAATATTTTCAGGAAGAAAATAAAGACAAAGACTTTTCTACCTATCAGCAAGATGGAAAAAACCTTCCCTGGTCTGTTATCACTACCCTTAAAGGAAAAGATTTGGAAGGCATTCGATACGAACAGCTAATGCCCTTTGAAGCAAACCGTACAGATAATATTGATGGAGGAGACGCATTCCGGGTAATTCTCGGAGATTTTGTTACTACTTCAGATGGTACAGGTATCGTGCACATTGCTCCCAGCTTTGGGGCTGATGACAGAAAGGTTGCCGGAGAGAATGGTATTGGCGCGCTAACGCTTGTAGACAGAGAAGGTAAATTTATTGATGGCGTAGGAGAATTCTCCGGTCGCTACGTAAAAGATTATAAGAATGAAGCGGACTATATATCCGTTGACATAGATATCTCTGTTAAACTTAAAAAGGAAAATAGAGCATTCAAGGTTGAGAAATACGAACACTCTTATCCGCACTGCTGGAGAACGGACAAACCCATCATCTATTACCCATTAGACTCCTGGTTTGTTAAAGTGACAGCCGCAAAAGAACGGATGATTGAATTAAATAAAACCATCAACTGGAAACCGGAAAGTACAGGAAGTGGGCGATTTGGACAGTGGTTAGAAAATCTGGTAGACTGGAATCTTTCCCGATCGCGTTATTGGGGAACTCCATTAAACATATGGAGAACATCTGAAGATGATGCGTCTTCAGTTATGGAAGAGATCTGCATAGGCTCTCTGGAAGAACTAAGAAATGAGCTAAAAAAGTCAATAGCAGCAGGCTTAATGGATAACTCTATCCTGGACAAACAACTAGATCTGCACAAACCTTTTGTAGATGATATTATTTTAGTTTCTCCTTCTGGCAAACCCATGCGACGAGAATCAGACCTTATCGATGTCTGGTTTGATAGTGGTGCTATGCCCTATGCACAATGGCATTTCCCTTTCGAGAATAAGGAAACTTTTGAAAAATCCTTCCCTGCTGATTTCATTGCAGAAGGTGTGGATCAAACGCGCGGATGGTTTTATACATTACACGCCATAGCGGTGATGCTGTTTGATAGTGTAGCTTATAAAAACGTAGTATCCAATGGATTGGTATTAGATAAGAACGGGAATAAAATGTCTAAAAGCAAAGGCAATGCCGTAGACCCCTTCTCTACTATAGAAACCTATGGTGCTGACACCACAAGATGGTATATGATCTCCAATTCACAGCCATGGGACAACCTTAAGTTTGATATGGATGGCGTTGCAGAGGTAGGCAGAAAATTATTTGGCACTTTATATAATACGTATAACTTTTTTGCTATTTACTCCAATATTGATGGATTTGTAATGGATAGGCAAAGAGTAACTCCGATTAAAGAGCGATCTGAGATTGACCGTTGGATAATCTCCAGGCTAAATAGCCTTATCAAAGAAACTACTGAAGCATATGAACAGTACGAGCCTACCAAAGCGGCACGTGCTATAGAAGAATTCCTGGTAGAACACCTGTCAAACTGGTTTGTAAGACTATCGAGGAGAAGATTCTGGGGCAATGAGCTTTCTACGGATAAGAAGGCTGCATTTGAAACGCTACATGAGTGCCTTGAAGTTTTATCTCAACTCATGAGTCCAATTGCTCCATTTTTTAGTGACTGGTTATATCAAAATCTGCAAAATACCAATAGTTCGGTTCATTTATCCTCACTGATTAAGGCAGAAGAGACTCTAATAGATAAGGTACTCGAACAACGCATGGAATGGGCACAGGAAATATCTTCCTTGGTTTTATCGCTTCGAAAGAAAACCAAAATAAAAGTCCGTCAACCCCTACAAAAGATACTAATTCCAGCAATCGATAAATCTTTTATTGCTCAGATAGACCTTGTGAAAGAACTTATCCTATCTGAAGTAAATGTAAAAGAGATTGAATACATCAGTGATACCTCAGGAATCATCACCAAAAAAGTAAAACCCAACTTTAAATTACTGGGTAAGAAGCTTGGCGCCAACATGAAGGCAGCATCCGATATCCTGCAAAATCTAAATAATGATGAGATTTTAGAGCTCGAAAAGAATGGCATTCTTGAAATATCTGTAGAAGGAGAAGTATTCAATATCTCCCTTGAGGAAGTAGAAATTTTGTCTGATGACATCCAGGGATGGCTCGTAGCTTCCAATAATGGCATCACGGTTGCCCTTGATGTCACCATCTCAGAAGCACTAAAGAAAGAAGGATTTGCGCGTGAAATCGTCAATAAAATTCAGAATGAGCGTAAAGAGTCTAATTTTGAAGTTACTGACAGAATAGTCCTCCATGTGCAAAATCAATTCATTCTCAGGGGGGTTTTAGATAGTTATAAAGAATATATTTGTAATGAGACCTTGGCAGATGATATCGTATATTCCGATAGCATGCCAAATGCCAAGGAGTTTGATATCAATGGTGAACTTTTAAATTTATTCATTCAAAAAGTATAAAGATGGCAAAAGTGACTAAGAAGAAGGTAGCGGCAAAACCTGCAAAAAAAGCAGCTAAGCCGACTAAACCTGCTCCAAAGAAGGTAGGACCTAAAAAACCGGCGTCCAAACCAGTAAAAAAAACAACCGCAAAGCCTGTTGTAAAAACTACAAAAGCTAAGGTGGCCGCAAAAAAAGTCGCCCCTAAAAAACCGGCCGCCAAACCAGTAAAAAAAACAACCGCAAAGCCTGTTGTAAAAACTACAAAAGCTAAGGTTGCTCCTAAAGCCAAGCCTGTAATAAAAAAAGCCGTTGCTAAGCCAGTAAAGAAAGTAGTAGCAAAAGCTAAACCTGCAGTAAAGAAAGCAGCAACCAAGCCTAAGCCTGTAGCAAAAAAAATAATTGCGAAGCCTGTAAAGAAGCAAGCACCAAAAGTGACTCCCAAGGTTGTTTTAAAAGCTAAACCTGTTACTAAGGTTGAAACTAAACCTGTAAAAAAAGCGCCCGTTAAAGTTGCTCCTAAATCTGAAATCAAGAAGGTCGAAATAGTAACCGCTGTAAAGCATGTGCAAAAAACTGCCTTAGAAAAAGCAAATGATGTAGCTGCCCAAAGGCATCTCCACGAACAGAAACCACTGATGCAATCTTCTGTAATGCGTTACAAGGATGCAGACTTAGCTTTATTTAAATCAGTCATCTTAAAGAAGATTGCGAAAGCCAAAGAGGAAATCGACTTCTATACAGATCAGATTAAAAATACATCTGAATCCGAAACACAATTTGCAAGTATAGATGATGGTTCCATGACCGCTGAGCGCGAAAACATGAACCAGATCGTAGTACGTATGCAAAAACTAATCTCTCATCTGGAAAGTGCATTGATTCGTATTGAGAATAAATCTTATGGCATCTGCAGGGAGACGGGAAAACTAATCCCAAAAGAAAGACTCTTAGTAGTCCCACATGCAACACTAAGTGTTGAAGGGAAAAAGATGGAGAAAAAATAATTAACGTCTGAAAAATCCCAATTAAGCCAATAGAGATGGTATCTTTATTGGCTTAATTTTTTAAAATAAAAACATGAGTAAAAAAACGATTGTATACCTTACCATTTTCTTATCACTGGTAATTGATCAAGCCAGTAAATTTTGGGTAAAGCTAACAATGATGAGCGGCGAGGAATACGCATACTTTGGGCAATGGGCACGTATTCATTTTATTGAGAATGAAGGCATGGCATTCGGTATGAGCTTTGGAGTGGGGATGGGAAAGTTTCTGCTAACATTCTCCAGAATAGTAGCAGTTGCTTTTATTTCCTACTATCTCTCTCAGCAAATTAAGAGCAAAGAATCTTCTAAAGGATTTGTATTTGCAATGGCACTAATACTAGCCGGAGCTATTGGAAATATTATTGATAGTATTTTCTTCGGTCAAATCTTCTCCCATAGCGAGGGACAGATTGCAACGCTATTCCCAAAAACAGGTGGGTACGCTGGTTGGTTTCATGGGAGGGTAGTCGATATGCTTTATTTCCCTTTATGCAGAGGCTACTGGCCCAAATGGGTTCCTTTTGTAGGCGGCGATTATTTTGAATTCTTTCGCTACATCTTCAATATTTCAGATGCCTGCATCACAGTAGGAGTATCTATTATTCTAATTTTCCAAAAAAGATTCTTTAAAGAGGACAGTAGTGAAAACCAATCCGCAGATAGTGCCCTGCAGCCTAAATAAATAAGACCCCAGCTTCCTAACATAGAAAACTGAGGTCTTTCGTCCCCCAACTGGACTTAACATTACCGAAGGAAATAAGAGCCATACTCCGCAATCTTAATAGATTGCGAAGCACGGTCTTTCGTCCCCCAACTGGACTTATCTTAAAATGCTTCTTTAAAAGAAAATAGCATCACTATTTAGAACTTATTTATAAAATCTGTGCTTAATTATAAACTATAAGGAATTACGCATACACTATTGCATCATTTAGGTCTAGTACGTGCGCCATGATTACAGGGTTTAAATGGCTTCAGTTTTTATGTATTTCAAATTTATACCCATTCTATCGATTTGTCAATACCTAAGACGATATTTTTATTTTTTTAAAAAATAGGTACTAAATCTTCCTCTCCTTAGGCAGCATTTTATCCTTAGATAGGCTAAATAACACTAATTTAGAATCCTAAATATCAAAACACTTCTATGAATGACTTTTATGAGCGAGTGTATGACGTGGTACGCAAAATACCAAAAGGTAGCGTGAGCACTTATGGAGATATTGCAGAATATCTGGGCACAAAAGGATCTGCCCGAACTGTTGGATATGCGATGAATAACGCGCACAATGTACTACCACCTGTTCCTGCACATCGTGTAGTGAATAGAAATGGTTCACTTACCGGAAAACATCACTTTGGCAGCCCAAATATGATGCAGCAACTTCTCGAAAATGAAGGAATAATAATAGTAGAGGACCAGATACAGGATTTTGAGCGCATCAGATGGAGGCTTAAATAAAAAAAGACCACAATATTGTGGTCTTTTTTTATTTAGGTATATGCTAGATAAATAATTAATTATTAAGCATTACTGGCATCACCAGCATCAATAAATCTTCATTGTCTTCTTTTATTGTTGGTCTTATAATTCCGGCTCTGTTTGGCGTAGAGAGCTCTATATTAATCTCGTTGCTTTCCAAGGCACCCAACATTTCTAATAAGAATTTTGCATTAAAGCCTATTTCTAAAGCAGCACCTTGATATTCACATCCTAGTTTTTCTGATGCCTCGTTAGAGAAATCTAAATCCTGAGCAGATACGGTTAACTCAGAACCAGCCATCTTTAATACTACCTGATGGGTTGTCTTATTAGAGAAGATAGAAGTTCTTCTGAGCGATGCGTAGAAATCGTCCTTTAGTATCGTTAATAAATTTGGATTCTCTTTAGGAATAACCGCGTTATAGTCAGGGTATTTGGCATCAATCAATCTACAGATAAGCTGGATATTCTCGAAACTGAAAAATGCATTTGATTTATTAAACTGAACTTTAACTTCTGTTTCATTATTTGGTACTACAGCCTTTAAAAGGTTGAGCGCTTTCTTAGGCACTATAAAGGATGCATTACCTCCTTTTACGTCGCTTCTATTGAATTTTACCAATTTATGAGCATCAGTCGCAACGAAAGTAATTCCATTAGCATCTAACTGGAAAAACACTCCGGTCATGGCTGGTCTGAGCTCATCATTGCTCACTGCAAATAAAGTCTTAGATACACCCTTATTAAGAATAGAAGACACCAGTATCACTTCCTCCACTCCTTCAGGAGATGGCTCCTTTGGAAAATCTGCGCTGTTTTCTCCACTTAACTTATATTTCCCATTATCCGTGGTAAGTTCAATACCATTGGTGGTTTCATCTACCGCTATCATTACAGGCTGTTCCGGCAAAGCTTTCAAGCTATCCAATAGGATTCTAGCCGGTATAGCCACTTTAAAGCTTTCCTTAGATTCAACTTCCATGGATACAGACATAGTCGTATCTAAATCTGTTGCTGTAATAGTTAGCTTGTTTTTTGCTATGTCGAATAAGAAATCCTCCAAAATGGGTAAAACAGTGTTAGTACTGATAACACCGCTTATCTTTTGAAGATTCTTTAATAATTGTACAGAAGAAACTACGAATCTCATGCTATTTATTTTTTACAAAGTTAAGTAATTCAATCTAATATAAAATGCACTGAATATCTTATCTTTCGACAGGTGTTTATAAGTTTGCAACTGATAAACACCTAAGGCAGATCAACATACATGAAGATAGCGGTTAATACAAGATTTCTACTGAAAGGAAAACTGGAAGGCATTGGGATGTATACACATGAAATCTTCAAACGCGTGGCTCAACTGCTTCCCGAGCATCAATTTTACTTTCTATTTGACAGGAAATGGGATGAAGCCTTTATTACTTCAGAAAATATTATTCCAATTAAAGTGAACCCTCAGGCAAGACATCCATTTCTATGGTATTGGTGGTTTGAGCATTCTATCCCGAAAATATTAAAGCAAAATAACATTGACCTCTTTATCTCACCGGATGGATTTGGAAGTTTAAGCACAGAAGTACCCCAACTGATAACCATCCATGACCTTGGGTTTGAACACTATCCACAACATGTCCCTTATTTAGTCAACAAATTTTACACACACTATTCCCCACTCTACTGCAGAAAGGCAGCAACTATTCTCGCAGTTTCTGAGTTTACTAAACAAGACATTATCAAACAATATGGCATAAGGCCCTCGAAAATAGAAGTCATATATAATGGTGTAGATATAGATACGCCCAAACTGGAAAAGGTGGAGCCTAAGAGAGAAAGACCTTACTTTATTTTTGTTGGAGCAGTGCATCCCAGAAAAAATGTACTTGGTTTATTAAAAGCTTTCGAACGCTTCAAAGCAAAATATCCGGGCGAACAGCAACTTATAATTATTGGAAGAAAAGCATGGATGAACAGCGCATTAGAAGAATTCTATAGTGCCATGGAATTCAAAGCGGAAGTCGTTTGGATAGAAAAAATAGAGCGCAAAGATCTACTTCAATTACTAAAACATGCAATTGCATTAGTATATCCAAGTCTATTTGAAGGATTCGGAATCCCAATTATAGAGTCCATGGGTTTAGGCGTACCCGTAATTTCTTCATCTGTATCTGCACTGCCCGAGATAGCCGGAAACAGTGCATTGATGATAGATCCCAACAATCCTGATGATATCTGCGATGCCATGCAAACAATACTTACGGATAATGTTTTAAGAAATCAATTGGTGGAAAATGGAAAAAAAAGAGCTGCTCAATTTAGCTGGGAGGTGTCTGCGAAGAAAATTGTAGCACTCATTAATAAACACATACAATAAAATCTACCCCTTAATCATCTTTTCAATATCTACTTTTACTTTAGCATACTGATCCAGCGACAAAGCAGATTTTAATCGACTATCTAAATCCTGAAGCAAACTACCCAATTCCTGCATGGCTACCTGAGGGTTCGATTTTGCCGTCTGTTGAATAATATCACCTCTCAGCTTTCCTTCTACCATTACCAATACTACAGCCATCAATTGCACATCATTTAGTTGATAATCATTCTTGAGCTTTTGCAGAAACTGTCGCTGATCCGACGAAAGGTTTTTACCGGAAAGAATATTCTCCTGTATTACATTCGCCATCACCAATCTGCTTATCTGATCGTCGTTCAAAATAGATCTTAGGGAAGGTATAACTCTTGTATTTAAAGCATCTATATCCCTCTTCGTTTTTTCTGCATTTCCGATATTTGCCCGCTTAATGGCTGCTGCTTCCTGATCGTAGGATTTTAAAATCGGCAATGCTCTGCTTCGCTGATCAGCAGATACTTTCATATACGGGATAAGTTGCTCAAAAATACCAGCAACATTGGACTGCAGACTAACATCCGCGTTATTTATTTTAACAGGCGTGGCAGGTTTAACAGGTTGTTGAATTGAAGAAGGAGTATTGACAGGAGAAGAATTTGCTGCATTAAACTTTGCAGGATCAAGACTCCCTGCCTGAATCATCTGGGTGAGTTTAGTAAACTGACCATCATTCAAATATCCCCTAAATTTTGCGCCGGTTTGCATCAGCAACTTCTTTGTTTCTTCATTAAATCTCTGCTGATTGCCTGAAAAAGCAGTTATATTTTTAGCATTATTATTTAAAAAGAATACATAATCATTGCTAAACTTTACCGACTGATTTGGATTCAACCCACATTCCCGTTTAACATTCTCTATAATCCCTTTTACTTCCGGCGATAAATTCTCTACTGAGACATTTGATTGTGCATATACACCATTCACTGAGAACACCAGAACAATAAAAACAAATAATGAAGCGTGTATTTTTTTCATGGTATAATACTTTTATATTTTTTAATGTATTTGTTACAAATATGTTGCCAAATTAATGATTTTGATGTAAAAACTTAATGGCGTCTAACACAGAACGTTGCGGAATTTCTTCCTGTGGACTATGGCCAACCTTATCGTAATCAATCTCCTTAATATTTTTAATAGCTCTGAAATTGGAAGCCAAAATAATAGATAATAATTGATCTTCACGACCCCACATCAATAAGGTTCTAGCTGTAATCGGAGCGAGATTAGGCTTTTGTTCTTTGTCTATCTGTTGAACTCTATCTGTAAATGCCTGACGGTTTCCGGCACGAAGACTCATATCGTGATACATTATTCTCTTTGCTTCTGTTATCTTACTATCGTCAAAATATACATCATTGAGCGTTCTATTAACCAAAATTTTTGTATCTAGTTGCCCAATGACTGCTGCTAACCATTTATATTTTGCTAATGAAAAAACAGAGAATGCACTCTGTCCACCCTTTAAGTAGAAACCGGCAGGATCTATTAATATTAGATTACTGACATTTGCAGGATAAGCAGCCGCATAACTCCAGACAATTTCTCCTCCCAGTGAATTTCCTGCTATAGAACAAGTATCTATATCTAGTTTTGTTAAAAACTTATGTAAGAAAGATACATACTGATGAATAGAATAATCCTTATCTGCCCGAGGGCCTGTAATTCCAAAACCCGGCATATCTAAACGTATTACCTTAAAATCACCTTTAAGGCTGTCTATCCAGCCATCCCAGGTTTGCAGGCAAGAGCCTGTTCCATGAATAAGCACCAAAGGTCTTCCTTGTCCTTCTATCCTGTAGTGGACATTTAACCCATCAATCTCCATAAATTGAGAAGATGAGTTGCAGTATTTTGTTTTCAACTCGGCAAGCGGAATATCCTCTTTACGAAGTACCTGAAAGAGCACCACTACTGATAAAATACATACTGCAAGAATTGTAATTATTTTTTTCATGCGTTAAAAGTATGGAAATAATAATTAACCCGATATCTCTTAACGTTACTTAATAAAAAGCCCCGATGTAAACATCGGGGCCACACACAGATGAAAACTATTATTCTTTTTTAAACACACACAGAATAATAGAAATGATTACTAGAAGTATTTTTTAGTTTGTGGATTCCACTCTACCCAGTTAGTAGTCCAGTCTGTAGCACCAAATGCACCTCTGAAATTAACAGAACTGAACCCAGTTAAACCTGAAAAACTTGCACCACTTAACAATGGAGAAAGTCCTGACAAAGTAAGTGTTGGCGTTACACCAGCTTCAAAAATAGAAGCATCAATACCCAGATTATCCCAACGTGGCACAATGCTGTTCGCTGCTGCAGGATCTAAGAACCAATCTTTAACCGTAGCAAAAGTAGTTGTATTCCAAGTAGTACCAGATGCTGGAAGCGTTACATCTCCTGTTACAAAATATCCATTTGTTCCAGAACCTAAAGTACCCGCTACTACAGTATTCTTGATAGCAAGTCCGCCGTCTTGTGTATTGGCAACAGTTGGATTTCCATCTATACGGATAGCATTAGGATATCCTATGATTACAGAGTTGTATACTTTTTGATGCGAATTTCTTCTTAGTAGAGCCCCGTTCGTAAAAGGCGTTGCCACTGCTGTAGCCGTATCTTTTTTAGGGCCCACTAAGGTTACATTACTAAATTCTGCTGCAGTAAATGGAGCGTTAGTGCTAGAAGTAGCGTCATTATCGGATTCAAAACCGTTAGATGCTCCACTTGGACCGAAGTCTGCAATATTCTTATCACGAATACCTAAAGCAAACTGAATATGACCGCTAAATCCATAATCCGTATCAAAGTCATCATCAACACCTCTGTAAGCTACCAGGTGATCTGCGTTCACTGTACCGCCAAACCACTCATAAGAGTCATCACCACCATAAGAAGCCTGTAAGTAGCTTAATGTAGTACCATTACCCACGCCACCAAAAGTGAACGTGTTGATTTCCTGATTAGGATTGATAGGAATACCTGCATATTCTACACGAACATACTTAAGTACACCAGAGTTATCCGCTGCATCACTACCTCCGTAAAATGCACCATAACCACCTTCCAATTCTGACTTTCCTCCGGGTACATTGATTGGAGCCAATCCACAAATTACAAGGCCACCCCAATCGCCAGATGCTTTAGAACCAATTGCTCTCTCTGAAGTAAATACAATAGGAGCAGCTTCTGTTCCTTCTGCAATAATTTTACTGCCTCTCTGGATAATTAACGTTGCCTTAGAAGCCTTTTCTCCTATGATAAGAGTACCAGCTTCTATAGTCAATGTACCTTTAGTTCCGGAAGCATTATCTAAGGTAGTACCATCGTCAGAACCTACTCTAACAAATCCTGAAAGTTTGTAGATAGTGTCTTTTGACCAAGATACATTACCTGATAATGTACCAGAGATTACTTTAACCGGTTTGTCAGTGCTGATTGGAGGAGTGACAACGATGTTTTCACTCTTCTTACATCCTGCCACTAACAGTACTATTACTGTTACGATGCTTGCAAAAATTTTTGTCTTTTTCATAAAAAATTGTTTTGTTTTTTTGTTTTTTTAATAATTGTATTGATATTAATTGAATGTATATTTTACACCGAAAGAGAATTGAGTACCGGGTCTGTACTGCTGGAAAATCTGATCTTTATTCTTATCAATCTTCCCATCATCATTTCCATCCTGAATGAGTATATTTTTCTGATTTAACAAGTCCTGAGCACCGAAACTTAACTCTACGCCTTTTTTAAAGGTATAGGATGTATTGAAATCTAAAGTATGTCGAGGCAACTCATAGATATCCGGATAATTTGTAGCACCCACATACATGATTCTCTTGCCGGTTACATTATACAAGACATTAAATTGCAACCCAAGATCTTTATTATTATAAAATATGCCCGCGTTAACCAGATAAGGCGCCTGACCTTGTAAGGGACGATTATTAGATTGTCCGACTGCCTGAGCTGAATCCAGATGTATACTACCTCTGATATAGCTACAATTAACCACTAAACTGAAGTCTTTTAAGAAGGTAGAGGTACGCGTAAAATTCTTTCTTGCCTCTATTTCAAAACCATAAATATCTGCCGATTTTGCATTCTGAAAAGAGAAAGTTCGGTTGCCTAAGTCTCTTGTATACATCTCAATAGGATTATTAAAACGCTTATAAAATAAGGAGACATTCAGTACCTCATTTGTGGATGGATAGTACTCCCATTTAATATCTACATTATGAATCTGACAATTTTTGAGATTAGGATTTCCTTTCACCACATAACTGATATTAAAATCATAATAACCAAAGGGAGCAATCTCACGGAATTCAGGGCGATTAGTACTTAGACCATAAGAAGTCCTGATGACCATTTTCTTGTTAATGTTATACCCAATATTGATAGAAGGCAGTACAGCATGTTGAGGATTTTTAACCTCTATAGCATCATTAGTGAAAGTGGAAGAATGTAACTGTTGTAAATTATATTCATAGCGAACGCCAGCGTCAATTCTCAACTTCTCTTTAAACGTCAAAGCATAATTAACAAAAAGGGCAGACTGTAAATTATCTGCTGTATAGGAATCACTCTTATTAGTTTGCTCATCTATTTTTATGCCGGTAGTGGAGTTGATATTCTGTGGCTGAAAAAGTTCAGTAATACTTTTGTCTTTCAGCGACACATCAAATAAAGATATATTAGACACCACAAAACCGATATTGCGTGCATTAAAAGAACGATTCTTATAATCTACAAAAGCTCCGGAAGAAAGCGTTGAAACCACGGAGAGGTTTGGAGACACGAAACGATGTTTATACACTAAAGAGCCAGAGGCATCGTTTTCTTTCATAGCAGAGAAAAACCTGCCTAATACTTCAGGCGTAGCTGAGCCCGTTTGAATTCTAATAGATGTTTTTCCAGTTGCAGTATCTTTATCCTGAACATAGATTCTATAATCGGGCTGATTTCTGTAAGAGTAGTTATACCCTGCCATCCACTCTAAAGAAGAAATATTTTTCTTAATATCGTGCTTAGAGGTGAGTTGCGCACTATAAATACCTCTATATACCTGGTTAAACGCACCATTGTCTGCATTTATATTATTAGAATAATCCTGTCCGGTTCTGTGAATGAACTGAGTTGCAGTATTAATATTAAGGAGGTTTCTGAACTCAATAAAAGTATTCGGCAATTTGAATGCCCAGTTGTGTAGCAATCCAATCTTAACCGCCTGATTGTACTGATCATCTGTATACTGATAGCGATAAGTTGGCTGATCTTTTACTAAATCATAGTCTTCAAAGTCGGCCCTTTGGATTTTATTGATTTGTCTTGTATAAGAATAACTGATAGCTGTTATATTTCCAATAACACCATCTTTTATTTGAATTCGGGTGCCTTTTGTAAATGATATCCTTTGATCAGGAACTGGATTCGATTTTATCGCTTGCCAGTTATTGTTAAGACTTTTGCCCACTGATTCTAAAGAGGTGGCATCTAAATTAATAAGCTGTTCTCTTGAAGCTGGGAAAGATGCGGGCAATCTATTGTATTTGTCATTCCCTAAATAGGATAATGCTCCTATTTTCTGCTGGTAGAAAGACTCCGAAATAGTTCCCGTTCTAAGTGTAGTAGAATAGCCTACCTGATAGAAATTACTATCTGGCAAACTCTTTGTAAAAATTTTCACCATGCCACCGGCAAAATCGCCAGGGACATCTGCTGAAGGACTCTTTAAGATGATAATTCTGTCTAGTTGTGCACTGGGAATAATATCAAAAGAAAATGATTTAATATCTGTCTCCACACTTGGTGCAATCGCATTATGCAATAACACATTATTATACCGCTGATTCAAGCCCCTGATATTGATAAAATTTCCGGAAATCAAAACTCCAGGGATTCTTTTCACTACCTGAGCCGCATCTCTGTCTGTTGTTTTACTGATTTGCTGAGAAGAAATACCACTGGCAATTTGATTGGCATTCTTCATTTCCAGAAGCACCGCCGTCTCTGTATTGGTTTTCTTAAAATCAACCACCTGTACTTCTGTCAGTTCATTAGATGCAAGATCCATACTTACATTTAAGGTAACCGTAGCAGATGCAGCCACCTGAATATTCTCTACGGCCTTGTTGGCATATCCAATATAAGATAGTACAAGCTTGTAAGTACCTGGTGTAAGATCTGCGATTTCATATTTACCGTCTATATCTGTAGTTGCTCCGAGCGTAGATCCTTCTATAGAGACATTCACTCCGATTAAAGCTTCCTGTGATAATCTGTCGATAACTACTCCGGCTATCTTTCCGGTTTGCCCAAGGGCAAGAGACGGAAGCAGTATGCTTACTGCTATCATCCATGTTTTAAAAAATGTTTTCATTTGTGTGTGTTTTATTGATGATACAAAGTAATCTACTGGATTTAACTTCGAGGTAAAGACAAGTTGAATGTTTGGAGGATTAAACAGACATGAATCTGACCTATGTGAGCAGCTATAAGAGGATTACAAGTTAATTATGTGAATTGAATGTGAACAAAAGCCGGAAACTCCTTTAAACTAAGGATTTTGTATCTTAGCCACATGGAAGCTTTTTTAGAGAGGATTGCCAACCACGTTTCGAAAGAAAATTTGCCGTATCTTTATAGTTCCTGCTATATTTTCCCTACCAAAAGAGCTGCGCTATATTTTTCAGATTATCTCCAGAAAAAATTCCCGGAGGAAAATTTTATACTACCGGAAACGCATACTATTCAGGAATTTATTACACAGTTTTCATCTCTTACGATCAAAGATGACTGGGATATCCTTTTTGATACTTATCTAATACAGCATGAATTGACAGGTATTGAACAACCACTCGATAAATTTATTCCATGGGGTAAAATGATACTCAAGGATTTTGATGAGTGTGATAAATATCTTGTAAATGTAGAACAGCTATTCTCGCTGTTGAGTACGCAGAAAAAAATTGATGATAGCTTTGTCTTGTCCGAAGAAACGAAGAGATATATCGAGCAATTCATACTTACCGCAAGTACCAAGGAAAATAAAAAAGAAAATAAACTTCGATCTGAATTCGTAAAAACCTGGAGTCAGCTTGGAGATATCTATGCTAAACTTCAGGAAAGGCTGCTCAAAGAGCAAAGCGCTTATGAAGGAATGGCTTATAAAGAAGTATTAGATAAATTACAATCCGGAAAACTACAGCTTCCTTATCAAAAGATTGCCTTCTGCGGATTTAATGCACTCTCTGTTTGTGAAGAGAAGATTTTTGAAGCCATTGCTCAAGCTTATGAAACAGCATTCTGGTGGGATGCTGATAGTCAATTTATGGATAATACATTCCATGAAGCAGGTAATTTTCTGCGGAATTACAAGACTAAATTTTCCGGCGAGAATAGCCACTGGGTTATGGATAGTTCACCAGTGAATGAGAAGAAAATAAATATCGCTGGCATCTCATCTTCCATTGGACAAGCGGAATTCATAGCCAATGAATTAGAAAATAAGCAAGAAGGAACAACGGCAGTTGTTTTATGTGATGAGTATCTTTTGTCTCCGCTCTTATATAGTATCAAAGATGAAGATTACAATATCACTATGGGATATGCTGCTTCTCAAAGCGAAGTCTATTTATTTACAAACCTGTTACTTTCACTTTACGGAAATGCTATCGATAAGGGAGAAAAATACGTATACTACCACAAAGACATTAAGGCATTATGTGATCATGTCTACCTTAAGAACTCTAACCTACATGGAAAGGGATTTAGAGAGGATATAGCACTTCATATTCCTTATATGCCGGAAGAAACACTAGCAAATTATTTGCCTAAAAATATTCTGGGGGTGCCCAAGGATGCTGTCAAAATACTAAGGAAGGTTTCTAGTATTCTAAATGATTTAAAAGAGACAGATAATTATTTTTTTTCAGTAAGGAATGTAATTAGTTTGGAGTTGGACAGACTTGCTCAAACCTTAGAAGAAAAGGGAATACAACTCCAGCAACGAAGTCTTTCTTTCATTGTAAAACAATTTCTATCCCCATTAAAAGTTCCATTTGAGACTAATAAAGAAAGCAAGGTGCAGATTATGGGTTTTCTGGAAACACGTATTCTTGATTTTGAAAATCTCTATATTATATCTTTAAACGATAATAATCTTCCAGGCACTAATAAAACTAATTCTTTCATCCCTTATAATTTAAGAAAAGGATTTGGCTTGCCCACCTTTGAACAGTTTGACGGTGTCAATGCATATCACTTTTACAGACTCTTAAAACGCGCAAAAAATATTCATTTGCTATATAATAATCAATTGGGGGATAATGCCAGCGAAAAAAGTAGATTTATAAGACAACTGGAACATGAGTATACTAAAACAGATGAAATAATAAGTGAATACATTGTAGACATAGAAGATCCCGAAATTGTTGAACAGCCTACGACATTACTTAACGTAGTAAAGACAGCAGACATGACTGAACATCTGCGCAAGAAACGATTTTCTGCATCTTCTTTAAAAATATATATTCAATGTCCATTACAGTTTTACTTAAAGTATGTTGCTGGTATCAAAGAACCCAATGAATTAACAGAAGAAATAGATGCAGCTATTTTTGGAAACTTATTACATAAAGTTCTGGAGCTTACTTATAAACCTTACCAAGACAGCTTACTAGGAGCAGATCAAATAGTACAACTGGCAGACAATAAAGCCCTTCACAAGGTTATCCTGGAGGCCTGTCTGGATAAAGAGATACCTAAAGCAATTACACAAGACAGCAATCAACTACAGCTAAAAATTATTGAGCAAATAGCACAGAAGATTATCCTTAACGATGCAGCTACAGCACCACTACAAGTTATTCATACAGAAACTGAGTTTAACTGGGATAAACTGATACTTCAAGACGGAAGCACTGTATCTATTTTCGGAACCATCGATAGAGTGGATAAGATAAGTGAACACGCAATAAGGATTATCGACTATAAAACAGGAAAAATAGAATTACCTAAATCTAATTTGGATACAATGGAAGGCATAGAGACCTTTTTGGATATTCTGTTTAGCTATAAAGATAAAGATTACAGTGCTGTATTTCAAGGAATATTCTATGCATTAATCTATTATAAACTCCATGATTGTAGAGAAATATATGTAGGATATCATCATGCTAAAAAAATGAAATCTGGAATCACCTATTTAAATCAACAACAACCTATTCCTATTAAATTACTGGAAAGATTCGAAGAAAAACTATCTGAACTTATCAGTAATATTATTTATAAAGAACCTTACTTCACACAATCTGAAAATAATGCTGCCTACAAATACTCTCCATATGCAAATTTACTAGGGCTAGATGTTTAGCAGATTGAAATTCAAAATATTATACTTTTCTTTTATATATTCGCAAAGAATGAACAAATTCTTATTTATGCCGTTTAAATATGAATACAATTAAGGTGGGGAATAAAGTTTTAATAATTGGCTCAGGACTTGGCGGTTTGTCAACGGCATTACGTCTAACAACGCATGGATATGAAGTAGAAATCATTGAGAAATACCACCAGGCAGGCGGAAGACTCAACCAATTAAAAAAGGATGGATTTATTTTTGATATCGGACCTTCTTTCTTCAGCATGAGTTATGAGTTCACGGAGCTATTTGATTACTGTAAAATCAAGAATCCACTCCACATGAACGAACTCAATCCTATTTATTCGGTCTACTTTTCCGGAAAGAAGGAGCCCTATCAGATACATAAGGAGTTACATAAACTAGCGCAAGAATTTGCAGCCATAGAGCCCGATTTTGAAGCTAAAGCAAAAAGATACTTGGAGAAAGCAGGAAGCATATTCCATGATACAGAAAATGTAATCATCAAGCGCAATTATGATAATCTCCTTCAGTATGCAATGGCGCTAATGACAGTACCGCTAAAACACGGACCCATGTTGTTTCGCTCTATGTGGACGGAACTAGAGCGAAACTTTGACTCAGAAGACGTAAAAGTAATCTTCTCCTTAGTTGCCTTCTTCCTTGGATCTACTCCTTTTGATACTCCTGCAGTTTATAGCCTACTGAATTACACAGAGCTAAAGCATGATGGATATTGGAATATTCAGGGCGGAATGTATAAAATAGTTGAGGAAATCCAAAAGCTACTAATAGAACGTGGTGTTAAATTTCACTTCAATACGGAGATTACTCAAATAGAGCAAAAAGCAGGTAAAATAAGCGCTTTCATAGATGCCTCTGGCAAGAAATGGTCTGCTGATATATTCGTATGCAATAGCGATGCTGCTGCATTTCGCGGGAAAGTATTAGGCAGAAAGGCCTTCTCTGAAGAAAAGCTTGCAAAGAAACATTGGACATTAGCACCCTTCACCATTTATCTAGGTGTTAAGGGGAAAATAAAAGACCTACACCACCATAACTACTTTTTAGGCAGCAATTTTAAACAGTATGCAGATAATATTTTTAAACTTTCTGTAAATCCGGAGAAGCCCTATTACTATGTTAATGCTTCATCAAAATCTAATCCTGACTGTGCACCGGAAGGATGTGAGAATTTATTTATTTTATGCCCGGTGCCAGACAGAAGGTTTAAAAAAGAATGGGATGACAGAGAACAGCTTGCAGATACAATTCTAAAGGATATGAGCGAACGAATAGGGTTTGACCTAATAGAAAATAGAATTTCACAAACCATTTATGCTCCGGATGATTGGGAATCTATGTTTAACCTTTATCAGGGATCCGGATTAGGATTAGCTCATGGTTTAGACCAAGTAGCAGCACTTAGGCCTAAAAATAAAGATGAAGAATTCGATAATTTGTATTATGTTGGTGCAAGCACGATACCGGGCACAGGACTCCCTATCGTAGTTATTGGATCAAAATTGGTCACCGAAAGAATTTTAAAAGACAATGAATAGCTATCAACTTTTTGAATCAAGTTGTTCCGCCTGCAGTGAACTTGTCACTAAGAGATACTCTACATCATTCTCTTGGGGAATACGTGTATTTGATAAGGAATTTAAAGACCCCATTTATAGTATATATGGCTTCGTTCGTTTTGCTGACGAGATAGTAGACACCTTTCATACGTTCAACAAAAAAGAACTATTAGATGAGTATCGAATGGATACGATGAAGGCCATAGATAAGAAAATAAGCCTCAATCCAATTTTACACTCCTTCCAAAAAGTAGTAAATGACTTTAACATAGACGTACAACTTATCACTGATTTCCTGGATTCTATGGAGATGGATTTAGATAAAATGGCCTATGAGAACAAGGCTATCTATGACAAATATATATATGGTTCGGCAGAAGTAGTTGGACTAATGTGCCTTCAGGTATTTACCAAAGGTGACAAGCAACTGTATAATGATCTTGCACCTTACTCCAGAAGCTTGGGAGCTGCTTTTCAGAAAGTAAATTTCCTGCGTGATATCAGTAGTGACCTCGAAGAAAGAGGAAGAGTATATTTCCCGGGCTTAGACCTTACAAAGTTTGATGAAAATACTAAACACGAGATTTTAAAAGATATCAAAACAGACCTGGATAACTCTTTGGAAGGTATTCGAAGGCTTCCGAAAGGAGCGCGACGTGGTGTCTATCTTGCTTATAAGTACTATTTTAATCTTTACATAAAACTTAGCAACTCTTCTGTTGAAAATATATTAGCA
This sequence comes from Sphingobacteriales bacterium, assembly GCA_947460245.1. Classification (GTDB taxonomy): domain Bacteria; phylum Bacteroidota; class Bacteroidia; order Chitinophagales; family JADIYW01; genus JADJSS01. The sequence continues at coordinate 197,848 of CANHGL010000001.1, forward strand.
GAACGAATTAGAGTTAGTGATCGAAGAAAAGCCTATCTCCTTATGAATACAATGGTAAAGAACAGCCTAAACTTGGTTTAGTATAAGCAAGTAAAAATCTTTTTCGACTTGGCTGAAAAATACACATATCTGTTATTAATGATCTTTACGTTATCAGGTCCATTAATATTCAGTTTTGACAAACGAGTTGGATTTTTCAAAAAATGGAAATTCCTGGTTTTACCATTTACATCAACTGCATTATATTTTATTGTCTGGGACTCCTGGTTTACTAAGAGAGGCATCTGGAGCTTTAATAATAATTATGTACTAGACTTCAGATTACTGCTTTTACCCCTAGAGGAGTGGCTGTTTTTTTTCTTTGTGCCTTATGCCTGTTTATATATTTATGAAGTGGCGAATTACTATATTAAGAGAGATGTTTTAAAGAAATATGCTTACTCTATCAATCTCACAATCTTGATGGTTGTTTCAGCAACTGGGATATTAAATATCAACAAAGCTTATACCGCATTTAACTTTATATCCGCAGCAGTTCTTTTGGCAGTCATACAATTTATTATAAAACCAAAATGGCTCGGACGTTTCTACGTAGGGTATTTCATCTCTCTTATTCCTTTTTTAATTGTAAATGGTATTCTTACCTATCTCCCAGTTGTTAGCTATAACAATCAGGAAAACCTGGGGATACGCATATTTACCATCCCAATAGAGGACACAATATATTGTCTACTGTTATTGCTGATGAACACAACTCTATATGAGTGGCTAAAAAGGAAGGGTGAAAATATAGCGTAATTATAAGTTAGCAGTTCTGGAAAGCTCATATAACTTCTTGTAGTAGCCCTCTTCCCCTCGTTTCATCAACTCTGCAGGAGTATCTATTTCTTTCACTTCTCCCTTTTCCAATACCATAATCTTATCGGCATGTTGAATCGTAGAAAGACGATGAGCAATTATAATAGACGTCCTTCCTTTTACTAATTTTTGTATTGCTTCTTGTATCAGCAATTCTGATTCAGTATCTACACTTGAAGTTGCCTCATCAAGAATTAGAATCTGTGGATCATATACCAAAGCACGAATAAAAGCAATTAATTGACGCTGACCAACAGACAGAGTACCCCCTCTCTCCATAACATTATACTGATAACCCTGGGGTAATTGCATAATAAAATCATGTGCTCCTACCAATTTACTGGCAGCTATTACCTGTTCCTCACTAATTAAAGCATTCTTGAGTGTAATATTATCCATCACGGATCCTGAAAATAAGAATACATCCTGCAGCACAGTACCAATATATGACCTCAATCTACCTAATTGATAGGATTTGGTATCAATACCATCCAGGAGAATTTCTCCTTTCTGAATTTCATAAAATCTATTAAGTACATTGATAACAGATGACTTTCCTGATCCCGTTGCTCCTACAATAGCTAAGGTTTCTCCTGCCTCGAGTTCAAACGATATGTCCTTTAAAACATAAGCTTCCTTATCATATGCAAACCAAACATGCTTGAAGGAAATATTACCAACTATTTTTTTTGGAGCGTAGGTGCCCGTATCCTCTATCTTTTCGTCGGTATCCAACAAACGAAAAACACGCTCAGAAGCAATGATACCCATCTGCAACGTATTAAATTTATCTGCTAACATACGCAAGGGGCGGAATGCAAGGTTAAGATAAAGTATAAAAGAAGTGAAAACACCCACTGTAGCAAATCTATTCATCACCTGTTCTGATGCGTACCAAATGAGAAGAGAAATAGCCAAGGCAAGAATAACTTCTACTACAGGAAAAAAAATAGAATAATAAAGCACCGATTTATCATTGGCTACATAATGCTCATGATTGAGTTTATTAAATTTTTCAGCCTCTCTGTCCTGTGCGTTAAATATCTGTACCATCCTCATTCCTGAAATATGCTCCTGAACAAAAGCGTTTAGCTGCGCTACTTTTTCTCTGACATCATTAAATGAATGACGCACCTTCTCCTTAAAGATATAGGTAGCAAGTAAAACAATGGGAAAGGTAGTTAAACAAACGAGCGCCAATTTCCAATTGATATAAAGCATAAATGCAATTACAAAAATGAGTGTGAGCAAATCTGCAACTATAGTAATTAGTCCTTCTGAAAATATATTATTAATGGCTTCGATATCGTTAATAGTTCTGGTAGTAATAATGCCTACTGGTGTTTTGTCAAAAAACCTCAATCGCATGGTTTGCACATGATTAAAAAGTCGTGTTCGCAAATCAAGCATTACTGTCTGACCCAATCTTGTAGAAAATAAACCAAATAAATACTTCACTAGAAATTCCAGAAATAATGCCACCAATAATATAACAGCCATAACGCCTAAGCCCCATCCTTTCTGTTCAATTATATTTTCATCCACCGTAATCTGAATCAGATAAGGACGGAGTGGTGTGATGACAGCAATAAGCATACCTAATGCAAATGAAGAAATAAATAAATATTTAAAAGGCACAGCAAGCGCCAATACTCTTCTGAGTGTTATCCAGTCTCCAGTTTTTTTCTTTGTCTGCATTATAACAATTAGCTTATGCTAAATCTATCTACTTAATATAATCATACTTTACTTCCCATAAAAATAATCCCCTTGCCGGAACAGCAATCTTTACTTCTAGTGGATACACATCCTTAACAGCTTTAATTACTTCCTGTTCACTCAACCTACCTTCGCCCACCATTATCAGTGCAGCTGTCATCCTTCTCACCATATTTCTCAGAAACCGATCGGCAGTAACTGTAAATACCAAGCCATTATCTGATCTTTCCCAAGATGCCGACTGCAGCGTACATACTGAGGTCTTATTATCACTACCTTTCTTCTCAAAACAAGAAAAATCAAATGTGCCAAATAACTGGCTTATGCAATTATTCATTTTCTCAATATCCGGATTTGACTGGTATAAAAGAAAGCTATTATCCTCTAAAAATGGATTTTTAGCAAAATGGATAAAATATTTATATGTTCTGCTCCTCGCATCAAAACGCGCATGTAAGCCAGGATACACCTCTTTTATTCCATGAATAGCAATATCTTCTGGCAGCATACGATTGATACGGTATAAGAAATTCTCCGGCAATGTCTGATCCAAATCTAAGTGTGCGAAATATTGCTTGGCATGAACCCCAGTATCTGTTCTGCCGCAACCCACTAACTCTACAACTTGATTCAGCAGGATAGAAAGATGGAGCTCTATAACTTCCTGAACGGAAGTTGCATTCTCCTGTCGCTGCCAACCGGAATAGTTTTTACCATGATAAGAGAGCTCTAAAAAATAGCGCATAATAGACCAACGGATAATACTGCAAGATATGGCATTTTAAGAAATTGTAGGTGAGTTCTTCTTTTATTACTAAATTTAGTGGCTGATTTTAAATTAAACCAATAATCATGATACAGCGCATACAATCTATATATTTGAGCCTGGCAGCCATTGCCGGAGTAGTATTTATATTTCTACCATTCGGAAACATAAACAAAGAGGGCAAGATGATTGCATTAAATGCTTTAATGAATCCCATATTCTGTATATCCATAATAACAATAAGTGCTTTTGCACTTATAAGTATTTTCCTTTTTAAAAATAGAAAACTTCAAATGCGTTTTGTGCTATTAAATATTCTATTATCCTCCCTTTTGCTTTTGGTATTTATTTATGGCATATACAACCACATTCAACAAGATCAGCTGAGTCCCTCCTTCGGGGTTGTACTTCCTCTTTTTATGCTGCTTTTTAATTTCCTTGCCTACAAAGGCATCCAGCACGATGAATTATTGGTAAAATCAATGGATAGACTAAGGTAATACGGATTAAAATTTCCAGATCTCTACATAATCCTCTTTATTTAATCCACAGAGAACAGTCTTGCCAATTTGTATATTTTTCAGATTAGGAGTTTGCGTATATCTAGTTTCTGTAAAAGTGAGATTATCATAGCTGAAGATATAATCGCCCTTGAGGTAATAGATTACTCCATCAATTACCCTAAGATTTTTAGTGTCAGTTATAGGAATCTGTTTTATGTAATTCCCTTGATTGTCGAATATAAATAAGCCATCCCTTACGTCTGCTAGATAAAGCAGTATGCCTGATTCAATAATTTGTCTAGGATTTATAGACTTGCCTACAAGCATAGATAGTGTATTACTAGAAAAAATTGGCTTTTGATCTTTATCCAATTTTATAAGTCGCTGTGTTGCGACATCCCAAATCCATAAATAGTTATTATCATAGGATACCCCTACACAGGTTATGATATACGTTCCAAGCGCTAATGCATCAATCACACTTAGCTCTCTAAGCCGGTTATCGAGTTGTATTATTTTACCATAATCCGGAGAGAATAAAATTGTCTTAAATCCATTCATACTAACTATCTGCGTGCGCTCATTAATATAAATACTGCCATACGACTGCATCAATCTGCCTTCAGCATCATATCTCTCAAGCATCCCCTTATGCAAAAGAAAAATATCATTAGTAGTATTAATAAAAATATCCAGAGGTTTCTTAGCAATCGTCTTTATAAATGTCGGAGTAGCAGCATACGAAGAATAGGAAACCAATAGAAAAAAATACAGCAACACAACCTTTACAGATTTGTTAATAAAAAGACCATTACTTAAAGAGTATCCCTTTTTCATTCAAACTTTATTAAACGCACATCGTGCCCATCAAATTCTGCATAGTTGCAATTGAGTATCCAATCACCCAAATTTATATATCTGCTGTTGACGTTCAACTGGATATCCATAGGTAAATGTCTGTGCCCCATCAGGAAAAAGTCATGATGCGATTGTTCTAATTTCCTGGAACAGTACTGAATCAACCATTCTTTATGTTCACCGTGAAAGACTTCTAAAGCCGGATCTGTAAAATTATGACGACTCCAGAATTGTGCAATAGCAACTCCAATATCAGGATGTAACCACCGAAACAACCACTGACAGATTCTATTGGTGAACACTTTTTTTAAGAACTTATATTTTTTATCTCCCGGGCCAAGACCATCTCCGTGAGCAATAAATATGGACTTACCTGCACAGTCGAGAATAGTTTTATGCTTAAAGACCTTAGCCCCAATTTCTTCCTGTAAGTAATCCCCTAACCAAAGGTCATGATTACCGGTGAAAATAAAAATCTCTATTCCCCTTTCTCTTAATGTTGCCAGCTTTGCAAGGAATCTCACGAAACCCTTTGGCACCACCTTTTTATATTCAAACCAAAAATCAAAGCTATCTCCTACAAAAAAAATAGACTGTGCCTGCTCCTCTATAGAATCAAGGAAACGCAGTAATTTATGTTCACGTTCACGACTCAGCTTATTGTTGGGTGCCCCAAAATGCATATCGGAAAGAAAATAAAGTTTCTTGTCAGATTGTAACGTTATAATATGGTGTTGTTCTTTTGTCACAGCATTCATCTGACTCTAAATTACTAAAAATTCAGAGAATAACAGGAAAGACAAACTACAGAATAGTAAATCTACCAAACACTAAGTAGAAAGCTGAAAATTAGCTATTTTGCACATCAATAAAAAGATGAAAACAAACATAGAAGGGTATATAAAAGAGGGTTTTGAAAATGTAGAATATGCCTTCAGGGAAAATTTCGATAAGAGAGGAGAAGTTGGTGCATCCTGTTGTGTTTACTACCAAGGGGAAAAAGTAGTTGATCTCTGGGGTGGATTCAGAAATAAGTCAAAGACGGAATTATGGGAAGAGAATACGCTTGCCATTGTCTTTTCCTCTACCAAAGGTATGTCATCATTAGCCTTCTCTATATTACATTCAAAGGGTCTTATTGATTTCGAAGAAAAAGTGTCTGCTTATTGGGCAGAATTCAGCTTTAATGGTAAAGAAAATATTACTGTCCGCCAGCTGCTAGCACATCAAGCAGGGCTATATACCAATGATAAATCCTTCAGTCTAGAAATATTAAAAGATGAAGAGAAGCTGTCGAAGCAGCTTGCCAAACAAAAGCCTTACTGGACACCAGGAGAGGCACGAGGTTATCATGCATGGACTATAGCAATGTATCAAAATGAATTGTGCAAACGTATAGATCCCCTTAAACGACCATTGCACCTCTTCTTTAAAGAAGAAATAGCAGATCCATTAGGTATTGATTTTACAATAGGATGTAACGAAACCATTACAGATAACCAAATTGCAGAGATTATTCCATTTTTGCCACTTGAGCTATTCCGAGGTGGAAACACAGACTTCCCGAGGATTGCAAAAGGAATACTGAACCCCTTCTCTCATTTTTATAAGTCAATGCTCAATCCACCGCATGCTATAAATCTAAAAAATTTTAATAAACGTAAGTTTACTTCCATACCTAATGGATCTGCGCATGGTTATGGAAATGCCCGTTCTATTGCGAAAGCATATAATGAATTTGCAACAGGATGCAAGGTGTTGAATATTAGGAAGGAAACATTAGAGCAATTAGAAGCACCCCCTATCTATCCTAAGGGTAGCAAAGCAGACCTAGTTTTAAATGTAGACATACCGTTCTCACTCGGATTTGCAAAGCCCTCCAGTTATCAGCATTTCGGAAGCAGCCATAGAAGTTATGGATCTTTTGGTGCCGGCGGATCAGGTGGCTTTGCAGATCCCGATCGGGAAATTGCATTCTCCTATGTAATGAACAAAATGGGAACACACATTGCTAATGATCCAAGAGAAACGTCGCTAAGACGAGCTACTTATGATTGTATATATAAACTGGAGAGTAACGGTAAATTATAATGTATTTACTGATAAGCTGTCCGCTTCAATCCTATAACATTAGCGTTTGTCAAACATATCAGATAGCTTAAAGGCTATAACCTCAAAAATGGATGGTCTATTAGATCTGCAGTATAATACACCTACAACGACCTATAATATAAAACAACTATTCCTTCGTTAAAAGACCATAACTATATACACTTTCCAATTGATTTTCTTGAAGACCTTCTTTCGTTAAAATAGCATTCGCAGCCATCGCGCCACTAGTATATGCTGCCTCCATTAACATTGCCGGAACCGGAAGTTTTACCCAATCACCAGCCAAAAATAAAGCAGGAATTTCAGTGTGCACTGTGGGCCTCTGCTCGTATTGGTTCAAGTGAAAGGCAGGGAAGTCACTTCTGTGTTGGAAATATTCATGTACTATCTTTAGGCCTCTTAACTCTGGAAGGAAATAATACATCTCATCCAGCAATTGTTGCTTAATAAGCGCATCATCGAAGAGATCATCAGGAAGAGAATAGGAATGTAATTCGAAAATTCCTCCATTATTTTTTACGCTCCATGCTTCGGATTCTTTCTCCATCTTATGATAGAAGGTGACGCTATCTAAAGATTTTAATCGATCAGTAAAGATGAAAAAAGGCAATGTTTTATCTTTTTCAAATCTATCCGTCCAAATTCTGAGCACCGCATATCTGTCTGTACAGCGTAGCGCATCAGTTTCTTGCTGAAACTGAGTGAACCCTTCTAGACCTTTTGAGTTTTGGATTAAAGGTTTGGCATGTTTTACATCCAGACTGAGTACACAGTAATCAAATTGCTCTCCTTGAATTAAAAATTTATTATTGCTGTATTCCAATGCATCTACACTACTATTCCTTTTTATTATACCCTTGTTTTTTATAATAAATTCTTCTATAGGACGCAGAAAAGTATGCTCAAAGTCATCATCCAGTACATCATAAATCAATCCATCATCATTGCTCAAAAAATAAAAATGAAATCCCTTGATAAGCTCTGCAAGGCTCATTTTATGAGGCTCTGCAAAGAAAGCCCTAGCAAAACTATTAAATACCAAACGCATATTCTTGGGCATTCTTGTTTGTTTTGCAAAAGACTCAAAGCTTACACCATCATATTTTTTAAATGTTTTTTCAGGATGATAACGAAGTAGCTTTAGATATGCAATGGATAATGGATTGATGAATGTCCACAAGTTAACCACCCCCTTTTTGCGCAGGTCGAATATATTAAACCCCGGAGTATTATCAATCCCCAAAAAGCCCTGCTGTTTTCCATCCTGGTAAAAGATTACATAATCATCAATAGGGATAAGATGTTTGAAGATATCCAACTTCTTCATAAAATTCCTAAGATTGTAATACTGCCTGAAGAATGCATGGAATCCGTGTTCTACCTGTAAGGTCTCCCCATTGCTCTGAAACTTCCAAGATCCCAACTTACCTCCGAGATATTCATTCTTTTCAAAAATCGTAACCTCAAAACCGCGTTCTGATAAATTAGCAGCAGTGCTTAAGCCTGCAATACCACCACCTATTACAGCTACTTTTTTAGCAGAGGATATAACAAGCGGAAGCGAAGTGTCTACCTTATTAATATCTACCTTATAACCCCTCAGTTTTTGTTTAATCTTCTTTTTCAGCCAGCTTCTCATGTGTTGTAGTCTTTCTTTTCCATAATTTAATAAACTCAAAAGTAACCTCATCTGACTTAATAAGCAGATCCTTCGCGCCTGTCTCCGCTTTTATTCGCTTATTATTTTCTAAGAAGGCAATATCTTCACGAACTATGTTAATAGACTTACGAAGCATAAACCAACGAGCAAATGGCGGGAATAAATCAAGTATATTCTTCCATAAGGTTATCTGACACATACACACAAGGCGATCATCTACCTGATAGAAATGCTCATAGATCACCATTCTTCTCTTTTTAAAACGGATATCTAATTTTGAAATATTTGGAAACCAAAATCCAAAATATGTTTCCACCTTCTTGTTGAATCCAAAATAGTATTTCTCGAATAGGGTCCTATCATTGTCTCTAAAATAATTTCCCACTATAGCATTTTCAGATACCTGCATATTAAAATCCATACGCTCATCCTTCAATGCTCCCATCATTCCTTTTATAGAATTCCTATGCACATGATTGATGTGATATGCATCAAACAAACTCTCTGCAACCAACTGAAGATCTGCATCTATAAAATGGTAGTTATATACCATAGGATATTCATCCATCTCCGACATCGGTGGAATCAGAGATTCATCTATTCTAGCATCCTCACCTATCCATACCCATACACAACGGTGTTTTATAATAACGGTATAGGCCTTTACCTTGGCACCTGCCGGAATCCGCTCTTCATTAGAAAGAGAAGGAATTCTCACGCATTTACCATCGCAATTATACTCCCAGCCATGATATCCGCATTTTATATTTTCGCCTTGAATATACCCAAGAGAGAGATTAACATTACGATGACAGCATCGATCTTCAATCACACTTATCTTACCGCTTTCTGTCCTAAAGATTACCAGTTCCTCTCCACATATCTTCTTTTTGAGGGGATTCTGAACCTTTAACTCGTCTTCGAGACAAGCAATATACCATTGATTTATTATCATACCCGAAAATACTGAATTTGAGGAATACTATTAACAAATAAGGGATAGAATTGTTGCTTAAGGCAGTAATACATTCAACAATCCAAAAAATAAAAACTGAATCAACAACACCACATAGGAGAACTTATTTTCTATAGCCCCATTCAATTCTCTGTAAGCATAAAACAATAGTCCTGAAATCAAATACCAGGCAATATAATTCTGGAGCGGAATTACATCTTTATTCCATTGCCAAAAATCTAACTTTATTGCTATTGGTTCTATAAAAAAATCCAGTAGTGTCATAATACCTGCAGCTATCAATGCAAAAAGAAAAGTACTGCGAATCTTACTAAGGGATCCAGATATTGCATATATCAAGAGCAACCAATTCAAACCTATAACTACGGGTACCTCTAAAATTTTAAATCCAAGATTCTCTCCGTAATAATACGTTCCAAAAATATTTCCTGTTCGTACTCCTAGCACCTCCACAAAAAATCCTACCAGAGCGATACAAATGGAAGACCCAATAAAGACAGTATTCCATTTTTTATGAAATAATAAAAGAAAAAACGCAGTAACAGTAAGATTTAACGGCGTTAGCTTTAGAAATAGCAAACGATCTTCCGTCGAGGCAAGGCAGATTCCTGATATACCAACAATGTAAATAACTGTAAGATTAAATACAAAGACAGCGTACTTGTTATTTTTTATGAATGAGCTCATCTACAATTTTAGCTGATAATACACTTAGCGGTATCCCACCCCCTGGATGAACACTACCCCCACAGAAATATAAACCTTGAATAGTGCTACTATCATTGGCATGACGCAGAAATGCAGCAAACTTATTATTGGAACTACTCCCATAAAGAGAACCTTGATAAGAAGAAGTTTTTTGCTCAATAATACGGGGCTCTAACACATCTTCTGCATCAATCAGAGACTCAATATCCTCACCAAGAACTCTGCTTAATTTCTCAATCACATTTTTTCTTGTTCTGGAAACCAATACATCCCAGTCCTGTCCGGTATTCGGTGGCGTATTCACCATTACAAACCAATTTTCACAACCTTTTGGTGCATCATCTTCTTTAAACTTAGAGGATATATTGATATAAATAGTGAGATCATCTGCTATTGATCGCGCTTTAAAAAATACATCAAATTCCTTTTTGTAATCATCGCTAAAGAAAATATTATGAAGCCCTAGCTGAGGAAACACTTTCTTGATGCCCAGATAAAAAACCATTGCAGACAGCGCACGAGGCTGATTCAATACCTTATCCGGACTTTTCTGTGATGGCATTAATCGCTTATAGGTGTACATTACATCCATATTACTCACAACCATATCCAAGGCCCATAATGCTCCGTCTGAAGATTTAAGCCCCTTTACTTTATTTTTTTCTGTAACTATCTCTACTATTCTGGTATTGAAATGGAAATGCACCCCCAATTCTTCAGCGAAGCGATGAATTGCTTTTGTAATAGAATACATTCCTCCTTTAGGGAAGAATGCGCCAACATGATGCTCAAGGTGAGGGATAATATTAAGTGTGCCAGGTGCCTCATATGGATTCGATCCATTATAAGTAGCAAATCTGTCAAAGTACTGAACCATCTTTGGATGTTTCATCCTCTTTTTGTTGGTTTCATGCATTGTATTGAATATATCCAACGCTCCGAGCCTCGTACCTATTTTTAATAAATCAAAAGAAGTAAGTTGTATAGGATTATGAAGAAAAGCCTCTGCTGACAAATCAAAGATTTCTCTGCTTTTTTGTAGATGGTCAAGAATGACTTCCTCCTTAATGCCGAACTTGCGTTCTATATCTTGTGCAAATAAAACCGGATCAGCATCTGAATTAAACTGAGTACCGTCCTGGAAAAAATAATGCGTAATAGGATCCAATCTGTCGTAGGGGCAATAATCCGAAAATTTCTTGCCTGCCAACGCAAAGAGATCTTCAAGGTATTGAGGCATGGTAAATAAACTTGGGCCCGCATCGAAACGATACTCACCTACTTCTATTTCGGATAATTTCCCTCCCGGATAAGCATTGGCTTCGAAGGCATGGACCTCATGCCCACGAACCGCCATTCTGACTGCTGCAGATAATCCTGCAACACCTGTTCCTATAATTCCTACCTTTTTATTCATTTATGCTAAACAAGAGATAAAATAAATAGTTTATTCCCTCAAATACTACTTTTTTCTTCTAATTTTATTGCTAAACGATTAACATGTCAAAGATTAAAGGTGCTAATGTTCTGGTTACCGGAGGGGCAAACGGAATAGGAAAACTGATGGGGATGAAATGCCTCCAGGAAGGAGCAGCCAATCTCATCATTTGGGACATTAATGAAGAAAATCTATTACAAACACAGAAAGAATTCTCGTCTAAGGGATATCGTAATGTATATCCATTTTTAGTAGATGTAGCAAATATTGATGACATTGAGCGATGCGCCACTGAGGTTCTCCTGGAAATTGGCAATGTAGACATCCTTTTTAATAATGCGGGGATTGTGGCAGGAAACAAGTCATTCTGGGAATATAGTTCCAAAGACATAGAAAAAACTATTCAGATTAATATCAGTGGAGTTATGCATGTAACCCGCGTATTTCTAAAAGATATGATTAAACAGCGTAGGGGGCATGTTGTAAATATCTCATCTGCCTCTGCACTCATCCCATTGCCTAAAGGCTCTGTATATGCCTCTAGCAAATGGGCAGTATTAGGCTGGAGTGAAAGTTTACGAATGGAATTAGAGCTGGAAGGCGGAGATTTACATGTTACAACAGTTTGTCCAAGCTATATAGATACCGGCATGTTCAAGGGTGTAAAGGCTCCTATGCTATTTCCGCTTCTGCAACCAGATGACATTGCTTCAAAAGTGATACGTGCTGTTAAGAAAAATGATATTCTGCTCCTGCAGCCCGATAACGTTAATATCGTTCCTATATTAAAAGGATTATTCCCACCAAGAATATTTGATACGGTTGCAGGGTGGCTTGGGGTTTATTCTTCTATGAATACCTTTGAAGGAAGACCTGAAGCAGATAAAGTTCCTGAAAAAAGCGTTAAGGCAAAATAATATGGCAACTCAAACTACCTCTAAAATAAAGTCCATAATAGATAGACAAAGGGCCTTTTTTGAAAGTAATGCAACCAGACCAATAGACTTCCGTATTGCCCAACTCAAAAAATTACGCAAAGCTATACAAGAACACGAGGAAGACATATACACGGCACTCAACAATGATTTTAGAAAATCAAAATTTGAAACTTTTGCTACAGAGATAGGTATTGTATATGAAGAGATCAGCATCATGCTGAAGCATATCAAAAAATGGACTACTCCTGATTTAGTAAAGGATACCATTACTAATTTCCCATCCCGCAACTATATCTATTCTGATCCATATGGTGTTGCGCTAATCATTGGAGCATGGAATTACCCATTCCAACTTACACTAGCTCCCATTGTTGGAGCAATAGCAGGAGGCAATACCTGTATTATTAAACCTCCTCGTGCCGCCATCCATACATACCACGTTATCGAAAAGATCATATCTGAAAATTTTGAAGCCGAATATATTACCGTACTTGATGAGCAATCCGACAATAAAGAGATGCTCGAATACCGTTATGATTATATCTTCTTTACAGGCGGAGTGGAGATTGGCAAGACAATAGCCAGAGCCGCTGCAGAATACCTCACGCCAACAACATTAGAGCTTGGAGGTAAGAGCCCATGTATAGTAGATAAAAGTGTAGCTATAGAAATTGCGGCAAAACGTATTGCCTGGGGAAAATTCCTGAATGGCGGACAGACCTGTGTTGCTCCCGATTATCTTCTGTTACACGAAGAAATAAAAGATAAATTCTATGTTGCATTTAAAAAAGCATTACAATCGTTCTATGGCAATGAACCTCAGGATAGTGCCGATTACCCTAGAATAATAAACGACAGGCATTTTAATCGTCTGGCGGCTATGATTAAAGACGGAACTATAATAGTTGGCGGACAAACAGATTCAGACACCAGGTACATTGCCCCTACTATGATAGAAATAGACTCACTAGAACATCCATTGATGAACGATGAAATTTTTGGTCCGATACTACCAGTTCTGATCATTCCATCTATTGATGAGGGTATTCAGATTATTAAGCAATTTGAAAAACCACTGGCATTGTATATCTTTTCTGATGATTACGCTGTTCAACAAAGATGCCTGAATACACTACAATTTGGGGGAGGATGTATTAATGACACCATTTCTCATTTTGTGAATCCCGATCTTCCTTTTGGAGGAGTCGGCAATAGTGGTAATGGCGCTTACCACGGCAAATATAGCTTTGACACTTTTACCCATAAGAAAGCTATATGCCACAAGGTAACCTGGCCGGATATTCCTATGCGCTATCCACCCTATCACGGAAAATTAGGATTAGTGAAACAGGTAATGAAATAAGATTAATTATTGTAATCAACATACCCAAAGGAATAGGGTGCCAAACGAACGACAGCATCTTCTAAAAACTCTTCTCGCAAAACAACAGCCTTAAGTTTATCAGGATAATCCTTTTCATAATTAGTTTTTCCTGCAGTTGCGTAAGGATATTTGGCATCAACTGCATAAATATGTATAGGCGACTTTCTAACTACATCTACCTTAAACTGAATTTCTTTACCTGACCTATTAATAAAGTATAGGTAAGTTTTATGCAACTTTTTATTATGGTATGCCTTGCATATAAAATTAGCCTTTACCGAAGCATCTTCACAATAAACTACCTCTTGTGTTTTATACATACCTGAATCCAATGTAGAAGACAGAAACTTAAAAGCAAAATATTGAACAGATGCATGATTGCCTCCTTTGCTGTAAACAGGCGCAAGCTTTCCTTGTTGCCTGGATATCAGGCCCTCCATGGAATGCAGACAGGTTAATTCAAAAATATCTTTCGACTGACTATTCAGATCCAAAAGAGAAAGGAAATTTTCTGCAACATATGCACCCTGCATAAAGGTGTTATCGAGATAGTTTAGATTACCTATATTCCACTCTGTTAGCCATATCTTTCTATCCTTACCATATACAGAAGTAAAATTATCACTAAGTCTGGAAAGATTATTAGTTTGGAAGGGCGCTAAGCTTAAGAGATTTCTTAAATATACCTTATCAAAATAAGTATCCTTATCGCAAGCTGCACAATCTTGATAAGGATGCCATGTATATGCCTGATAGAAATTTTCTTTTGCTAATGTCTGATTCCATGAATACATAAATCTGCTTCTGGTGCTTTTTTCTTCAGTAGCAACACCATCTCCTGCAACAACTGCCACTCTTAGTTCCGGAAAACGTTTATGAATAGCGTGAGCTGTAGATCTTACTTTGTCTATATAAGTTTTAGCATCGGGGAATTTACTTCTATATTCCATCAAGCTGAATTCATTACCCAGCTCTATACCCAGCACCGGAATATTATTCTTTTGAAGTGTTTCTATTACAAAAAGAACTTCTGAAGTAGTGCCTGTAAGTAAATTCGCACAATACACTGCCTTTGCTCCAACCAGCTTGCAGAGGCGCATGTAGTTATATAAAATATTCTCTTGTCGCTTATTTTGCTCCATGTAAAGGGTACCCAATCCCGCAGGAATTTCACTTACCCTATAGCCATAGACAGGTAATTCCGGATGGTAATAATTTGCCACTGTGCCTCCAGGGAAACGAAGAGATGCCGGATGTAGCTCTCTCAGCAGCTGAACAAATCCGGAGTCTTTATCTAACTCGCGTTTTAATGCAAATCCAATATTAATTCCAAATATATTTCTATTTACTGAAGAAGAAAAAGTGTCTTTTAGCGCAATAGAAACAGGAATAGAAATGGGTGCCGTATCGATAACATCCTCTTCATTCTTTCTATTATTACAAAGACAATCCCTTAAGACAAACAAGGCAATAATAGAAAAAATAAGCGTTTTATACCTGTAATACATCCTTCTGAAGATTAGGTAAATGGTATTTCTTATAAAGACTCTCTTTTACTCTATAATATTCTACAATCAGCATGAATAACATTAAAGAGAAGGGGCTATAGAATACACTTCCGGAGAAGAGAGACTGAATAAATATAGTGCCACAACCCAAAAGCCCGGTATTAAATAGTACGTCTTTTCTGAAATATTTTACCTTTCTAAATACATAAATTGGATATAAGAATAGAGAATAAGTAAAGGTAACCCCAACTATACCCTGCGACAAAAGGCCTCCTACAATCCCAATATCTGATAAGATTACATTTCCTACATTAAACAACATCACAGTTCTTTTTGGGCAACCAATTCCAAAGAAAATATACTGAGGGTGTTTTAAAAAATAATTGTAGACTACGGCCATCTCCGTCCATCGCATGTCTGCAGAGCCTTCCCCTGTTTTTTTACCCAAGAAGAACTTCAGGAACATTATATACATATCTGCAGTAAAGTATATGATCTTCGGGTTAATCCAATATGCAATCAGAATAATTGTTCCTGCAACTATTGCAATAGAAAAAAGTTTTTTGAAAATTTTATGCCATTTCAGCATAATAAACATATATAGAAACATAGGAACTACCTCTGAGACTAACTCCGTTCTACCCTTATCAATGAATACCTGATATGCAATCAGAATCAACCAAAGGAATAAACTTACCAAATTTCCTTTGATAATATAATCCAGGAAATAATACACCATTCCAAATATTAAAAAGGCACTTGAGAAGCGATAGAGATACCCTCCCTTAGATGGGTTATAGCCCACAAGGCCTTCTCCTAGGGAATCTTTAAATGACTCCGGACTTATTGTAAGCGATATATATGTGTAGAGGAAAAAGCAAAACCAACAAAGAATAATATTGGCGTAGACATACTGTTTGATGGTGATTTTATGTGTCCTGATCATGTAATAGATCAAACTACACATCACTATAAAAAATCTTCCAGATAGGTTAAATAATGCCTTAAAGATCTTTACGCCAAACACGGAATGTACAACGATTGCGTTATAGAAAGGCATAAGCAAAGCCAAAAAGATCATTATATCAAGAGGATTGAGTTCTTTTAGTTTAAAAATCTTGTAGTAATAATATAGCCCAGTAAAAATGAAGATAAAAGGCATACCCATTACCATTAACAACCCTATAGTAGCATTCGCAGAATTAAACTGAAGCAATACATTACTGGTAAAGAGCAAACTGAATATAAAAATACCAAGTACTTTCAGCTCAAAGTTAGGCTGATCTCTGGTATATAAAGTTTTATATAAAATATTCACTGCTTCTTTTTTATCAATAAGAACGGAGTAAAATTACCTGTTTTTTGTTCAATAAAACCATATTGTTCTGGATACTTAAGCATATTAAACAATGCGGTATCCTTTTGAATATTATATAATTGACTCAATGTTGGTGTAACATAGACAATATCTATGTTATTCTTTTTTATAATATCGCTGATCAGCAAATATCTATTTCTATAATAGATTTCATTATAATTAATGAAGTTAGGAGATAATAAATTTGTCATATACCCCTCTACATCAAAGACGCGGACACTATCCGTGGTTTTTATTT
This sequence comes from Sphingobacteriales bacterium, assembly GCA_947460245.1. Taxonomy (GTDB): domain Bacteria; phylum Bacteroidota; class Bacteroidia; order Chitinophagales; family JADIYW01; genus JADJSS01. The sequence goes on from CANHGL010000001.1 coordinate 214,892, forward strand.
CATGTTGTATATACCGTAGCGTAGTAAGGTTACATAGACTTTTCTGTTTTCTGAATAAATCAAAAAATTTAAAATCTTTTGCAGCAGGTGAAATGAAAAGCCATATAGATACTATGAATATCATATTTTGAATAGGGTTTTGAATCTCCTCGGAACAGGAAGAAATCAGAAGTGCTATTAACCATAATAGCAAGGGCACTTGTAGGACAAGATAGTGCTGTCTTGGGTAAGCATATAGACAAGCTACTACAGAAGGAATCGCCAAAATCAGTAACATAAATAAGGTAAAAATATTCTCTCTAAAGATATACTTTAGGCGTATATATTTATTGGCAGACATCCGTGCAGAAAGGAAATAAATTATCCATAAAAGTATACAACCTATCCAAACCATACTACTATCATACTTAGGAAATATACAGGTAAAGAAACTAAAAATGATTTTTCCTAATTCAATAAAATAGTTAGAAAAATTATGTAGAATATGCTGGAAAAATTCAGCAGGGTTGGTCATTAGGATTTCCTGCAAAGTAGTGGCATCCTTAAACTGCTGCTGTATAAGATTTGGAAAATCAAGCCAAAAAATATTATCAAGATGATGCCGTTCATTATATCCCCATGCATAATGTTGTAAAAAAACTCTTAATCCTCTGCCGCTATCTCCATTATTAAATGGTGTTTTTAGAAAAATATAGATAAATAAACACCCCAGGAGCAGCACTCCAAAAATTATCCATTCTTCCATAGAATGCTCTTTTCTAAAATAAAATGCGATTATCAGAACTAATACGAAAGAAATCAAGAAAGCAATAAAAAGCTCAGGCCTAGCATAAGCGCAGATTAAAAAAGAAAAAGAAATCCATATCAGCTTGGGGAGTAAAGTCTTCTTGTATTTGGCAACAATGATTCCTGTTAACAAAACTATTACACAGAAATGAGAAACTCTTGGCCATACCGGTAGATTGATATAGGAGGACAGGAAGAATAGAGACAGGATGAAAGACAATAACCTATTCACACCAGAAGATAACAATGCCACAAAAAATCCAATAGAAATAAATATTGTTGTCAGTTTAAAATTGAAATAATATAGTGTAACCTTATCGCTGATAAAAACAGAAAGAAATTTATACCAGAGTGAATAAGAAGGACCCCATGTCTTAGGAATATGATCAAACAACGCCACACCCCTTTGTAGATAGAGCGCTTCATCCCAAAATAACACATCCATGTGCTGCTCAAGATTCCATGTAATGCTGATCCCACAGATTACCAGCAAGAAGACACCGAGAAAGGCGAATCTGTCCCAAACTAGATAATTTTTTTCTGTATATCTATTTATACTCTGCCAATGCATGCCTTAAGTCCTCTTGCACAAATATACTTCTTATTTTTCTGCCTTCCGCGTTAAGGTGATAGTAGGTGTCATAAAATAATGAGTCGGCAAATACATAACGAGAAGGACTGCCGTACACAGGCAATTTATATGCATTCATAAGCGCATATAGCTGAGCAATCGCTTCACTGTTATTATTAAAGGAAGTGGATTGATAAGCCGGAAATAGAATACAAAACCGAACTCCTTTCTTTTTAAATAGTTCACTTTTATGCGCTAAGAATGTGAGTACTGAAGTATTCACGGGAGCTCCTATTTTGGGCATAGCTATAAATGGAACTGGTTGTTTTTCGAGGTGCAATACGGCATCTCCATAAGCATTAAAATTATGACGCACATAAACACCATAATCTTTTTCATAACGGTGCCTATAATTACCAGGCAGATACTGAATATACTTGTCGTGCAAATATCTCGGGAGATACATCATCACATGACGCCATTGATCTTTCTCTATCATGTTATATCCATTAGGGTATACATCAATCAGCGTATGCAATAACTCTGCTTGTCCATCTGCCATTTCATTGTTGAAGTCCCAGAAATTCTCATACTCTGGCATCAACACCACAATATCGTCTCTTCTGGCAAGCCTGAGCGCATTGTTCACTTCAAACTTCAATCCCAAACCACCATGTACCGCAGTATTAATACAAGATATCCCCAGAGAATCATAAATAAGTTTGCTATCTATTCCAAAATTAACATTAGATCCACCTACCCAAAAAATAAGTGGTTTGCCGGGATTTATTTGTTTAGTACGCTCTGCCAGTATTATTTTATCACCAAAAGAAAAGAGAATATTTTTAGTAGATGTTGGCGGCAGCAGAAGGCCTAAAAAGATAATACCCAAAAAGAATATACCATATAATAATATCTTTAGGACAAACCTTCTTATCCCTGAACTCATTGCTATTTTATCTTTAGTTCCCTGCATATTTAAAATTGGAAATAGATAAACTGTCGACTATCAAAAACACCAAATAATATAATACAAGCCGTCATCACGATGTAAATGCTCCAACGTATGATTGCAGGTTGCTTGTGGAACCAATTCCATAGATCCGGTTTTAGTTCTACATAGAATAAAAACCATAAAGAGCCGATCAATACTATTAAATCTAATCCTGTAAACTTCCAGAATTTCAGATAAGCAAAACCTTTCATTAAATAAGCTAATGGAGCCGTTATCCCATCCAAAGAATGCCCAAGTATAAACAAGGCCTGCCCCACATCTTTAGCTCTGAAAAACGTCCAGGCTGCAGCAACCAAAATAAATGTAATAAGCCACTGAAAAAAACTCGGCATCCTGAAATTTTTGAAGAGACCTTTACACCACCATGCTATCAATACAAAACTGCCATGTAATGCACCCCAGACAATAAACGTCCAGTTTGCTCCATGCCATAGGCCACTGACTAAAAAAACGATAAAGACATTTATATATCTTCTGGTTGCCGAAATACGATTCCCTCCTAAAGGGATATATAAATAGTCTCTAAACCACGAGGATAAAGATATATGCCAACGCTTCCAGAATTCATCAATACTCTTACTGGTATAGGGCGCATTGAAGTTTTCCATAAGATTAATCCCCATCGTTCTTGCCGACCCTCGGGCAATATCTGAATAACCGGAGAAGTCGCCATATATCTGTATCGTAAAACACAGAATCGATATAATCATTGGGAATCCCATAAATAAATCAGGCTTGAAGAATACAGGATCTGCTAGTAATGCTATTTTATCCGCGATAACACATTTCTTAAAAAACCCCCATAACATCAATCTCATTCCGCTTACCACATTAGCGTAATCAAACCTTTGCGCTGTGTGCAATTGATGAATAATATTCTGTGGACGCTCTATAGGTCCTGCCACTAATTGAGGATAAAATAGCACATAGAGTGCATAGTATCCTAAATGACGTTCTGCCTTTTGATTACCTCTGTATACCTCTATAGTATAACTCATTGCCTGAAACGTATGAAAGGAAAGACCAATAGGCAAAATAATATGGAGTAATGGGATGGGCGTAGTAGAAATGTGAAGGCTTTGTAGTAATAGATTCACATTATCTATAAAAAAATTATAATACTTAAATACCGCCAACACACCGATATTAGCCATCAAGCTTAAAATAAGATAGAATTTTTTGCGTGCGGCTTCTTTTGTTGTTTCTAACAATATACCAGCAGCATAATCTATAACAATAGTAAATAGCAGTATAAAAATGTATACCGGGATAAAGAACATGTAAAAACAAATACTTGCCAGCAACAGATGGACCCACCTGTACTTATGCGGCAACAGATAATATAGTATAGATACTATCGGAAAAAAGAAAAGAAATTCTATAGAATTGAATAACATACAGAGAGATGCAATACAGCAAATATGCTAATATTTTAGCAGTTTTCTCGCTGTTGTGCCATCGGTGGTTTTAAATATTACAAGATATTCTGCCGAAGGTAAATTCTTTATATAAAGTATATCTTCGTTCAAACCCTTTTGACGAAGGCCAAAGTCTTCCTTTTGCATCAGCCTGCCTTGCGTATCATAGACTTCTATGAACAACTGATCTGTAGCCTTCATAAAATACTGAAATCTTACATAGCTATTGGAAGGGTTAGGATACATACTCATCAACTCCACAGCTTTCTGTAAGGTTCTTACTCCAACCGGAAGACCACTATTTCTGGGATTGTAAGGTGCAAGTGAAGGAAATGATCTTGGCGTAAATGCCGGACCCTGATAAGCTTTTAAGTGATTCTCTCCCTGGACGGTACACCATGTTGACAAGAAGTTCTGATGTGTATTAGCTGTTGAAACTGAATCTGTCTCCCAATAATCGCAACAAACACTATTAGGGGTAATATCAATAACACAATACCCCTGTGATTTCAACTTAATGTATCTCAGATTTAAATTATTACTATACATGTATGCTTCTGCATTAGGCAATACATCTCCCTCCACCACATTATCAGCTACAAATTCCACGGCAGCACTTCCAGCACCGGTAGTAGGATCATAGGGAACTACACCACCTGGAATATCAAAAGCCATAGCCACGTGAATATCTCCACTTAAGACCACTACATTTTTGATATTGTATTGATTAATGGTATCGATAATTTTCTTACGGTCCAGTGGATTAGCGTCCCAGCCTTGCACCTGATGAAATGGAAAACCTCCAATCCCTTTGTAAAAATAGCTCGAGAATACCACCTGATTGGCTAATATCTTCCATTTGGCATTTGAAGTCTTTATCTGATTCGCCATCCATTCCATCTGTCGCTTACCATGCATGGTTCTATCGGGAGTATCATAAAGTAAAGGATCCTGCCCGATAAGCATCATATTGATAAACTGACTATCTGTATTAAAAACACTACGCTGGATTCGGTCTTCTGTATAAATAATATCCGCAAGGTTCCCCACGCTCTGTGTAAAGTTGATAATATTAGTCCTCGATGTATCCTCCCGCATCGGAATCCATTCCTTAAACACCTTGATTGCATTGGCTTTGCGGGCTGCCCACGTACCCTGTGAGGCGGGCCGATGATTCTCCGATGTATCTGCAAAGGCATCATTGGCAAATTCGTGATCATCCCAGATAACTACCATAGGATACTGCTGATGCAAATTCCGTAACGAAGGATCAAGCCTATACCACGCATAGCGCTGCCTGTAGCTGGTTAAGTCGTAAGCATCATACTCAGGGAATGTTCTTCGGTTTATGGTGTCTACACCTCCGCCCTTGTGACCATACTCATAGATATAATCTCCATAGTGGATAATAAGATCAACATCGTTTCTGTTTTTTAAAATACTATAGGCGTTGAAATACCCAAATTCATAATTGGAACATCCCACAAAACCAATACGAAGACTGCTGACATTTCCTGCGGGAAGCGTTTTTGTTCTTCCGCGCTGTGAAAGTCTGCCCATAGCTTCAAACTCATAATAATAATTTATTCCAGGCTGCAATCCTGTTACATCTACTTTTACTGTATAGTCCCTGGATGCATCTGTAGTCAGCAAACCGTTGGCCAAGATATTCTGCATAGCAGTATCTGTGGCTACGCGCCATTTCACCTCTACACTAGATGAATCCGTGGTTACACGTGTCCATATAATCACGCGATCATTCAGCGGATCTCCGGAGGCTACACCATGGTAAAAGGGCTGAATAGTGGAATCTAAATCCGAACGATCGTTAGGATATGAAGTACTGGCATATACCTGACCCGTTGAAAGCCACAAAGTAAAAAATAAATAAAACAACCGACTTAATGACCTCATCCAAAGCATATATACACCAAATATACGGTAATTTTTTAGTGCCCTTGTGATCAAGACTTCAAATTTGGACTAAAAAATAAATAGGTATCGTTATTTAACATTTTTTGCTTTCGAAAACTTTTCTAAATACAGCCTCATGTTGCCATGCAGCCGTTTCCCAACTAAAATACTGAGCCCGATGGATAGCCGCACTGCTCAATTTAGTATGTAAATCTTTATTAGACATAATTTCATGGATAGCAGAACGGATAGACGTAACAGACAGAGGATCTACCAATAATCCTGCTTGCTGAATAATTTCCGGACATGCCGAAGTGTTGCTTGTAATTACAGGAGTACCACAAGCCATTGCCTCTAGTAGAGGCATCCCAAAACTTTCGTGTAAGGACGGAAAAATAAAAGTATAAGCCCCCTTCATATATGCCGCAACTTGTTCCGAACTGAGCACTTCGTCAATAATAGTAATCTTTTTATCTGTGATGGATTTATTATAGCCTGGACATATCACCACAAGTGGGAGTTTTTCAGAATACGCTATTGATTGATAGGCTTCTATTATTCTATCTACATTTTTTTTAGGCTGGTATGCTGAAACATGCAAAAGGTAATCCTTACTAGTTGTGGACGGATTAAACCAGCGCTTTTCATAGCCATGGTAAATCACGGCTATCTGTTCTGACCGCATACCAAGGCACTTTATCAATTCTTCCTTCGCATATTCAGAAACAGTGATAATTTGTGCCACCTTATACTTATACACCATCCATACCATCCACCTTCGGATAGCAGTAAATAAACCTTTTATCTTCTCTGATAATGTAGAGAAGTTATAGCTTAGAGGAGTAGATAGTATAGCAGCACCATGAAGGGTAATGACCCAAGGGATATTACTACTTAGTATTTTTCTATTAGGATATCTCGCCCCTGTACAAGTAGGATCCCATATCACATCCACATCTGGCAGCGCATCATCACTAGAGAAAAAGAAAATCTGATTTCCAAACTCTTTAAGATGAGCAACCACATTGTCTGTATAGAGTCTTACACTCGTTGCAGGATATTTTGATTGGAATATGCCTATTCGCATAACTTATTTTTTCATTTTTTCTCGCAATGCCGTCATAGGATATTCAAAGTACTTATATACCAGTATTGAAATCAATATAGACCCTACAAAGTAGATTGCAAATAATACTATGTTTTCTAAATCTGTTGACGGCGTATATACTTTGTCAATTATAAATGCGACTACACTTCTGTGGAAGATGTAAATAGAATAGGAGATAAGACTAATCATTGTAATAAACCTTGAGAAAATAGTCACTTTATTCATCTTAACTTCTTTCATATAGACAGTCAGACTGAGTGATGCAAGCCCTGATAACAAGAGAAAAAAAGTTATAGATGCTATTGGAAAAAATTGCAAAGAGCGCTGCTCTCTTATACCGGGCATTATAGCGGTATAAAAGTAGATGAAGTATATAATTATGCTCACCATAAATACAACTCCAAATACATTTCTGTATTTTTTGAAGACTTCAGGATAATAAAAGTTAATCCATGCCGCGAATATCCCGAATGCAATAGTATCTAATCTAAAGAAACTCATGCGGGTCATATCTAACCAAGTCAATTTAGAATCAACTGTGTATAATGCTACCCTCAACATCGTGGACAATACAAAGAACAAGAAAATGCCCAATAGCATATTCCTTTTGATGTGTTTCCCATGGAGCAGATCCACCTTACATAATCTATGTATTACCAACAAAAAAATCGGGAATAATAAATAGAACCACTCCTCAATACATAGCGTCCACGATTCCTCCATGAAAAAGGGTGGTGGAGTGGCTATAGTCTGACAAAAAAACAGATTAGCCAGGAATTGTAGTTTCAAAAACATGATTTTTCCTCCGAGCGACCAAAGTATTGCAGTAATTATTAAAACTAAATAGTAATTAGGCAGAGTTCTGAACCATCTTCGTATCCAAAAATTATAGGCTGTTGTTAGCGTAAAAGACTGTTCTTTTTCGTAAAGTTTAATGAGAATCATTCCAATCAGAAAGCCACTTAAAACAAAAAACAAATCCATTAGCCAGAAACCCAATACAGAGACAAAATCATTAAAAATCGGAAAGAAATGCATTTTAGATCGCCCATGTGCATAGAGCACTATCAATATACCTACACCCCTCATTATATCGAAACCATATACTCGATTTGAGTAATCGACCTCTATAGTGAAAATCTGTTTAAGCTTGGAGAGCATAGCAGCTAAAGATAAAAATATTTTGCCGATCAGGCTGACTTACGATTAGATATAAATGGGAGATACATCAAGGTATATCCAAATTTTCGCTTTATATAAACTACCCCTATGATATTCCATGCAATCATACTGATTGTATTAGCAAATGCGGCACCTGAAATACCATACTTTGGAATCAAGAGAAGACTTACAAAAATATTCATTACAGCACCAAAGAGAGAAATATTCCTAAACTGCTTATGATGCCCCGTTGCATTTAGCAGTTGTGCCACAGGTCCGCATAGCGTGTTAAAAATCTGACCTGCGGTAAGAACAGAAAGAGCAAATGCACCCGTCATGAATGCAGAACCATACAGCCACATTATATACTTCGAACAAAAGAAGAGTAAAAGAAAAATAGGCAAACTTAAAAGAAAGATCAACTTGGCAAACTTCTGTATTATGCGTTGCACTTCTGCATGTTGTCCTTGTGTATAAAGCTGGGTAATTTTTGGCTGTACAGTAGTATTTAATGCAACAAGAAATGTAGCCGCCAGCATAGAAATATTGGTACAAGTCTTATAGATACCTACCTGATCTGTTCCGACGCCAAAAGCCTTGAGTAAAAAAACATCTGCACTATTGACTACTAAAAAAGCAGCGTATGTTATAAACATTGGATATGCTATTGCTAAAATCTCTTTATCCTTTACCTCTACCAGTATGGGCTCTTCTTTAGAGGGCTTAATAAAATATTTATATATGGGAATCAAGGAGAATAACCAGGGCAACAAACATAAAGTAGTCCAATGCAAATAAATCGGATTATTGCTATTAAAGTAAAAATAAGTAATCAGAAATAAGATAATTATTCGGATGACCGTTGGAGTAATCAGCGACACATTGGCAGCATGCGCCTTTAATAATGCTCTAAGGCTAAAATTATTTAACTCTCCGAGCACAAGAAAAGGAAGAAAAAAAGCAGAATAGCGGAATACAAAAAGCATATCCGGCTCCTTCCAATATGCTGATAAATAGGGGGCTATAACAAACAAAAAAATACCTCCTATAACAGAGAAATAAATAATCAGTCTATTTGCTCTTTGTAAAATTCTATAGGCTGTCTTCAGGTTATATCGTTCGCGATATTCTGGAATCAACTTCTGTAGTGCATCTTTTATTCCAAAATTGATGAGCATTGCAAGGATACTCATCACTGTAACTAGAAGGGTAAGTCGGCCTGAAGCTGTTGCACCGTAAAATCTTGCAATCAGTATTCCAGATATAAAACGTAAACCTTGCACCAGAAGTAAAGTAAGTGCGGTGGAAAGGCTTCCTTTCAGGATAAAACTGAAGTTTTTGTCCTGCAGAAGTTGGTGTATCTTTTCTTTAATTGTATACAAATTATATGTGCTAGTATATGTGTTGTAAAAATAGGCATTGTATTTAATCGATGTACATGGCTATTTTTTATTATTTTTAAGCGCAGATAGCAACGGTAACCAAATATTAGGCATGCTTTTTAACTCATTACATTTCTTACTGTTCTTTCCCATCTTTTGTTATCTCTATTTTTCGGTACCAAAAAAGCATCAATATAAAGTGTTGATAGCCGGAGGGTATTACTTTTACGGGAACTTCAGTCCTTTCTTTGCCATCATTCTATTCATTATTACTTGTAATGATTTCTTTTCTGCGAAAATGATGGACAGGGAAGACTCCCAGCAAAAGAAAAAGAAATGGCTATACTTGAGTATGCTTGGTAATCTGGGTATTTTATTCGCTTTCAAATACCTTGATTTTGTAGATGACAATATTCGTGCGCTATTACAAGTATTTCATATTGTTTGGGTTGTTCCTGAGCCCTGGTTTAACACCTGGATAGTACCCGTAGGTTTATCTTTTCTTACTTTTCAATCACTAAGCTATACTATTGACGTTTACAAAGGTCTCACGAAAGCAGAAACGCAATTTGGTTATTTTGCTGCCTTTACTGCTTTTTGGCCGGTAATGGTAAACGGTCCGATTGAAAGGGCTAAGAACCTACTACCACAGATCCGACAAACGCATGATTTCAATTATGATAATATGCGAAAGGGATTAATAAGAATGACATGGGGCTTATTTAAGAAAGTGGTAATTGCAGACAGACTCTCCTTTTATGTAAATGACATGTATAGTCATTATAACGAAGTGAGCGGATGGACCATCTGGATGGGTGCTTTCTTCTTCCTGCTACAGGTATATTGCGACTTCTCCGGCTACTCTGATATTGCATTAGGCGCTGCGAAAGTTATAGGTATTGACGTAATGGAAAACTTCAGAAGACCCTTCTTCTCTAAAAACCTTGCAGATTTCTGGACACGCTGGCATATCTCCTTGTCGACCTGGCTTACTGACTATGTATTTTTCTATCTCGGGGCCTATAAAGCAAGTAGCATAAAAGTGGTCTTTAATGTAATTTTTGTACTCGCGCTATGTGGCCTATGGCATGGTGCCAACTGGCCTATGGTTATCTCTTTTACAATGGTGGGTATCTGCATGGCTATCCGTTATTTATGGCAAAACAATGTAGTAAAAGCAATTCGTCCTAGTAACATCTATAGCCTCTTTAGTCGTTATTTCCCTGGATGGGCGCATAGTATACTCACCATTCTTATCTTTTTATTCTGCTTCTTATTATTTAGAGTATACAGTGCACAGGTTACTATTAACCATATGCATCCCGAGACTTATACAGAATGGACTACCATAGCAGGATCTCTCTATGGAAAGCTTTTCCACCTCTTATCTGCTAATTATTTCAAGGAATTGATATTGATTAAGGGCATTATTGCTTTTATTCTATTGATCATTTTTATTGTCATCTTATTCCTCACCGAAGCGTTGATTGGCGACAGAAAGATAGAGGATGTATTATTAGGTCAGGATAGAATACAGGGTTGGTCAATCTATGCGGTACTACTGATATGTATTATATGGTTTGGTATTTTTAACAACACCACATTCGTTTATTTTCAATACTAGGGAAATGACAAAAAAAATACTGAAAAATATAATTATTCTATTGTGCATCATATTGCTGCTATCCACACTAATAAATATGACACTTCCATTTTATTGGGGTGATACAACACAAACACTAAAATTTGATTTTTATAAAAAGAATAGCGAAAAATTTAATGCCGTATATCTTGGCGGTAGCTTAGAATACCGACATGTTGACCCTTATGTTATAGACAGTGTACTTCAAAAGAAAGGCTATGATTTTCGCTCCTTTAATATTGCTGCCGACGGACACACTATTATAGAAGAGATGACAGATCTTGACGGATTACTAGCCGTACATAATCCAGATCTGAAATATATATTTTTCAGCATCAGTAGTGAGCCATATTTTTTTCCTGCTAATTTGCACACTAGCAAATGGGTTTCCTGGCATTCTGCCAAGTCAACTATTCATGCTTTAAAAATTATTCCTACACTTCCCGACGACTTGAGAACACGTGTGAAGTTCTGCTATTTCTATGTGATAAGCTGGTTGGAAAACCTATTCAAGTTGGGACAAATGCCCGAAGTGATTCGCTACTACTCCCAAAGAGACACCTATAATAAAAACTACCTGGGAACTAAAGAAAACGGATTTTATCCATATGACGATGAAGAAAGTCATTCTTTTATGGAATACAAATGGGAAGACACACTAATACGTAAATCAAAGGAAGAATACATCAACAATTCCTCCAAAAGGGATAGCTTAACTAATGACATTATATCTAGTTTTGAAAATTACAAAGACGCTGATAAGGCAAATGCCGCAATGGTAGCCTTATGCATGGAAGCTTATAAGAAATGTGCAAAAAAGGGAATTCAATTATTTTTTATTCTGCCGCCACGCGCCAGGACTAATTATACTCTTCTGCTTCCTGTATTTAATACAATGCCGGAGGGAAGCAAGATAGAAGTTGCAGACCCCAGAAAATACCCTAAATATTATGAGGTAGATTATGGCTATAATTTCCATCATTTAAATGATAAAGGCGCACGGCTACAAAGCATAGACATGGCTAAACAGCTAGTGGAACTAATGAAAGTCCAACGAGATACACTATAACCATAAGAGATTAAATCTCACCCACCACCTGATGCACCTTAAAGGTATAATAGCGTTGATACAGATAAGAAAAGGTAATTACAAAAATCGCAGCAAAGAGTTTCGATGGCAGTGGATAAAAATGGAATACTTCTATAAATATTTTTATAAAACCTATATTCAGCAACGTACAAATAAAAACACCTGAAAGATACCTGAATAACTGGAGCCTCACATGCACCGGAGAATTCACCCATACCACATATCTGCTCATATAAAAACCTGTAGGAAAACTCAAGCCGAAAGAAATAAAGAATGCAGCAATATGTGGACTAAAGGTGTAAAAGGGCGTTTTGAAGTTTTGCTCATGGAATAGATAATGATAGGCAATGTAGAACACTAACGTATCTAAAAATAAATTGATACCTCCACATGCCATATATAAATACTCCTGTTTCGGAATAAACTTAAAGAACCAACTTCTAATTAGCAATAATGATTGCCTTATGAAATCCGCCATTATGATCATAACTGTAATTGAACTGCAAAGCTAATCAACTTCATCATTTTATTTACTTTTCAATAAATCCTGGATAGTTAAATGATGTAAATCCACATTAATCATTTGATTACTAGATACGCAACAGGAGTAATGTACATTAACATTAAGTGGCTGAAAAAACAACAATCTGCCATCACAATATATCTTATCTGAATATTTTACTCCTAAAGATATGCCTTCATTATAATCTACCTGCGTTTTTGATAAGACCTCCACACCTCTGCCATCACATTTTATAGCACTCTCTTTTATCGCCCAAAAATCAAAGAAAGCAGTTATTTTATTGTCAGCAGCTTCTATCAGCGCCCACTCATTATCACTAAAATACTTTCTAAATAAAAGATAATCGAGCTGCCGATGTTTCTCTATATCTATCCCGACTTTGGCAGACTGTGAAACTGCCAACATTACATATTCTCCCGAATGCGAAATATTAAAATCTATGTTCCCTTCAATATATGGCCTATCTTTCTCTGTTAATTGTAACTGATGCACGCTGAAAGGAATATCCATGTGTTTGAATGCATATGACAATAACATTTTTCCTAAAAGAGACGCCTGTGCACTTTCCCAATGTTTGTAAGCTTTTATTTCTAACTGAATAGGTACTGGTAAATCACTAAGACATTGCTGAAAGTCTTTTTCTTCCAATCGCTGGGAATAATTAAGACAGTAGAGTTGTATATTATCCATAGATCCCAAACGATAAATTTAATAACTACTCTACTTTAATTTTCCTGCTTATTAATGGAAGGCAGGCGCTTATCTATTTTCTTAAACCATCGCATTAAAATACCATCTTGAGCCTTGATTTCGTGCCAATCTTGCTGATTATTATCTGCCATTTCTTGTGCAAACATAACATCAGCTAATGTTACTGCCTGAGTGGTATCTACTGCTCCACCTCCAAAAAAAGTTTCTAATAAATACTGATATAAATCTGAAGGAGTATTGTATTGATGAAGAACCTGCATGCTTAATTCAGCGTCTACATGTTTTTCCATTAAACTTAAAAACTCACCGCTCATCATGCTATCAAATCCTTGCTCCCGATAAGTTTTATGAAGATCTACCTTCTGGCCTGCTTGCAGCCCCAATACTTTGGCTGCTTCAAGTTGCATATACGCTAATAAAGTCTCCCGTGTAGCCCTTTTAGCAGGGATACTTATCTCCTGACGAACGGCTGTTGTAGCTAAATATGTTGTTGTCTTGTGCATAAACACAGGATCATCCCAGTATACCCTTCTGTCCCAAGCGTAAGTAGGCAACTGCACGCGATTGATGCTTTTGCCGCCATATAACCTTTGCCAGGCTATAGAGATCCCTGTAGTATATAATTGTTGTAGCGTTTCATTAAAATACTGAACATCTTCTGTGTCTTTTTTAGCCGAGGACAACCAAACTCCATTTGAATCTGTATTGGTCTGCTTAGCCAAACTTATTAAGACAGGATTAGGCCCAACCTCTAAGTAGATGGAGACACCCATAGTATGCTGGATCCATTGGATACCGGCTGCAAACTGCACAGCACCACGTATATGATTGGCAAAATAAGTAGCAGTTAGATCCTCCACGTTTAGCGGTTTACCTGTAAGATTGGATATCACCGGAATCTCAGGCTGTCTAAATCTAAACTGCTGAACATATACTGTGAAGTCTTCCAGTATCGGCTCCATTAAATGGGAATGGAAAGCATGAGAAACATTTAATGCTATTGCTCTTATCTTTTTTTCTTTAAGCTGCTCTACAAATTGTTCTACCGCTTTTTTATTTCCGGATATCGTACAGTTTTTAACTGAATTTACTGCAGCAAGATCTATAGCCGTTCCTTCCAGAAGCGGCCTTAAGTCTTCGGCACTACAGAAAACAGAGGCCATGCCGCCTTCTTGCTGTGGCAGTGTATTCATGAATGTTGCTCTGGCTACTACTAGCTTAAGTGCATCTGATACATCCATTGCATTAGCTACCGCCAATGCTACAATTTCTCCAATACTATGACCTATCAATACAGTGGGCTGAACGCCATAGTGCATCCATAATTTGGCCATTGCATATTCTACCACAAATAATGCCGGCTGAGTAAACTTTGTCTGATGAATCAAATTACTGTCACCGTCCTGTTGCCATAGTATATCTTTTATTGATACGCCAAGAAGCGGGCGAAGAACAAGATCACACTCCTCTACCGAATTTCTAAATACTTCAAATCCGTCATAGTACCCTTGAAACATTCCAAAATACTGAGCGCCCTGTCCAGTAAATAAAAAAGAAAGCTCCTTCCCGCCACGTAACTCAGGATTAGAGACTATATAGCTATTCGATACTACACCATTTAGAAATGATCCTAAACCATCTTGCAATTCTTCTTTTGTATTTCCTAAAATAGATAATGCATAATCAAAATGATTCCTGCCAGTTTGGAGCGTGTTGCATATCTCTGTTAAAGTGTATCTATCCCATATATTGACATTATTTAAATATCGCTGTGCTATTCCTCTAAGACTATCCTGATTCTTGGCACTAATGATAAAATGAAATGGACCTACTGTATCTTCCGATTTACATTTCGGCTTAGGCGCTTCAAAAATCATATGTACATTAGTGCCGCTGTATCCCGATAGATTTATAGCAACAGCAATAGGCTTATCAGAATTGGAAAGATCAACGGGTACTGTAGAAACACAGGTATTTATTTTATCCCACTCCACATCCTCGTTCAGTGTATTGATATTGATCTGTGCAGGAATTCTTTTATTGCGAACAATCTCTATCAGCTTAAACAGCATCGGCATTCCGGTTGCTGCTTCCAGGTGCCCGATATTTGCCTTTACAGAGCCAACATAAATTGGCGTATTCCTTCCTAGATAGCCTTCGTGAATAGACTGAATCTCTATTGCATCTGTAAATCTATTTCCTATACCATGCGACTCCACATAAAGAATATCCTCTGCCGATAGTCCGGAATCCTTAAGTGCTTCCTTTATTGCCAAAGTGATTACTTCCGGATTGGGAGCTGTGAATCCATTGCTGCTTCCATTGTGCTTTACTGCAGAACCTTTAATAACTAACTCTATATTGTCATTATCTCGTTCTGCATCGCTTAATCGCTTTAACAAGGCGACGCCACAACCCTCCCCTCTAATATAACCATCCCCATCATTAGCGAACGCTTTACACTGATCAGAAGAAGAAAGTGATCCTAATTTAGAGAGTCCGACAAACATCTCTGGTGTCAATAATAAGTTAGCAGAAGATACTACTGCTAAGTCAATCGTATTCTTTTGTAAATCTTCTTTTGCGAGATGCAATGCCAAAACTGTAGATGCGCAGGCCGCATCCACATTATAGCTTGGACCCGTAAAATCATAACTAAAAGAAACACGACCACCGGCAGTTCCGAATAAGATACCTGTCGTATCATATACATCTACAAGTTCTAAATTGCCACTTCTAAATCTCGCTGAAATATAATCTGAATTGCCAAGCGCTATATACACTCCTGTGTTGCTTCCTTTCAGGCTTTCAGATGGTATCGCTGCATTTTCGAAAGCTTCATAAACAACTTCCAGCACCATACGTTGCAATGGATCTAAGGACTTTGCTTCACGTGGTGCAATAGAAAAAAAAGCGGCATCGAAACTCCGTACGTCATTTTCTAACAAAGTGGCAAACCTTGCATTCGTCTTTCCAGGCTTATGCTCATCGGAGTCATAAATGGAGTCTATATCAAATCTATCTACTGGAAATTTCCTGGATACCGATTTCTCGGCTTGCAAGAGCCTCCATAGTTGCTGGGTAGTATCTATATTATCAGGTAAGCGAACGCCACATCCAACTATGGCAATTGCCTCTTTTTGTTCAGAAAATACTGTTGAAATTGTATGTTCTTTTACAGCAGCTAACTGACCTTCCAATGTCTTAATTTTTATTAGAGACTTCTGGAGCACCTGTTGCATCTGCTGTAATTGTTCGTTCGTCATTCAGGATTAATTTACCTTATCGCTTAATTGTTTTAAGAGCTCCTCTAAGCTCAGCGCTTCTACTTCCGATTCGATAGCAGATTTTTCTTTTACTTCCATCAGACTTGCAACACTATTAAATTGTTGTTCTATTTTCAATTCTTTCGCCAGAAAGTCTGCTAATTTATTAACAGTAGGATAGGACCAGATAACAGAAACATTTAAACTTACTTTAAGGTCTTTCTGTAGTTTATTTTTAATCTGCAAAGCTAACAAGGAATCAATACCATAACTCTTAAAGGTGTCCTCCTCTCTGATCTTGTGTTGATTTATTTTTGTTACAGAGGCGATAGCTTGTTTTATCTCTTGCTTTAAATATTTAGTTGCTGCAGACAAATTAGCAAACGTCATGGATGTCGTATCCTCCGGAGTTTCGGTAGCTGCACTCAACACTTTAGATAAAATAAAATTATTTTTTACATCCGGATTGCTGGCGACCCAATGATCGAAGTTAATATCCGCTGCTATAATCTGATCCAAATTACTCAAGAATAGTTTATCGAAATAATGATGTAATGCTGCGGAAGGAATGGGAACTAACCCAGATCCCTCGAGACGTTTTCCCCGATTATCATGACGCGCAGCCAATCCGACATCTGCAATAGTACCCCAATTTACAGACAAGCCCGCCATGTGATTCTTCCTTCTGAATGCAACCAATGCATCCAGAAAAGTATTAGCCGCTGCATAGTTGCTTTGTCCTGCCGAACCCAACACACCGACTATAGAAGAATAGACTACAAAAATATCCAGGCTATCTCCTGGGAATAGGCGATGTATATTCCATGCACCATTTGCTTTAGGATATAAGGTATGATTGAACTTATCTTCTGTGCTATTCTCCAGCAATGCATCATCCAGTACTCCTGCTGCATGAAATACTCCTTTGATTTCCGGATGCATTTTTCGTATTTCTTCTATGGTGTGCTGAAGGGTGTCAAAATTGGCAACGTCCGTAATATAAGAATGTATATGTACTCCGGCCAAAGCCTCTGCTTCTTTTTGTATAGCTGCTTTAAATCCACTTCTACTTAATACAGCAATATGTCTCGCTCCTTTTTCCGCGAGCCACTTCACAGTTTCAAATCCCAGTCCATCATTACCTCCAGTTACAATATAGGTGGCCTCTGATGAAATGGTTTTCCCTAGCTCCTGATTTTCAGATTGTATAATGGCTGGTGCATATACTTCACTACCCCGAAGCGCCAACTCTTTATATAGGGGGTCTGCAAAAGCAAGTGAAGGAATATTATTTATCTCCGTTTCTTTTATTTGTGCTGACAAATCTAATTGCACAAATTCCACGTTTGAATATTCGTACTGCAGCGTTCTTATAACACCCGTCAACAAAGCTGCATTGAGATTTATCTGCTTATCCTCCGCAACATCCTTTAGTATATTAGCTCCATTAGTGATGGTAACTACCTTCAACTTTTTGTCGCCAAAATATTGTAGTATCCTTTGTAAAGATCCCACTCCTGAATTATAAGAGCAATTATAGATATCCTCTTTATGTAAACTGCCAAGATGAAGGATACACGTAGCTTCTATACCAATAAGGTTCTCCTCTACACCTACTACACTAACTTCGCAACCCATCTCTAATAATCTATTCTCTACTTCCTGATAATAGCCGTATGCATCTTCTATAATTAATATCTTTTGGGCAGATAGTTTAGGTTTTATCACTATGCTATTCCAATGTATCTCAAATAAATTTTCTTTTATACTAAACTGACTTTTCAATGACGCTTCCGTCAGCTTCTGTTCTACCTCTATCCAGTATCGTTCTTTTTGCCAGGCATAAGTTGGCAGCTCTACAAATGCACCAATAGATGGATAAATGTTCTTCCAGTCAAATGGAACACCGCAAGAAAACAATGCTGTATAGTTCTTATAAAACTCTATTTGCTCGTTTCTGTCTCTTACATAAGAACCTATCACTTCGGAATTATTACTGACATCTTGTAAGTTCTCCTGAATAGCCATGAGAAGCGTAGGATGCGGGCTCATCTCTATATACACTGCATTATTGAGAGATGCAATGCTTTGTATAGCATTACCAAATTGAACAGGATTTCTCAAGTTATTACCCCAATATGCTGCATCCAATTCCTCTCCGCTCTTTATTTGATTAAATGCTGTTGAATAAAATTGAATAGAAGAATTTTTTGGCTGTATATTTTGAAGGCTACTTTTTAATTGCACTCTGATGTTATCCATCTGAGGAGAATGGGATGCTACATCTACTTTTACTTTTCTGTTAAACCTTCCTTCTGCTTCCAGCTTGGAAAAAATCTCATCCAATGCGTGTGGATCACCGGATAACACAGTGGCATTCTTACTATTCATTACGGCTACAGATAACTTGTCCTCATAGCCCTTCAAATATTCATTCGCTTCTTCCACCGTCAAATCTGTAGCACCCATTTCTCCTCTTCCACTTACCTGCTGCATCAAGTTACTACGCGTGATAATAATCTGTGCTGCTTCGTGTAGCGAAATATTTCCGGCAACATAAGCAGCAGCTACTTCTCCCATACTATGTCCAACAACGATATCCGGAAACACACCCTTGCTCATCCATAAACTTGCCAATGCTATCTCTACAGCCACCAATGCTGGCTGTACAATACCTATCTCGTTTAAACGAGAATGCTGTTCTTCTTTTTCAAGTTCTTCTAGTAAATCCCAGTCTACATATTTTTTATATACTGTATTAATTTCCTCCAAGGTTGCCCTATAGACCACCTCCTGTTGCATTAAAGCGTTGCCCATCTGAGCCCACTGTGCGCCCTGACCGGGAAAAACAAAAACTGTTTTAGGTTCATCTTCTTGGTCAAATATTTTTTTGCTCTCGTAAGTTGCCGCTGAGACAAAATCACTCAACTGCTCTTCTAATTCTGCTTTATTTTTTGCTACGAACACCTCACGCACAGGAAAGTGCGTTCTGCGCAAAGCAGCCATAGCGCAAATATCCTCGAGAAGATAATCTGAATGAGTAATAAAATCGAGATACTTTTTTACCAGTGCAATAAGTGCTTCTTCGTTTTTTGCCGACAAGGGAAGTATGAAGATATCATCTCTAACCTTATCTGTTTTTTCTGATGAAAGCGCCGGAGCTTCCTGTATGATAGCATGTGCATTGGTTCCGGTTATTCCGAATGTATTAACCCCGGCAATACGCGGTTTATTATCCGGCCATGGCATTGGCTCCTTAGGTATAGTAAGTCCTATATCATCCCATGCAACTTTAGGATTTGGATGATCGAAGTGCAAGCTAGGAAGAATCATATTATGTTGAATAGATACAACTGTCTTCAACAAACCCGCTAAGCCCGCTACAGCTTCTGTATGACCAAAATTAGTTTTAACAGAGCCTGCATAAATCTTATCTTCTTTAGTGCGATGATCCGAGAATGCATTCCATATAGATTTTATTTCTGCGGGATCGCCAGCCTTCGTTCCAGTTCCGTGTGCTTCTACGTATATAATATCATTCGGGTCGATACCAGAACGTTGTATGGCTTTTCGAATCATCACCTCTTGCGTGGTAGCACTTGGTGCAAAAAGATTCTTGTGGGATTGACCGTCGCTATTGCAAGCTGTAGATAAAACCACTGCATGAATTCGATCGCCTGCTTTAACTGCATCACTTAATCTTTTTACAATAATCATGGCGGCACCTTCACTGCGCACATAGCCTGTAGAACGTTCATCACCAAACCTACATTCTCCATATTCAGAAAGCAATCCTGAGCGCGAATAGCCAATAGAGACAAAGAAATCTGTTATCGTATTGGAGGCCCCTACAAAAGCCATATCGCACTCTCCCGTATTTAAGCTCTGAGAAGCAATGTTAAGTGCTACCAAAGAGGAGGAACAGGCAGTATCTACTGTAAGAGAGGGACCTTGCAAATTAAAGATATAAGATAACCTTCCTGATAATGCATAACGTCCACTTCCGGTAGTAGCATATACATCAATATCCTGATTACCATCTTTAAGCCTATGCTCATAATCGCTGGTCCAGTTACCTACGAATACCCCTGTATTAGAACCTTGTAATACCTCATCTGTCAACCCTGCATTTTCTATAGACTCCTGGGTAACCTCTAACAGCAAGCGCTGCGCAGGATCTATTTTTTCAGCCTCTAATGGAGAGATATTAAAGAACGCTGCATCGAAATACTCTACATTTTCTATGAAGCCTCCACGCTTAGTGATAATCTTATTCTTCTCTCTGTCCTTATTCACTAAGGCATCGAGATTAGGGATACGCGAAGCAGGATAATCAGTTATAGCATCTGTCTTATTAATCAACAACTTCCATAAATCATCCAAAGAGTGAACGCCTCCCGGGAATCGACACCCGATGCCTATAATAGCCAAGGGTTCCAACCTGATATTGTTTAATTCCGGGTTCACGTAATAAATTTAATTAAATTGTTTGTATTTAAAGGACAACAGCGCCTTACTGATTTGCCATACGAAGCCTATCTTCCTCTCTACCATCTTGCACTGCTTTGCTCAACATCAGAGGAATAATAATCAAAACCAAACTCGCTACTATACCAATTGCCGTATACAGCAATTTACTTAAATATTTAGGAGCTGTGGAGAACATCGGGTCATCCACTGTTCTTACAATATTATTCTGTGGCGTGAGTCCTACTTTTGCATTCTCTCTGGACATACTCGCATCATTGTATAAAATACTCAATGAAGCCAAATCCTGCATTAGTTTCTGTTGCGCTATAACATTCTCTCTCTTCTTGTTAAATATATTTATATCCTGTGATGCTGCTATCAATTGCTGCTTATTCGCAATTGCATTTGATATGGAATCCACTCTTCTTGAGGTATTCTCAAATGTGGTTTTTGCATTCTCTACTTGTTTATTCTGATAAAACTGTATCGTATATTTCAGCATAGCTGCACCAAGCTGTTTAGATAGCTCATAATCCGGAGTTTCCACTTCTGCCCTTATCATCCCGGTAGGAAGATCCAACTCTGCAGTCATCAAGCCATCGCTAAAATCATCATACATAGTAGAGAACAAATCCATCTCTTTCTTGCTAATTTCCCTTATAGAGTTAGCGGTGAACTTAAAGCCTTTCAACTCTGGATCATCTTCAAAACCATCGTCGTACTTATAGGCATGCATGTAAACATTAGCAATTTTTTCTCGCTTTCCATTGACTTCCATATCGGATAACATCGCATTGAGAAAGATAAATCTGGAGCTAAAGATTCCTGTTAATACATCATTAGATGAACCTCCGGAAAAAGAAATGCCCATCATAGACATGATACCCCCCATAGCACTGGCCTTGGAATCAACAGCATTAAACGAAATGTTTGCAATGTAAGTAGGCGGCGTAAGCTTAGCATAGAAATAGCCTCCTAAGGTTAATACAAGCACCCCAACAACGGATATATACCATCGCTTCAATATGTATACTAAATAACTTTTAAGGGATTCTAATACATCCACTAACCGTATATCTTCTTCCGAAAATTGCTCTTGCATACGTTTATTTTTTAAGCACAAATATTAAGGTCAGCGTAGTAGCTATAGATGTCACTGCTGCGATAACACTCGGCAAAACTATATTCCAGTTTAATACAGACTCAGGTCCTTTCGGTGGCTTAGGTGCTTTATTCTTCATTTCCACTGTAATCAAAGCACCTTCCACATCTACTGTTGGATAATCTTTTATTCCTATGAAAGAGTGCGTATAATCCACTTTTCTGTTGGGATAAATAACCAAGGTAGAATTTTTATTAGCTCCCTTCTTAAAGCCTCCTCCATAATGTTTAATATACCATCTAGCACTTTTTCCGGGAACAAACTTACCGCTTACTGTTTCAGCGCTATCCAATTCAGGATATCGTATGGCACCTCTTATACTCACCAGCTGATTTACCGTTGGAATATCAATAGAATCTCCATTCTTTAAGAACATATTTGCCCTAGATAAGGTATCTCCAAACGCTTCATTGAGTTGAAAAATCGTTTTATTCAATGCTTTATCTGTTCGGGTTAAAGCCGCATTTTTTATAAAAGCATACGTCGTTAATCCACCGGCACGTTCAATTAAATCTAAAACCCTCTCATGTTTATCGAGAATAGGATATACCCCAGGATACTTTACTTCTCCGGTAATAGTAACTGTCATCTGTTCATCAAAGCCATAAGCCTTACGCACGAAAACTTTATCCATCGGCGATAAAATAAACCCTTTGGATGTTTCATCCAGCTCAAGATTAGAGCCAATGGTAATGGTCTGAACCAATGCGCGCTGTGGCATGAATTTCTGTGCAGCAGAGGAGTCAATATTAATTACCCTCGAAATTTCTATTTTTGAATTTGCGGCCTCTTTTTTAAATCCTCCGGCATAAAATAATAAATCATTCAATGTCATACCCTCAGTATACTGCATCGTGTCTGATTTAATAACAGAACCGTCTATGGTAACCACAAATTTCTCAACGAAATTATCCTTTGAAAAAATCTGAATATTATCAAAACGTCTGAGCAGAATATTATCTGCACTTGTTTCGCTTTCCAAAATATTCTTCAATGAAAACTTCTGATTAACATAGGTATTGTTTTCCAGCGTTCTATTGATATAGGCTCTATCAAGATAAGCATCCAGTTTTATGCCTCCGGCCATCTTGATTACATCTGAAATTCTGTATCCTTCCTTCAACTCGTATTTACCCGGATAACGAACTGTACCGCTGATTTCGATATAGTTTTCTATTCCACCCGGTACTGAAGTAATGGTAACTACATCACCATCTTTTAAATCAAAATCCTTTCCGGACTTTATCAGTTGATCATAATCTATATCTAAAATCTGCGACTGATCATTACTGATTCTTGTAATCTGTATAGTTTTGGTATATGCTTCCGGAGCAAACCCTCCAGAAAAACGAATAAGTGTAGAGAGCTTCTCATTGTCTAATAACTCATAGCTGGATGGCCTACGAACAGCCCCCATCACTTTTACTAGTTTCTTTTGTGTAGATACGTAAATGAAATCTCCTTTCTGAAGATAGAAGTTTTCCAACAGTAAAGGATTAAACAAAAACTCATAGACATCAAAACGTTTGATGGTTTTACCATCTCTTCTCACCTGAATATCTCTGACGCTACCAATATCTGTAATTCCGCTGGCTGCGTTGATGGCATTATATACCGAGTTCACCGCTGGAATCTGATACGTTCCTGGTGTAATTACTTCTCCAACAATATTAACCTCAATAGTCCTTGCATAATTCAATGCAATTTCATATTTAGTATTAGCAGGATCAATGAAGGTGGCTAATCGCTTGCCTATTTGCGCCTTAACTGCCCCAAAGGTGAGTCCTTTTACATATACTCTACCAAACTCCGGTATTTGAATATAACCATCTTCATTTACTTTAAATTTATTGTTGTAGTCTGCATCTCCATAAACAGAAATACTAATCTCATCCCCAACACCCAATACATAACTATCGGGAGCTTTTGCATCTGATGATTTAACAAATAAAGCCAGCTTACCTGTGCCAAAAAAATCATGTCCGAAAATACCTTTTGAAAGCGCTTCTTTATTGGTCTGTTTAATGCGCTCTTGCTCCTGAGAAAGCGTTAACAATAAGGAATCTTTTGTTGCTTTAATTTGCAACAACATCTGTATCATATCCTGAGGTGCTAATCCAAGGTCTAACTTTGAATTCTGACTTTGATCCGCTTTATCTTTCAGGTACTTCTGAACGGCGGTAGGATCCAAGCCCAATAACTGCAATTGCGATAAACTTGAATTCACAGCTGGACTGCTGAAACTCATTGACTGTAATTGCTTAGCTGCGCCTGCTGCAGCTGCAGTAACTCCTGTACCGGTTAAAGCACCAGAAAAATTTCCAAGGCTTTGGGAATGCATCGCCATTACCGAACAGAGCAGGAAACACAGCGTAACAAATTTTCTCATTATAAATGGACTTATTGAACTGGCAAAGTTAATAAAACTAAGTGTTAAATATGCAGTCGAATACGATTAAAGGGAGCATGCAGACCTAAGTAATCTTACCTTTTTCCTGTATTTTTGTACTTCAGACACCATAACAGAATGCTAAAAGACCAATTCACAGATACTATAGTAGCCCTATCTACCCCACAGGGGGTAGGCGCCATCGGTGTTATTCGACTATCCGGCAAGGAGGCATTATCTTTAGTAGGTGGGCATTTCAAGGGAAAAAACCTCCTGAAGCAGCCTTCCCATACGCTACACGTTGGAAAATTTATAGCCAAAGGAAAGCTTATAGATGAGGTGGTCGTTAGCCTTTTTCTGGCGCCCTCCTCCTATACCAAAGAAGATGTAGTGGAGATTTCCTGCCATGGATCTCCATTTATACAACAGAAAATCATGGAAGCACTGCTCGATAGTGGGGCTCGGGGTGCCAAACCCGGAGAGTTTACCCTTCGTGCCTTTCTGAATGGGCGATTCGACCTCTCTCAGGCAGAAGCGGTTGCCGATCTAATTACCTCCGACAGTGAGGCATCACACCAAAGTGCACTGCAGCAGATGAAAGGTGGCTTTTCATTAGAGATAAAACAGCTGCGCGAGCAGCTTATACATTTTGCCTCTATGATAGAACTGGAGCTCGACTTCAGCGAAGAAGATGTAGAATTTGCAGACCGGGAGAAGCTACAATCCCTTATTAACGCCATACAGCTGGTGATTCAGAAACTTATTCATTCTTTTAAGCTGGGGAATGTTATCAAGCACGGCGTACAGGTGGCTATTGTGGGCAAACCCAATGCGGGAAAGTCGACCTTATTGAATGCTTTACTGAATGAGGAGCGCGCCATAGTTTCCGAAATTGCCGGCACTACGCGAGACACCATAGAAGAAACGCTAAACATTAATGGCATTCTTTTTCGATTTATCGATACTGCAGGCATACGCAGCTCTTCTGATGTTATAGAATCTTTGGGTATTGAGAAGACAATGCAGAAGATACAAACAGCATCCGTGGTGTTATATGTATTTGATGTTACTACAACAGATAAGGAAGCATTACAAGAAGCAATAGACAACTTACCGCATGAGCATTTGCTTTTAATTGGCAACAAAGCAGATTATTCTACAGCTGAAGCGCTGCAAAAGAAATTTGAAGGTATGCAGTCTATTCTTTTTATCTCTGCTAGGGAGCTGGGGAACATTGACGAACTGAAGAATACACTATCCGGCATGGTGCTGGATAGCAGTGTACATACTGAATCTACAGTGGTTACCAATGTGCGACATTATGAAGCGTTGAAGGACTGCAATACTGCACTCGAAAACGTATTGCATGCACTTGAAAAAGACATACCCGGCGACTTCCTCGCACAGGATATTCGCTATGCATTAAATGCACTTGGAGAAATTACCGGCGACATTACCACTGATGATTTGCTCGACAATATCTTTACCAAGTTTTGTATCGGAAAGTAATAAAACAAATCAAACAGAACACAAATGACAGGATTAGGAATATCTATTTTTTGGTTAGGATTAGCATTGATTGTTGGAGCTCTTGGAAGGCACAGAAATATTGGTTTCTTTTTCGCCTTTCTATGGGCCATATTACTTTCTCCAATAATTGGCTTAGCTATTACCTTATTTTCCGCAAAAAAGGTAGACCATGAATCTCAGAGGAGCAGTATACTAAATCAGCTGGAACAACTCAGCAATCTCAAAGAAAAAGGTATTATCAGCGATACACAATTTGAGAGAGAGAAGATTAACCTGCTAGACCAATTCAATCATCCAGCTTCAGAGGGATACACTTCTAAAAGGAATCATTTTATGGGGTTGCTTCTGTTTTTTATAGTACTCATTGGTATTGTTTTTGGGGCAAGATATTACCTAGAGCAGAAGCATAAAAAAGAAGACACTGAAACCCAGCAGCCAATAACTGAAGATATTGTTACGGATCAAACTACCGCAACAACAAGCGGATTTGGTTATATCTCCGGAAGAATGTATTATCCAAGTGAAGGGATTCCAGATTTTATAAAACTGAAATTTGAAAATGTAAATACCGGCGAGATTATAGAACTTGACGGAGCAAATGTAGATGATGATTATAATTATACCATAAAACTGCCAGTAGGTTCTTACTATGTTTTTGAAGATGGATTCCCTCCCGTTGTTACTGAAGATGAAAATACTTCAGCAGAAAGCGATAAGTCTTATTATACGTACTCCTGTGCTGGAGAAAGCGGCACTGGAAAAAAAATGGTACTTGTGAAACCCAATCAAACAAGCGGAAATATAATTCCATGTGGTGAAGGCTACGAATAAAAAAAGCCCGTGGTTGTACACCACAGGCCAAATAATAAAATGATATCTTGTATTACATCGTATGGAAATTCACACTCTTAGTGCTG
Source organism: Sphingobacteriales bacterium (assembly GCA_947460245.1). Lineage (GTDB taxonomy): Bacteria > Bacteroidota > Bacteroidia > Chitinophagales > JADIYW01 > JADJSS01. The sequence continues at coordinate 241,947 of CANHGL010000001.1, forward strand.
GTATTTCCGGTATGGTCTTCTGCACCTACGACTAACTTATATTGCGTGGCAGCATCCACCAATTCGAATATTTCATTAACACTTGCATTGGCATGTGTGTCTATGTCTGCATCCACAATAGTATCGCTGGTGGCTGTTTTGATAATAGCAAAACTATACCCGTGTAAATCTTCATCGGTTACTGTGAACGATACTGTTACAGAATCACCGGCATTGAACATCTGATTCTCTGTTGGAGAAGCAATCGTAATTACCGGAGCAGTGGTGTCATTTTCTTTTTTAGTACAGGCAAAAGCAATAAGAAATGCAGCTGCCATTACGAGGATTGAATATTTTTTCATGATTGAACGTTTTTGATTTGTTGTAATTAATGATTTATTGTAGTTAACTTATTTTTTCTTTTTATCTCATAACGAAGCGTGGCACTTACACCCGTCTTCTGTAAGATAGTTTTTTCGGAGGTATTCTGTGCTACTGGCTGAAATAAATTAGCCATAACAATAAACCCTCTGTATCCAACCTGGATGCCTATGTTTGCGCTGACCATCCAGGAACCTGACAGGGGTTGACGTATAGCATTCTTCAGATTCTTCTGTGCAATATCTGAGCGAACTCCGAGCATCGGGGTGATAGTGCATCCCTTAGTAAAATAATGCGTATAGTTTGCAGATAGCTGATAGGTATACAGATGTCCATATCGTATACGGTCTTTATTATACATATTCAGTTTTACCAAAGCAGCATTCACCAACCCCCAGTTCTTAATACTCAGGCTGTACATTCCTGAACAATAATATGCAACCGATTGTGTGCCAAAATTAAAGTCTTGCAACAGCTGATTACTAGAGGCTCTTTTGCTGCCTGTTGGAAAACTCATCCCGTATCCGAGATAAAGAGCATGTCCGGCTTTCCTTTTGCCTGATCTCTGTGCCGCATAAACTCTGAAATTGGAAAACAACATCAGATCGCCCAAACCCATCTTTTTTTCGTGTAAATCAGGTGTATTCTGATCTTGCAAATGATAGTCGTTGAACATCCAGATAAGTGGCAAAGAAAGGCGTATATCTACCCATTTCTTCGGAGCATAGGATATAAAATAAGATTGCGACAGCACCTGTGTGCGTTTCATATTGACATCCGAAGTCAGGTATTTAACATTCCGATACTGTGTTGAAACCCCAACAGTAGATTGTGGTTGTAAAGATAATACATCCATATTCATTACTGCAGGAGAACAACTACATAAATCACAGGCATATGCTTTACTTATACAGCATAGCACTGCTAAAATATATTTATACATTTTTTGATTTTTTAGGTAAATAATAATTTAACCTAAAACGGATGGAGGTCTAAGGAGTGTATGCACATAACCCTCGGCTATGTCACTTGAATAAAGTGTATATTTTATCGGAACAGATAGTGTCTCTGTGTCTAATGACTGATGACTTATTTTCCCAAAAAAGAGTTCCACTTCTTTCCACTTTACACTCGTAACAGAAAAAGGATTGCTGTTGTCTTGAGCTTCAGCATTTACCATTGTTTTCCCGAGGTGACACTTACCATGACAGCAGGAATTCTTGACTTGTTTGTTGACACAGTATCGTTCTGTGATGGCTTTTTCATTGAGTTTATACAGCAACAAAAAGGTAGTCTCCTGCATCGTAGTGAGCAAAAAAAACAGAGAGAAAACTACTGCGCTGAATACTTTCATTGGTTCCTATAGATTAGACGACAAAATAAAAGAAAACATTTATCTATTCTCTATCGCACTATAAGGACGTAACGTAGCGCCGGTATAGATTTGACGCGGACGACCAATAGGCTCTTTGTTTTCCTTCATTTCTTTCCACTGCGCCACCCAGCCCGGTAGTCGGCCTAAAGCAAATAACGGAGTGAACATTTCTGTCGGGAAGCCAATAGCATTATAGATAATTCCAGAGTAAAAGTCTACGTTGGGATATAATTTTCTGGATACAAAATAATCGTCATGCAGTGCTGCTTTCTCCAGTTCCATGGCGATGGTTAGTTTTTTATCGGTTAAGCCTAAATCCGCCAGCACATCATCGCATGATTTTTTAAGGATCTTAGCACGTGGATCAAAATTCTTGTACACACGATGACCAAATCCCATCAAACGGAACCCTGAAGCTTTATCTTTCGCCATTGCCACAAACTTGGAAGTATCGCCTCCATCTTTCTCTATGGCCTCTAGTTGCTCTAACACAGCCTGGTTAGCACCACCATGAAGCGGACCCCATAATGCACTGATACCCCCGGTTACAGAGGCATAAATATTAGCATTGGAAGAACCCACTAAACGTACTGCCGAAGTAGAACAATTTTGTTCATGATCTGCATGTAGAATTAACAATTTATCCATGGCATCTACTACGGCAGTTGATGCAGTCTTGCCAAAAGCCATGTGTAAGAAGTTACTTACGTAGTCGAGGCTTTTATCATTCGGTATAAAATCCAGTCCTTGTGTATTGCGCATCACCATAGCGGTAAGCACAGGGAATTTTGCCAGTATGTTGATGATGGTTTCTTCGCTTGCCTTCGCTGCATCTTTTGCATACACGCCGGAAAGTGCTACCGTTACGGCAGCCAGCTGTGCCATGGGATGTGTTCCTTTTGGCATGGCCTTAAGAATAGCGCTTACTTCAGCAGGTACGTCTGAATGGGCTTTCAATTTATCATTAAAATCCTCCAGTTGCGCCTTGGTAGGTAATTCCCCATACAGCAATAAATAGGCTACTTCTGTAAACTTAGATTGCTCTGCAAGTTCAGCAATATCGTATCCGCGATAACGCAGAATACCTTCTTCTCCATCCAAAAACGTAATAGCGCTTTTAGTAGCTCCGGTATTTTTATATCCGAAGTCTAAAGTCACCAATCCTGTATCATCTCTCAGGTTGGAAATATCCATACCCGGTTCATTTTCAGTACCAATAATTACCGGACATTCCGATGATTTTCCGTTGTACGATACGATAATTTTATCTTCAGCCATAGTTGTAAATGAGGTTATAAAAATACAAAAAGATTGATGTAAATAAAGATTAAGATATTATTATAAGGAGAGAAGATGGATAGGTTTAGCATTTTACCGAGTTTGCAGCTCATTATGAACCACTATTTGCCTTACAGGCATATACCTCGGCACTAGACCAGCCCTCAGTAATATCTTGGAAGCCTTTACCCTGCACAAGAAGTTAGAGAAGCCTTTGCCTACCAACTCTGGATTTCTACCCAAGACCAGATTGACAGGACATTGTAGGGGATAGGAAAAATCATAGATACTCTGTTGGGATGGAAGGTAAGCTGTACCACCTTGACTCACTTTCAACACCTTCAAGGAAGACAGTAACTTCGCAGTTTCCGTATTGTCTTCGCTGATCTTGTTATAAGGAATGAAGCCAATGCTGTTCGGATTGCGTTTTACATATTCTATGACTGCGGTCGTATTTTTCACCACCAATGCATTTTTGAAACTTGCGGCAGCGATGGACGCTTTATTAGCAATAAAACTTGGTATACCCGACTGCTCATTATCGAATATAAGACGTACTGTGCTATTTGCTTTTAGGTAATTTTTAATAGCCCCCACGTCTATTGCAGAATCTTTAAAAGAGACATTCGCAATAACAGCTACGGCAGTGTAAGCAAAGATATTTTCTGTAATCTCTATTTTCTGATGCTGTTGGCTGCTTTCTTTTTCTTTCGCTGTTAATGCCCTGCAGACGATCATAGAAGTTATCTCTCCATTTATAAAGTTACTGATGATTTTATCCTGTGGTTGAAATCTTAGCTGCACATCTGCATTAGTATTTTCATGCTCATAGATTTGCTTCAACTGTCCCAAGATATCACTAACACTCTCATCTGTAGCGATAGTGATAGTACCGCTATTCCAGTCGTTATAAACCGTATCTTTTTTTTTCATTTGACATGCACCAAAAAGAAAAAGGATAGGAATACTGCTTATCAGCAGGATACGAAATTTTCGATTACTGTACGTTGCTCTGTTTTTATTGAATAGCATCTTGTTCTTCTTTAAACATGGCATAGGCTCTGTACGCTCTGAATAAGCCATATATTAGAATTACTCCACCAAATGCAAAGCTCATTTCTTTACTCAGAAATGTTAGCACTTCTGGATGCAGAAAAAGAAATAAGGCTAATAGACAGTATCCCACTGCTATTGCCATACGTAAAATAAAACCTGAATTTTTAAAGTATTCCATAGTATAAAAATAAATAATCTGCTTCATCTTTTCTCAGAATTCAAACACCCATAAAATAAAAATCCTCACGCAAGGTGAGGATTCTATTCTTTTAATTGAACATCTATTGGAGCTTAAAGGTAACAGGTAAGGTATAGTATACCTTAACAGTTTTTCCACGCTGTGATCCGGGAGTCCATTTTGGCATAGCCTTCACAACTCGCACTGCTTCATCTCCACAGCCTCCACCAACTCCATCTTTAAGAACGAGTGGATCACGAACGGTACCGTCTGTATCAATATAAAATTTCACAATTACTTTTCCTTCCAGTCCATTTTCACGAGCCAATGAAGGATAGCGTATATTCTTTTGCAAGAACTTCATAAGTTCTGGCACACCGCCAGGATATCCGGGCATTACTTCTGCCCTGTCAAAGATTTCAGGCTCTTTAGGTGCTTCAGGTGCTCCTGGGCCAGAACCTTTATCTTCTATAATAGCCTTGGCGTTTATATCCCCTTCCTGAGTACTGGAAGCAACTTGCGTTTCCTTAATTTCTTCTACCTTGGTTATAGGAATCTCTTCAGCCACCTTCTCATCTTCCTTAGCAATCATCTCCACAAACTTAATTGTTGGTCGCACAGGTGGTGGTGGTGGTGGTGGTGGTGGCGCCTCTACCGGTGGTGGTGGTGGCGGTAATTCCACGTCTGTCATTTCTAAAGAAATCTCTTTTTCTTTTTTATTAGAAGTTAGAAAAGAGAATATATTGAACTGAGAAGAAAGGACAACGAATAAGAAAAACCCTATGGCAATTAATATACCTCTGAGTTTATTCCTTTCCACGAGCTTTCTTAACTCATAAGCACCATAGGCCTTATTTCTCCCTTCGAAGATAATATCATCCCATGATGCATTGTTATAATTAGTGTTGTTCATTCCGTTTCTCGGTTTTAGTTTAACTAATATCGGGCTTGTTTATTTTCCCGGTGCCGTTTCGGAGGTAGCAAATGATTTTACCTGACCTCCATTAGCGATAGCCTCTTTTTCAATATCAGAAAGATCCTGAATAGCATAGATCTTTGTTTTGGTAATATCAATCTCATCCAAAATATCAACCATATTCTTATAGTTCGCATCATCGGAGAGTTTTACCAGAACAATAATCTGATTGTCTCCCTTTTCATCATCACCATGAATAGCCTTTACCTTTTTCTGTTTATCGAGAATAATTTGTCGTATTCCCTGAGCAGAGTAATCAGTAGTTTTTAAACCGGCAACATGCAAGCCTTCATAATACCAAACCTTATTGTCCTTATCGGCAATCAGATTTAAAACTTTAGACTCTTTTACATCTTGTTTTTCTTTCACGTCTTTTTTAGGCATTGCCAAGTCCATGGCTACAGGCTTGGACAATGAAGTCGTTAACATGAAGAAGGATATTAACAAGAACGCCAAATCTACCATTGGGGTTAGATCGACGCGGGTGGACAATTTCTTAGAGCGTTTACCGCCTTTTTTACCATGCCCACCCCCTTGGGAGGTATCTATATCTGCCATAATATTCTTTTATTTAAGGAAACACCACACCGTGGCTGTTTCAATTAAAAATTTAATCGTTATTGCCTTCCAAAGAGGTGATGATATTAAAGCTGTATACATCTTTTTCTTTCATCACTTCAATTACCCGCTGAACAGCTTTGATATTAGAAGTTTTATCTCCTTTTATGGCAAATTTTAATTTATTGATATCGTCATCTGCATAGGCATAGCGTGCCGCCATAATCCATTCTCCTAATTGATTATCCGTTGAATCTTTTGGGATTCCCGGGAATTTATAATCCTGCAATTGTTCCGGTTTAATAGCTACCATCTGGGGAATTGACTGTATAGGCACTCCAATCAGTTCTAAATTGCCAAACTGATTTTTCTGCTGTTGAGTCATTGCCGCAACATTTGGGTATTTGTCACCGTACTTTGCAATGATCTTATCTAAAACCTCTATTCTTCGCTTAGGAATGGACATATTTAAATATGCATTACCTGCCTTGTCGACAGAGATGGTGATAATATCTTCCTTTACCTTTTGTTCTGCACGAGAGGTAGGAATATCAATAGGTACTAATTGAGAAGGGCGGAATTTTGCCGTAAGAATGAAAAAAGTAAGCAATAGAAAAGCCACATCACACATCGCGGTCATGTCTACTATAGTACTTTTACGAGGAACTTTTATTTTTGGCATTTTCCTAAATTTTTAATCTATGTATTAATGTTTCCTCGAAGCAAATGATTGAGATAAGCTGTAGCCTATTTCGTCAATTCCATAGGTTAACTTATCAATCTTACTAGTAAAGAGGTTGTACATAATAATAGCAATAGCAGAGGTAAAAATACCTAATGCTGTATTGATCAAAGCTTCAGAGATACCAGAAGCCAAAGCAGCTGGATCCGGAGAGCCAGAAGTTGCCAAAGCAGCGAACGCTTTAATCATACCAATTACCGTTCCTAAAAGAGCGATTAAGGTACCTACAGAAGCAATAGTTGCTAAAATTGGCAAGTTTTGTTCTAATGCAGGAAGTTCCAAAGCAGTAGATTCTTCTACTTCTTGTTGGATAGCCAATACTTTCTTCTCTCCTTCGAGTTCTGTATTTTTTTCCATTTCAGCATATTTTAAAAGACCAGCTTGAACAACATTAGCTACAGCGCCCTTTTGTTTGTCGCATTCTGCCAATGCTCCGTTGATATCATTTCCTGCAAGTTTTGCTTTAACACTACGAAGGAAGTTTTCCAGGTTACCTGTACCTGCAGCCTTACCAATGGTCAAATGTCTTTCGATAGAGAAAGTAATAACAACGATAAACATGGTCATCAGGAAAGGAACGATTACACCACCTTTATAGATAATACCCATATAATCTCCAGGATTAGGTTCTTTCCTTAAAGAATCTTTAAAGTGAGACAGATTTCCGAAAACAAAGTGGAAGATTAATTCGGATACGATTAATGCCACTATCATTACTAAAAATGGAGGTACTGAAAATCCGCTTTTTGCGGTGTTTGTTTTTTGTCCTTGAGCCATGATTGTCAATTTAAGTTTAAAATGATGTTGATTTTAGATGATTAAGGGGGTAAATTTATACTATTTTTTGGTTTATTCTATATTTTTTGAACGAAAAATAGGTGAATTTATTGCCTTGGCAAAGACCTCGCTTTCTTATGTTCCAAGGGGTGATTGTAGTCACTCATTCCGATACCTGAGTTAAATTTTTATAGATTTAAGTGTGGGTTGATTAAATAGTTAGTCTTCCCTTCCTTGGTATGGCTAAACTCGACATCTTATGAAGAAAATAATCTATTGTGAATGTGGTTGGGCGGGCAGCCCAGAACAATTGGAGCAAATGCCTACCATTAATAATGAATTTAGCAGGGTTTGTCCCCGATGCGGAGAGGGTATGCTTCCTGACCCCGTGGAGGTTCACGAAGAAACATTTAGTCTTATAATGAAACAACAGTTGCAGGAAATGGAAGACCTACAAGAGCAAGAAGATGAGTAATAGAACCCCCGATTATAAGTTAGTTGTTGGGTGCTCCTGCATCTATCCAACAGAGGATGGAGTTCTTCTCTGTAGATGACAAAGTTCTTCCTTTAGGCATAGAGCCGTCTGCAATTACCGAATATACAGACGATTTTCTTGCACTTACATTAGCATACCCTGTATATTGTGTACCATGACAACCTGAACATGAAGCCAATAAGGGCGCAACATCTGTAGTATAGGATTTTGCGGGACCACTGCAATCTGCAGTATAGTTGGCGGATTTTTTGCAAGAAATTATCAGCGCTGCAAAAATGATAATAAAGAATATTTTTTTCATATCTCAAATATAACTAATCAAACTATAGAGCTGGCGCTTTGGTTGTTAGAAAAAGTTAAGTAGCAATGCTACTCCTTGCCTTTTTGTGCAGCTTTCTTTTTTGCTCTTTTCTCTTTTCGTTCTGCCTTTGCATCTTTACCTACCCCCCAGGTTCTGGAAATATTGAATCCAATATGTATATCTCCCTTCCAAAAATTACCGGTGGTTCTGCGCAAGAATCCACTTTCATACATAGCCTGAGCATTAGTAATTTGGAATTGAAATACATGACCTCCAGTTACCACATCCAATCCTATTGCAAAGATGTCTTTGTTGTAGCCATTATTTTTGTTATCGTTGATATTTCTGTAGTATTCTGCAAGAAGAGAGAGCCTCTTGGAAGCTTTTACTTTAAAGCCCATACCTAAAGAAAAAACAGTATTGGGGTCTGCACTGGTTGCCACCAGATTAAAGTGCGTTACGGTAGGCGTGAGCTGAAAAGAAAAATATTCATTGAATTTACGCGCCATGATTAACTGAAAAGCATAGGACATCCTGGAAGTAAAATAATTTTTCCTGCTAGGATCCTGCCATTTTAGAGAATTAATGGCCATATCTGCATACAATGCCATACTAAATGGCATACCTTTTTTCTTCTGGTCTACAAAACGGTATTTGGTGTAGAAATCATAGGTTTTTTCGAATGTACTCCTAGATGCTCCAATACTAAGATTATCCAGAATTCCATATTCGAACGACATCCGCATGGAGGCCTGATCTAATCCAAAAAAGTCTCTCCATCCTCCCGCCTTTACAGAACCAAAACGGTGAGAGATAATAAAAGCCATCGTTTTCTTATTGATGGTTTCTGTAGTCTGACCGTTAATGAGATGAGTTCCGCCAAAAGTATTATACACCATTTCTTTCTTTGGTTTTTTTACCACAGAGGAAGCAGCAGCTGGCGGAATATCATTAAGCATATCCATTAAATTTTCACCTGAGGGAGAATTAACCCGAGCGGAATCATTACTCTGAGCATACAAGTTATATGCAGACAAACTTATACATAGCGCAAGTAAAATGTTTTTCTTCATTGTTCTGAATTTGAAATAAGAAAACCCCTACATAGAGATTTCTGGGGTTAATTAATTACCGTTGGAATAGTGTAAGTGTTCCACTTACATATAAATCTATAACATCGCTGATTTTCTTTACATAATCAGAGGATATTTTGATTTTAAAATCAGAGAGCTTAACATTAAACTGTGCTTTAACAATTATCTTACCGCTATCTATGATGATTTTACCACGCTGTTTGATTTTCTTTGTCACCCCATGAATAGTTAAATCACCCTCCACTATTACATCATAAGTTCCATTTTTGGCATAATCTTTCACCCCGTTAACTACCCCGGAAAGCGTAGCATTAGGATAGGCATCTGTCTCCAAATATTTATCATTAAAATGCTCTTTCATCGCTTCTTTTTCAAATTCAAAACTCTTCATCATTACCTTACAGGCAATATTTCCTGTGGCCGGATCCAGTATGATATTAACATCTTTGTTGCTAGATTCCAATTGCTCCATAGGAGTGTCTGAAATAAATTTAATTACCCCACTGCGGGTAAAATACTTGGTTTGTGCTTGTACCGAAAGCAAACACATACACATTAAAAAAAATAGGCTGTTTATCTTTTTCATAATTATTATTTAGTTATCTAATTTTCCTTGGCTAATCCAATCTGTAATCAATTGCAAATTACATTTAGCCAATTTCGTGCCCCCTTTTGGCATGGGTGAAACTGAGCCATCCTGATTAATAGAACCCGTGAATGCGCTTTGGCTATTCTGAAGGTATGCCGTTAGGTTTGCGTAACTATCCAGTTTTATATTACTTCCCAGAATTGGAGCATTAGAAGTACTATGGCACGCATAACAATTTGCATTTAGCACGGGAGCAACATCATTTACATAAGATATAGCTCCTGTTTTACAAGGAATATTTCCGTATAAGTTATCTTCTTTATCATAATAACAAGCAGTAAAAACCACTGATGCAAAAACTGAAATGAAGAATACACTAAGCTTATATCTTTTCATAGATTTTATTTTGATAAGATTATACATTGGTCTAGTTTAATTTCTGCAGGGATCATAAACATGTCATCGATAATAGTGTATCCGGAATATGCTCCTTTTACTTTCACAGACTGCCCAGCTTTTAATATTGTCGCCTCTTTAATACCCTCTGCAGAAAGTGCATTAACGATTATAAATTTCCCTTTTTGATCAAATATTATTTTTATAGCATTCGAGTCTGATTCTACTTTATTAACAACTCCAGTTATCTCCATGATTTTATTCTTATAGACTGAATCTGCAGACATTGCATTTTTTTCAAAGCTGTTGAGGATTTCTACTTCTGTTGCTACGATGTCTGTTGCCTTACTGCTCACTTTCTTCACCGGAGCAAAATACATATACAATCCGTACCCTACAGCTAATACTACTAAAACAAAAACTATGGAAAATATTTTTTTCATACGCTAATTTATTCTTTTATGAATGAACCCAGAAAGTTATCTTCTCCGAAATTCACTTTTAACACATATACGCCTCTGGCCAAGTCTTCTGCATGTATTTCAAATGCCTGTCCTTTCTGGAGTCTGGATGTTACACAATAGACTTCATTTCCCATTATACCCATTATAGAAACTGTAGCCTCGCCACTCTTATCCGGCACTATAACGAATTGACCTTTGTTTGGATTCGGATATAATTGAATTCTAGCATTTACATTATTGACTATAGCCGTCAACGCGCAGGTATTAATAGAAATATCACTACCATTGTCATTTCCCGTCACTCCATCATTATTACTTATCACTCTGATTCTGTAATGAGTTCCTCTCGCTAATCCGGATGGAAGTGTTACGTTAATTGGACTGCTTGTTCCATATCCAATAGTTAGTGGACTATTGAAACTGCCTGAAGTATCAGATAATTGCACCAGGAATGGTCCGGTTAAAGTACCTGTAGTGGTGTAGGCAACTGTCATACTATAAGAAGTATTTTGACAGTAAGGTCCAGCGCTTACACTTGCAGAAGTTGAAATAGTAGGCGAACAGATATTACTTGTGATAACTACTGAATCTTTAGATGATGTACATGGTGAATTGGAAATTGTCCAGACAAATTTATTCTGTCCCACGCCTAACCCAGAAACACTACTTGTAGGGCTGGAAGAACTGGAAATAGTTCCGCTTCCACTCAACAATATCCATATTCCAGTACCCACTGTAGGAGTATTTCCAGCCAAAACAGCAGTTGTACCACAAACCGTTTGATCTACCCCTGCATTGGCAACTGTTGGAGTTGCTGTTCTCGTAATTATTACCGTATCGCTGGAAGATATACATGGTGAATTGGAAATTGTCCAAACAAACTTATTCTGTCCAACACCTAATCCTGTAACTCCGCTTGCAGGGCTGGATGGTATAGTTATTGTTCCGCTACCACTCGCCAATGTCCAAACTCCTGTACCTGAAACCGGCGTATTTCCGGCCAAGGTTGCCGAAGTTCCACAAACAGTTTGATCAGCTCCTGCATTAGCAGTTGTAATAGACCCTGATTGTATGATGACTACCGTATCGTTGGAAGATGTACATGGTGAATTGGAAATTGTCCAGATAAACTTATTCTGTCCGACACCTAAACCCGTAACTCCGCTGGTTGGACTCGATGGAATATTTATAGTTCCGCTACCACTTACTAGAATCCATACTCCTGTTCCCACTGTTGGAAGATTTCCAGCCAAAACAGCAGTAGTACCACAAACCGTTTGATCCACTCCTGCATTGGCTACTGTTGGAGCTGCCGCTCTGGTAATTATCACTGTATCCGTAGATGGTGTACACGGAGGATTAGCAATCGTCCAAACGAATTTATTCTGTCCAATACCTAACCCGGCAATACCGCTTGAAGGGCTTGAAGGGGTAGTAATCGCTCCTGAACCAAATACAAGTGACCAAGAACCAGTTCCTACTGTTGGTGCATTACCAGCTAAAGTAGCTGTAGTGCTACACACCGATTGATCTACTCCGGCAATAGCCGCTGTAATAGTTCCAGATTGTGTAATCAATACTGTATCACTAGAAGACGGACATGGCGAATTACTGATAGTCCAAATAAATTTATTTTGACCAACTCCTAAACCCGTAATACCGCTAGTTGGACTAGTTGGTGAAGTAATCGTTCCAGTGCCACTTAATAATGTCCATGTTCCAGTGCCCACTGTTGGTGTATTTCCGAAAAGAGTAGCAGTATTGCTACATGCTGTTTGATCAATACCAGCATTAGCCACAGTTGGTGGCGCTACACCTGTAATAGAAACTGTATCTCTGGAGATGCAAGAGCCATTGCTAATAGTCCAGATAAATTTATTTTGTCCAACCCCTAGTACTGTAATACCGCTGGTAGGGCTGGATGGATTAGTTATTGTTCCGGTGCCATTTAATAATGTCCATATTCCTGTACCTATCGTTGGTGCATTTCCTGCTAAGGTAGCTGAAGTTCCACACACGGATTGGTCTACTCCGGCATTAGCTACAGTTGGTATGGCAGTGGCTGTAATAATTACTGTGTCTCTGGAAACACAAGAGCTATTACTGATAGTCCAAACAAATTTATTTTGACCAACTCCTAATACAGTAACACCACTTGTAGGGCTAGATGGTGAAGTGATAGTACCACTGCCACTGATTAGTGACCAGATTCCAGTGCCAACTGTAGCAGTATTTCCCGCTAAGGTTGCTGTGGTTCCGCACACAGACTGGTCTGCTCCAGCTATTGCAGGAGTCGGTGCTGCTGTAGCCGTAATAACTACAGTATCTCTGGAAACACAAGAGCCATTGGAGATAGTCCAGATAAATTTATTTTGTCCAACCCCTAGTACTGTAATACCGCTGGTAGGGCTGGATGGAGTCGTAATCGTTCCAGTGCCACTTAATAATGTCCATGTTCCAGCGCCCACTGTTGGCGTATTTCCAGCTAGGGTAGCTGTAGTACCACATATAGATTGATCAGCACCTGCACTGGAAACAGTTGGATTAAGATTTATAGTTAAGTTCGTTCCATTGTCTGCACCTGTAATAACTGGGGTGCTAGAAACTACACGAATCCTATATTGAGTTCCTGCAGTTGCAGGTAATGGAACTGTAGTGGTAATAGTTCCTGCTGCAGTAGAAGTTACCGAACCTAAAGTAGTAGGGGTTGTAAATGAACCCGTTGCACTGGAAAGCTGAGCTGTAAATACATTGCCTGCATTGTATGCTCCTGAAATAGTATAAGGAATACTTACCCCTGTCTGCCCTGCACAAAAAGGACTTCCTGAGATAGTTCCCGTGGTAATGGAAGCACCTGCAGCAGCCGAAAATACAGCAGATTTCGTATAGATATAGTCTCCAATATCATTTCTGTTATTATTAGCAGCATTACCGGATGTATAGAAAGTTATATTACCGATATCAGTCAATGGGGCTGTCCATGAAAAATTAAATGATTTTGAATTAGCAACTAACCCTCCGTTATTAGTATGTGTAATATTCGTTTTGCCTCCACTCGTCAGTTTTTGTGTTGAAGCAGCATCTGTAATCGTCAGCGTGCCTGCATCTGTATTAGAAGTATTTAGTGCTTCAAAGTCAAACCCAAAAAGAGGGAATCCGGACTGTGCAACAGTTACAGTAATATTATAGGTTTGCCCCAGCACATAACCAGAACCCGGAATGTTTGTTGTAATAGTGGTACTGCCCACCCCTGAATTTACGGCATAGGAGCTATGGCAGCTGGTGCAATTTCCTTCACCAGGAGATGAACTCTTTCCTGCAACACCGTTTGAACTTCCATTAGCAATCTCTCTTATTAAAAAGATTACAAATAATAAAGGCAATATGCGCTTCAAAAATATAGCCATAGATTTCTACTTAAAACTTTAATTATTTGGGGCACCGGCAGTCACCCATTTTCGTATCTGTGTCAATTTACATGGAGATAATTGTACTTGGCCTTTTGGCATTGGCGAACAACCAGCATAATTGATAGTACATTCTAGTTTCCCATTATCTACATAAGTTTTAATATTAGCATAGCTATCCAGTATTATACTTCCTCCAGAACTCGGTGCATTTGAAGTACTGTGACATCCGTAACAACTATTCTGGATAATAGGCTTGATAGTCGCACTATAGGTTATGTTGGTGGAATCACATGGACCTGCGCAATCCACCCCTATTTTCATCCCTTGACTTACCCAATCCTTTATCAATTGAATCTGCTCTGCAGTGAAACTGGCATACGGTGCCGGCGGCATACGGTTAGATCCTGTTTCCTGTATAATATCTGTTAGAAGCTGTCCTGAAATAGTAGATCTAATATGATTGTAGGAATCTAAAACAATACCCTCACGGCGAGATATATTATCATGGCAACCGGATTTGGCACAGCCTGAAGCAAGGAGAGGTAATATCTCCTCTTCAAAGCAAACACTGTCTTTAACATTCTGTGTAGGATTATTTGCAATAGGTTGCACGACAGGTTCATGCTTACATTGCATGAAAGAAAGAGTTACAACTAAAGCAACGAAAAAGGCACATATTCTGCTTTTCATAAAATAGGGATTAAATATTAATTACGGCTTTACCAGTATAGACTTAACCTAGCGAAACAAATTAAAAAATTATTAAAACGCTAACTTAGTCTACATTAAATTTAGAATCTTTTTTTCTTAAAAAGTTTTAAAATTCCTAGACGAGACAACCTTTAGCTAATTTTTAACAGTTTTGTAAAAACAAAATAAGATGATTTGGTTTTTGGTAAAAATTACGAGATCGTTAATTAAAAAAGGCGAATATGCCCTCTTTAACCAAAGTCATTTTACTGTTAAGGGCACATCTCTCTATTTTACCTTATCTTTGTAAATACCTATAAACAATGAGTAGTCCGACAAAAACAACAGAAGTTAGTCCGATAGTAGAAGAGCGCGCTGTCTTGGTGGGTATTATTCGCGATAACCAAAGTGCAGAACAGATAGAAGAATATTTAGAAGAACTCGCCTTTCTGGCTGAGACAGCAGGTGCTGTAACTTTAAAAAAATTCACTCAAAAATTGAAGCATCCAGATGTGCGCTACTTTGTAGGCTCAGGAAAATTGGAAGAGATAAAACTCTATAATGAGTTTGCAGAAATCAATACAGTTATTATAGATGATGAAATCTCTCCTGCACAGCAACGAAATTTAGAAGCTGAACTGAAGTGTAAGATATTAGACAGAACAAGTTTAATTCTGGACATATTTGCTATGCGCGCACAAACAGCACAAGCACGCACCCAGGTAGAGTTGGCTCAGTTGCAATACCTATTGCCACGGCTTAAAGGATTGTGGACACACTTAGAACGTCAGCGAGGTGGAATCGGTATGCGCGGGCCAGGTGAAAAAGAAATTGAAACAGACCGACGGGTTATTAATGATAAGATTTCTAAACTTAAACACGACTTAGAAACCTTAGACCGTCAGGAATCTACGAGAAGAAAAACACGTGGGGAGCTCATTCGTGTTGCGCTGGTAGGCTATACCAATGTCGGCAAGTCAACCATTATGAACCTGTTGAGCAAAAGTGAAGTATTGGCAGAAAATAAACTATTTGCAACACTGGATACTACGGTAAGAAAAGTAGTGATAGATAATGTTGCCTTTCTACTCAGCGATACCGTAGGTTTTATCCGCAAGCTTCCCCACAAACTTATTGAAAGTTTCAAATCTACTTTGGATGAAACCAAAGAGTCGGATATCATTGTTCATGTGGTAGACGCTTCGCATGAAAATTTTAATGATCATATTAATGTAGTCAATGAGACCTTATCTGAACTGAATGTAACACGGCAACCAAGGTTGATAGTATTCAATAAGATGGATTTATATCGTGAAAAATATTTTGATAAATATCTTCCGGAAGATATTAAAAGAGAGCTGTCCGAAGAGTTTGAAAAAAATATGCGAAGCAGGATGAATACCAATTGCGTATTCATCTCCGCCACCAATAAGGAAAATATTGAAGAACTTCGAAATACTATGGTTCTGATGGTTCAGGATATGTATCACAAGCGCTATCCCTACAAGACCAATTTTTATAACTAGGCACGATACCTAATTATCTAATTCAGTATTTATTATCTTTACAAGATGGAAAATAAAATACGCGCCATTCTTAATGCTTCGATAGCTGTGAAACAACAGTTATTGCAAGATGATCAACTCATCCATACTATTAATGAAGTGAGCACTGCAATGGTGAACTGCTTTAAGCAGGATGGTAAGATTCTTTTTTGTGGAAATGGTGGCTCAGCAGCAGATGCTCAACACCTTGCTGCAGAGTTTTCTGGAAGATTCTATAAAGACAGAGCCCCACTATATGCAGAAGCGCTTCATGTAAATACTTCTTATATAACAGCTGTTGCCAATGATTACAGCTATAATGAAATATATGCGCGATTGGTAAAAGCGAAAGGAAGAAAGGGTGATATACTAGTAGGATTATCTACCTCAGGAAATTCTCAGAATATTATCGAGGCATTTAAGGTTGCTAAAGAAAGAGAAATGGTAGTAGTTGGACTAACCGGAGAGACTGGCGGGAAGATGAAACAGTATTGCGATTATCTGATTAATATTCCCTCTGCAGACACACCGCGCATTCAGGAATGCCACATTACGGTTGGTCATATTATTTGTCAATTAGTTGAAGAAAACTACTTTGGATAATACCCCGGTAATCATATTAGCAGGAGGTTTTGGTACGCGCCTTAGCACGCTTGTTAAAGATGTGCCTAAGCCAATGGCAGATATCAACGGAAAGCCCTTTCTACACTATATTTTTCAGTCTCTACAAAAACAAAATCTACAAAAAGTTATTCTTTCTGTTGGACACCTTAAGGAGGTTATTCAGGATTTTTTTAAGGATCAATACCTTGGAATCGAGGTTCAGTATGCCATCGAACAAGGACCACTTGGTACAGGAGGTGGAATCCAGAACGCCTTTACGTTAGTGGAGGACGATGCCTATGTAATAAACGGTGATACCTATTTTGAAATTCCTCTGGCCAATTTAAAGCGTGTGAATACCGATATCACTATTGCCTTGAAACCGATGCTGCATTTTAACCGATATGGTACTGTAAGTTTAAATACAGCAAATCGCGTAATCGCATTTCATGAAAAGAAAGAATGTGCTGAAGGCCTCATTAACGGTGGCATTTATTATTTCAAAAAATCTCTCTTTGAGAAGATATCAACGGATAGAAAATTCTCTTTTGAAAAAGAAGTGTTGGAAAAACATTTAAATGCTATCACTATCCAGGGGATGATATTCGATAACTATTTTATAGATATTGGCATACCCGAAGATTATCAAAAAGCACAACTAGACTTTAAATAACCCTATGGAGCCCTTAAAAATAGATGCTTCATGGACACTCTTCTTAGACAGAGATGGGGTTCTTAATAAAAATATCGAAGGGAGCTATGTCCTTGATTGGGAACAATTTGAGTTTCTTCCGGGTGTATTGGAAATACTGCCTGAGTTTGCTAAGCTCTTCCAAAGAATCATCATTGTCACTAACCAGCAGTGTATCGGAAAGGGGCTGCTTACAGAAACCGGATTAGAAGAAATCCATACCCATATGCTAAACCTGATTACCTTAAACGGTGGAAGGGTAGATGCAGTCTATTTTGCCCCAGGATTAGAAAATGAGCAGAATCTGCTGCGTAAGCCAAAACCAGGAATGGCCTTATTGGCACAAAAAAACTTCCCAGAGATTAACTTTCAGCACGCTGTAATGGTAGGCGATAAGGACAGTGATATAGTATTTGGCAAAACAGTTGGGATGACAACTTTCTATTTATCAAATAGTTGTGAAATAAACTTAAGTGCCGACTATCAAATATCTACCCTAAAAGAGCTACTAACGCATCTCAAATAATAACCTATTCAATTTATGGCATAACTATTGATTCTTAAAGATTGAATTGTTATATTTGGATTTACGACTCTTGTGAGAGCGGAAATATTAGAGATGAAGAAAACATTTACATACCTGCTTATTCTATTCGTATTGGGCGTAGTTACACCTTGTAGGGCTGCCTATACCTTTGAGACAAGCTCCTTTGAAACAAAATATGGGGAAAGGGATTTGGTAAATATTTATCCTAATCCAATGGTTAATGATGCAAGCATTAAAATAAGTGAAGAGGTTGATTTGGAGAAGAGTAAAGTTGTGGTAGTATTCTATAATATGGTGGGTAGTGAAGTTTACCATACCAGTCCATTCAAGGAAGATGTAGAAAAAATCACCCGGGAAATGTTTAGGAATGCGGGAATCTATTTTTACCAGTTAAAAGTAGACGACAAGGTAGTATCTACAGGCAGAATCACTATTAAATAAGCAATTATTTTTAAAATAATATAAAAGGAGTCTTATTAAACAGAGACTCCTTTTTTATTTAAAAAGGCTTTGGTTTTTTCTGAAGAACAAACTGAAAGAATCATTGTTATATTTCTAATCTGTCAATTCACATTACGCTTTAACTGTTATTTTTTTGAGTATTTTTGTTGGCACTTACACTATCATGATAAAGATTATTATTGCAGATGCTCAGTACCTCGTCCGATTTGGACTGCAAAATCTTTTATCTACAAATAAAGACTTTAACATTGTGGGAGAAGCAGAAAACTCCAAGGAATTATTTTCATTGTTAAAGCAATTCACTCCCGAGGTAATCATCTTTGATTATAACAGTGAGGAAAAATTTAGTCTCGAAGATGTAGAAGCCATTAAAAAGCTATATCCCACTTCTAACTTTCTGATTATATCAGCAGATGCATCCAAATCTAATATCTATAAAATTATAGAATCCGGTGCTATCAGCTTTTTAACCAAAGAGTGCGATAAAGAAGAAATCATTGGGGCCATCTACGCCACAGCAAAGAAAGAAAAATTCCTTTGCCATAAAGTCATAGATATTATTATTGAAAAACATATCCACGAAGGAGAAGACAATTGCAAGGCATTCAATTTATCACTCAGGGAAACTGAGATTATAAAACTTACTGCCAAGGGTTGGACTGCTAAGATTATTGCAGGACACCTTTTTCTTAGCACCCATACGGTTTATACCCACAAGAAAAATATTATGAAAAAACTAAAAATCAACTCTTCCTCTGAGATGATTATATATGCCATCCAAAATGGATTAATCTCAAAAGAGGAGATGGTGGCTTAATCATACCAATCCTTTTATATCAGTAAGTCTTAATACATGCATAAATTATTCCTCCTACTGATAACTTGCTTGTTAATCACTATTAGCTGCAAGCATAATAACACCGAGGAAGTATTTCACTTTGACTCCGAAAAATCATTCCTTTATAACAATACAGGGTTGTCTGATTCTGCAAAAATTGGTAAACAGATTTTCTTTGATACTTCGCTTTCAGAACCTAGCGGAATTAGCTGTGCAAGTTGCCACTCTCCTATGGTTGCGTTTTCTGACCCCAGGCATACCGATTTTTCTATGGGTGCTTCTCACCAACAGGGCCATAGAAATGCTCCTGCTATAAGTTATATGTCCTATGCACCCAATAGAAGAAATGAAATTGTTCGAGGTGTGCTGGAAACAGTAGGAGGTTTTTTTTGGGATGGTAAAGCGGAATTTTTAAATCAACAGGCTTTATTTCCACTTACTAATTCATCCGAGATGAATAACCCTAATTTTGGTGTCATTGCGGAAAAAATAAAGAAGGCTCCCTACTACCGTGATTTACAGAAACTCTTTGGAAAGGCAGCTCTGGCAGATAGCCAGACCATAGTTTTATATACTGTATTATGCCTACAATCCTTTCAGCAATCTGTACAAGTAAATCCATTCAGTAGTAAATTTGATTACTATCTGCAAGGAAAAGTAAAACTAAGTGAACAAGAGCTAAGAGGCATGAAACTTTTCAATGATACCACCAAAGCCAAATGCAGTATTTGTCATTTAAGCACCCCAACCAGTTATGCTTCAACCAATAAAGTTCTATTTACAGACTTTTCCTATGATAATATAGGACTGCCTAAGCATCCAGCACTTAAAAACCTACCAATAGATAGTGGTATTGGTAAGTTTGAAATACATAATAAAATGGATATTGGCCGATTCAAAACACCTACACTTAGAAATGTCGCTATTACAGCACCATACATGCACTCCGGTATCTTCCACACGCTTGAGGAAGTTTTAGAATTTTATAATGAACGGGACAATAATCCTAAATTTGCTCCTCCCGAAGTTCCGAACACTATGAACAAAGAATTCATGGGAAATCTTGGATTGACAAAACAGGAAATAGATGATATCATTGTATTCTTAAAAACCCTGACCGACGGGTATGAAATAAAAAAGTAAATTCAATTTTTAAAATATAACTAAAGAAAAATGAAAAAAGCACTCCTAATAGCAATGATCGCACTAACAATAGCAGCGTGTACACACAAGACAGCTACCGTCGTTAGCGAAGTAGCTACAAAGACTTCCAATGCAAATGTAACGCAAGCACAATTTGAAGAAGGGAAAAAGGTGTATGAACAATACTGTGGCAAATGCCATGCATTAAAATCCCCCGGAGATTTTACCGCAGACCGCTGGGTTAAACTTATTGATAGAATGGCAGGTCGTGCAAGAATTGATGAAGCTCAAAAACAACAAATCTATAATTACGTATCAGTTAATGCAGCGAATTAGTCTGTTGAAATTTATACTGTCCAGGTAGTTAATCCCTCTGTTGTTAAGTTGTAGTTCATTACAGAGCCTCCAAAGCTTGAGAGCTCCTTTATTAATTGATATTTGTGTATATAAGGCGCATAAAAAATCATAAATCCTCCGCCACCAGCACCAGATATTTTACCTCCGGTAGCGCCTGCACTCAAGGCAGCAGCATAGATAGCATCAATAGAAGGATTTGAAATCCCTTCTGCCATTAATTTTTTATGCTCCCAGCCGTCATGTAATATCTTGCCTATGCTGTCTACTTCTCCTTTAAGGATAGCTTCCTTCATTAATAAACTTTGCTCTTTTAACTGATGCATAGCCCCTATGGAACTTTCCTTATTGGCATTTACATTATCCGTCTGCTGCTTAATAATTTCTGAAGACAAACGGGAGGTCTGTGTGTAGAACAGCACCAGATTATGCTCCAGCTCCTGTAGAAATTTGGTCTTTATCCTCAACGGGTTTACTATAACCTTATCATTATTATAAAACTCCATGTAATTAACGCCACCAAATGTAGCAGCATACTGATCCTGTTTCCCACCAGCCATCTTAAGGTCTTCTCGCTCTATAGAATATGCAAGATGAGCTATGTCATATTCTCCTAAGGGCAACTTCAACCACTCTACAAATGCCCCAACAATAGCGACAACCAAAGTTGAGGAGGATCCAAGTCCTGATCCCGGAGGTGCATCTACATAGGTATTGAGTTCAAACGATAGCGGTTTATGGATAAAGTCCTTCACAATTCTATTATATACGCCTTTCAACAGATTCAATACACCATCGATAGCTAAATATTCTTCGCTATTTAATACAATGCGCTCATTTCTATCAATCGCATTCAAAACAATTTTTCCATCTGAAGTTGGCTTAATACTCGCGTAAGCATAAAGACTGACTGTAGCATTCAGAATAGCCCCTCCATAGATATCAGAATAGGGAGACACGTCTGTTCCGCCACCGGCAAGACCAATACGTAAAGGTGCTTTACTACGAATAATCATGCAACAAATTTACAAATTTATTGGAGATTTATAGCTGACGCTATCTTATGTATGCTTTCAAGCATAGCAGACCAGGAGTACTTCTGCTTCTCTTCAAGAATATATTGGACAAACTCCTGTTCCTTAGCTTCATCATAGAATCTGTAGATAGCATTGGCTACTGCCTCTGCAGATGGCTCTACTACAAAGCCTACTTTATTATCAGGAACAATTTCCGGTAACCCACCCACATTCGTAACAATCATAGGCTTATTAAAATGATAGCAGATTTGGGTGACGCCACTTTGTGTAGCATGTTTATAGGGCTGCACTACCACATCTGCAGCACAGAAATAAGTCGCCACTTCATTGTCCGGAATAAAACGTGTATGCTGTACTACACTATCCTGAAGCTGTAGGGATTGAATAAGCTGCTCATAATAATCTTTATTAGAATAATATTCGCCGGCAATGATTAACTCTATATTCGAATCCTTTAATCGCTCTGATGCCATTGCATGTAATAACAAATCTAATCCTTTATAATCCCTAATCAAACCAAAGAATAGAATGTAACGTTTATCCGGATCTAAGTTTAACTGTTTAATGGCCATTTCTTTTTCCATGGGATCGCCGTAGTTATCAAACAAAGGATGTGGATTAAAAAGTCGCGGCTTAAAGGTGTCAAATTTAGACAGGTCGTTATATACACTATCACTCATCGCAATAAAACCATCGACACTATTAACAAAGTAGCGCGTAAGCATGATATCTCCTGGACGTTTTTCATGTGGAATAATATTATCCAGTATAGCAATAACCTTAGTGTGTTTATTGCGCCGTGCCAACCTGCATATAGTTCCTATACAGGGCGCCATGAAGGGTAACCAATATTTTACAATCAGGATATCCGGTTTGTCATTCTGTATTTTTTTACCGATGCTGATCCAATTTGCCGGATTCACAGAATTCACTGACACTTCAATATCTAGATCTGCTGGTGCCGGTAATGAAGAATACTGACTAGTGCCGGGGAATAGAAATTCCGGATATTGCAATGAAAAAGTAACCATCTTAACTGTATGGCCTTCCTGTATAAATGCTTTCGCCAATCGCTCATTATATGCTGCAAGTCCTCCGCGTAATGGATAAGCAGGCCCGAGTATAGTTACTTTCATGGCTCAAAAATAAAGAAGATAAAAGGATAAATTATCGTAGTAGCCTATTAAATTTATATAGATAGAATTAATTATGCGAAGAATAGCACTTCTGCTTTCCCTGCTTTATGCAGTATTTGTGATTCATGCCACATCTGTATTCATAGATATCACAAAACGGAATAAGCAAGAAATAATACTTGATATTAGTCTAATTAATCGGATGAGGTATTTTTTTAAATCTGACATAGACAAAAAAGAAGCTCCACTAATAATACCGAACAAGGATAC
>CANHGL010000002.1 GCA_947460245.1 Sphingobacteriales bacterium
CCTTCGGCACAGGTTGCATGAAAATAGACCAACTCTACTGGCAAAGGGTTTGGATCTCCTCCGCCAAAACCAAAATCAGAAAACCCAGTTAGCGAAGTCCTAGATAAAGTTGGCATAGATATACTGCCTGAAGGTGTTAGATGGGTACCCGGCGCAGACCACTGGCTACTTACAGAGCGTTTTAATACTGTTAACTGACATAAATCTGTAATTATGGCTATATCCTGTCCCGTTAAGGATAAAGTATAACTTCCACTTTCTCCAATAGTGGCTGATTGCGGTGTGGTTGACCAATACCCCTGATCTGATGAATTTGTTACATTAAAGGTTGCTCCACTTAAACACGTATTATTTATTCCATTTATAGGTAATCCATCATTCAACATCTTTTGATTAATATAACTAACGTCTAAATATCCTCCGGCAACAGGCGCAACATTAAATGCAATCTTAAAAAATCTTTTTTTAAGACTTCCAGAAAGTTGTTGTCCGAGTGGATACAAACCAGTAGTATCATTTATATTGGTTCCATTAAACCATCTGCGCATCTTCCCAACGATATAGCCAGATGTATAGTATAACATTCCTTTATTTATGGTACTTATTCCTAAGCCTATATAATTGCTACCTGTAAAAACATTGCCTCTTGTCATGGTGAGCAGATTTTGAACGAGAGGTGAAGTGCTTATTGAAATGCTGTCTGGGCTATTACTCGTATTGATAGTTAGATTGTAAAATGTTGTGACACTAATTCCATCAATATTTTGTGCGGTTCCATTAAGCGTTACATTGCCACTATTGGCGGTATATATTCCATGGTTGATCCAATTCCCTCCAACCGTAAACGTATTTGCTGTGTTTCCAATAAGTGTGGTATTTCCGTTTATGGTAACGTTACCATTTACTGTTAACGTAGTTGCATTGGTAGCTGCCGTGATTATCGCAGCGGTGTTAGTTCCGTTGCCTACTGTTAAATTTCCAGCAACAGTAGTTATTCCGCCGGCAAACGAATGGGTTATGGAATTAGCAGCTGGTTTCACTTCCAGATGTCCGTACGTCTGTGTAGATACATTTTGTGCATTTGTTTGCAGATAACGGGTAGTACTGGTTGGTCCGAAGGTGTATGTTCCGAAACCTGTAGGAAATACAGCCGTTCCGCTCATCTCAAAGAAAGCACCATTGGCAACCTGAAAATTTTTTCCTGCATTGCCAGCCATCGCAAATCCGCCGTTTTTTAAAGTGCCTGACTGCACTCTTAAATCACCTGTTACATTGGTGGCAGTAACCGCTGCTCCTAATGTTGCGCCACCCGAACTAGTATTATTGGTATATAAGTTGCCATAGTTTATTGCAATTGCACTGGTATTTCCGCCAAGGCCGCTATTGGTTAGCAAAAAGGGAATAGTTTGTGCAGCAGAAGAACCATTATAATCAAAAGTAGAACTATTAAGGGTGAAGAGTATATGAGCACTAGATAGAGATACACTGCTACTTACAGTTATAGGATTTGGTCCATTGGATAGATGAACTGTCGATCCGGTTGCTGCATTCAGCTTTATTAATCTACTACCTCCAGCACCAGAACCCGATTGTATCAATACTATCCTCCCAGCAGATAAGGAGCAGGGTGAATTTATATTAACAACAGGTAGTACAGCCTTTCCACCTCCCTGGTCATTATTATAGATAGTAAAATCTCCTGTTAAATTCAATGTGGAAATATTTAGGGTGAGTGTATCGTCTGAGCCTTTTGTAGAAACTACAGATGGGATTCCGATATTTAAATTACCAGCATTCAGAATTCCTGTCCCACTTATTGTCCCTGATACATTCACATTTGAGGCGTAACAATATAAAGTTATCGCATTGCTTACTGTGATTGTGATGCCAGGGTTAACAGTAAATACACCTCCAAGTCCAGTGAATGCAATAGCACGAGCATTGGTAGTTGTATTCGCAGTTAATTTCACTCCGGCAGGAATGACTATACTGTCATTAGAAGCTGGTACACCTACAGGTGTCCATGTAGCGGCCGTATTCCAGTTCCCTGTGGTAGCAGTTTTTGTTACTTGCGCTGAAGCATTTTGTGTCAAAAACTGCAGGATAAACATACCCAACAATAAATTGATTTTTATTTTAATGTAAAGTGTTTTCATAGCTGATATGTTTTTTCCTTTTTTAAAAATTAATTATCTCCAAGGGCAAAAGTGGATAGATTTTAACGTAGTATTCTTACAGAATTCTATGCTTTTATTACATCTAAATGGGGATGTATTTTTTGTAAAAAACTTATCAAAAAAGGGACTGATTTTAATCACTTTTTTTGCTGATTTAAATCAGTGTTATATTGGGTATCCTGATTTATCTTAGTTTTTTTTACGGGTTATCTTTTAGCGTTTAAATAAAAAAGATGAATGCAAAAACCATTAATTATCTATATATTAGATAAATATTAATGAATAAGCTGAAAGATTTTAAACAGGAATATGATGCGCTCTTTAATAACAGGGCTATTGGGATTATATCAGTTAATCACCGTGGAGAAATTATTTCTATAAATTCATTTGCTCTTGGTCAGTTTGGGTATGAGGATGAAAGAGAGATTTTGGGTAAAGCCTTAGAAATATTAATCCCGGACCGTTTCAGAGACCGGCATAAAAAACATACAGCGCATTATCATACCCACAAACCAACAGGAAGAGCGATGGGAATTGGTCTGGATTTATTTGCTGTAAGAAAAGATGGGAGAGAATTTCCGGTAGAGATTTCCTTGAGTCCTTACAAAGCAATCGATGGCGATTATATTATCGCTTTTATAAGTGATATTACTATTCGAAAAGAATCGGAAATGGCATTAAAAGAGTTGAATATAGAATTGGAGTATAAGGTAATGGAAAGAACACAGTCACTCACAGATGCATTAGAGAAAGAGAAAGAATTGAATGAATTAAAAACACGTTTCTTAGCGATGGCTTCTCATGAATTTAAAACGCCATTGAGTACTATTTTATCATCTTCATTTTTAGCTTCTAAATATAATCAAACAGAGGAACAGCCCCAGCGGTTAAAACATCATAATCGCATAGTTTCATCCGTCAATATGCTTACAGACACACTTAATGATTTCTTGCAAATTGGTCAGATTGAAGAAGGTAAGATGGTGCCCCGTTATCTTGATGTAGATATTTTTGAAACAACCAAAGCGCTGATTAATGAGATTCAAGCCTTATTGAAGGTAGGACAGCACCTTACGTATACACATATAGGAGAGGCATTTGTTATTTCAGATCATAGTATGCTGAAACATATAATGATGAATTTGTTATCCAATGCGATTAAATTTTCTCCGGATGGCTCTGAAATTGAATTAACTACTGAACTCAGAAAAGATGAATTCTTAGTTGCTGTTAAGGATTGTGGTTTGGGAATTTCTACAGAAGATCAACAGCATTTATTTGAACGTTTCTTTCGTGGAGCGAATGTATCTAATATTCAGGGTACAGGTCTCGGTTTAAATATTGTAGCCAAATATGCCGAATTAATGAATGGTACGGTTGTTTGTAAAAGTGAGTTAGATAAAGGAACAGAATTTATAGTAACATTTAAGATTCAAGAAAAAATATGAAAACAATACTACTGATTGAAGACAATAAAGAGATTAGGGAAAATACTGCGGAGATATTGGAAATGTCTGACTATAACGTGGTTGCTGCAAAGGACGGAAAGGAAGGGGTGGCACTTGCTGTAGAACATAAGCCCGATTTAATTATCTGCGATATCATGATGCCGGTTTTAGATGGATATGGTGTGATTAATATTCTTCATAACAATGTAGAGACGAGAAATATTCCATTTATATTTTTATCTGCTAAATCGGAACGTATCGAAGTTAGAAAAGGTATGGAGCTTGGCGCAGATGACTATATCACCAAGCCATTTAATGGTACAGAGTTATTAAACGCTGTTCAGAGTAGATTGCATAAGGCGGAGCTTTTACAAAAAGATTTTCTATCCGGCCTGGAAGGCTTAGATAATTTAGTGCATGTCTCAGGTGGTATGGATGTTTTTAATCGTCTGTCAGAAAACAGAAGCTCGCAGCATTTCAATAAAAAACAGATTGTTTATTCAGAAAACAGACATCCATTGCATTTATACTTTGTAAAGAAAGGATCTGTTAAAGCCTATAGAACGAATGAAGATGGTAAGCAACTCACAACTGCTTTATACAGCGAAGGTGATTTTTTGGGTTATATGGCTTTGCTCGAAAAGACAGCTTATAAGGAGACAGCTGAGGCATTGGAGACAACAGAGCTTGCAGTAATTCCAAAAGAAGAATTTGAACGGCTAATGAATAGCAGCAGAGAAGTGATGCAGAAATTTATTCAACTTTTGGCAAATAATATTTCTGATAACGAAGATAAGTTATTGGGTATGGCTTATAATTCGCTTCGTAAGAAAGTTGCGGAAACACTCATTGCTATTATGAAGAAATATAAGAAAACAAATACCGGACCATTTTCTATAGATATGAGCAGGGAGAATCTTGCTAATATTGCCGGTACTGCAAAAGAATCTCTCATCCGAACACTCAGTGATTTTAAAGACGAGAAATTAATTGATATCAGAGAGGGGAGTATACTTATTCTGAATGAGAAGAAGCTGGAACATCTGGTTAATTAACAGCGCTTACTTAGTCTACCAAAGGCAAAAAATCTGACTTCATTTTTATGAAGATGTCTTCCAATATCAGTATTAACTTATTTTGATAGTTGGAATTTATATATATGCTATGAATCAGCACCCTTTATAATAAATGGTCTAAGCTAGAATATACGCAATATTTTATGTGTGATTTTGGATAGGTAAGAACGGGATAATGATAATTATATTTAAAGGCCATAATGAAAGGCTATAGCCATTCTTAGCTGCCCATATGTGTATTGCTCGCCAAAATATTCTTTTAAGGGTTGTATTTGTGTAGTTTCTATTTTTACTGCGGCTATTTTAATAGTAGCGAGGGCTTCATCATTTAAAAAATCGTGAATATCAATCTCTTTAGTGGCTATAAAAGAGCTGAGGTGTCCTTCAATAGTAGTTTTGGATAAGCATCTTTCTTGCGCAATAGTTGCTAAATCTTTTCCGGCTTTATAGAGCTTCAGTGTTTCCCGGTGTGAGTCGCCTTTTTCTGGTTTCTTCTGAATACTTTCCTGTAGTTTTAAATCTTCCTGATAAAAAGAATTTCCAGTATAGAATCGGCTGCCACCAAATTGTAATCGTTCAATTTGCTTTAATTTTGATATCAATGCCTGCTCCAATTCAGCTGATTTTCTTAAAAATCCACGTACTCTTTTTTTGCTTTCAAGCAGGAGGATATGTTGATGTAATGGTTCAAGGAGTTCTTTGATTATCCTTTCAGAAAAATAGTGTATAGATTTCACCACTCTTTCCTGGAGTATCTCTTGATTTTCTATTTGTTCTATGTTTTTCAGAACACCTTCTAATTGTCTTGAAAATTTATCGGCAATCTCTTTTTGTTCGAATACATATCGGAGTAATTCTTTCGTCAGTGCAATTGTTTTTTCTTTCTCCGGTAATTGTTTTTCTTCGGAAAGGTCTGCATATGCTCGGATAAGTTCCACCGCTTTATTCCAGTCGAATGCTTTTATTAGCTGTGTTTTTGCATATTCAATTTTTTGGAAAGGTAGTTGTGCTGTAAGTTCATTTTCAGCAGATAAATAGTTCTGTGTAAAATCAACAATGCGTTGGTCTGTGGTGATGGCTTGTTGAGTGATTGCCGTTTGTAAAAATAATCCCTCCATATTGATACACCGACTCAATGCCACATATACCTGACCTGCAGCAAATGCTTGCCCTGCATCTATAACGGCTTTCTGGAAAGTAAGTCCCTGGCTTTTATGAATGGTAATCGCCCAGGCCAATCTGATGGGATATTGTGTAAAGCTCCCAATCTTTTCTTCTTCAATTTTATCTGTTGCTGTATTGTAATTGAATCGAATATTTTCCCAGGTCTCTCGCTCAAGGGTATGCTCTAATTCATCTTCAAAAAACTGAACGGTGATAGAAGTTTCGGAGATATTTTTTATGATGGCTAATTTGCCATTGTAGTATCTTTTTTCTGGCTTACTGTCATTCTTTATAAATATCACCTGTGCCCCAATTTTAAGTTGGAGATTCATCTCTGTGGGTAATGTTTTTTCAGAAAAATCACCACTGATTTCAGCAGTATATTCAAAAAGGTCTGCATCAAGGCGCTGTAGTTGCGTCTGATTGATTTTGTCGGCCTTCCAATTGTGGGTAGTAAGTGTGATGTAGTCTTCTAAATCCCCTATTAGTTCAGGTTGGTGACGATCATTTAGAGAATAGAAGTCATCTTCATTCATCTCGTTATTCCGAACTTTATTGAGGAGTCGGATAAATTTCTCTTCATTCTGTCTATATATTTTGTGGAATTCAATATTGAGAATATTACACTCCTTGATTACATGAGCACTAAAAAAGAAAGGACTTTCGTAATATTCAGAGAGTATTCTCCATTCATCATCGTTAATCACTGGGGGTAATTGGAATAAATCTCCAATGAATAAAACCTGAACACCTCCAAAAGCTTCTTCCTGATTTTTACGAACTGTTCTTAATAGGTTGTCTATACAATCCAGGGTATCACACCTCAACATACTCACTTCGTCTATAATAAGCAGTTCCATTTCTTTGAATAGTTCTGTTTTAGCCTTACTTAACTTTAGATTTTCAAACAAAGAGTGCAGGTTTGTGGTATTTGCAGCAACCCGCTGTTTGGTGGGTAAAAAAGGTCCAAAGGGAAGTTGGAACAAAGAGTGAAGGGTCATTCCTCCGGCATTAATGGCGGCAACTCCAGTGGGTGCGGCAACTACCGTATTTTTCAGGGTATTTTTACGTACGGAATGCAGAAAGGTAGTTTTACCTGTACCAGCTTTACCTGTAACAAACACATTAGCAAAGGTATGTAATACAAATTCGGTGGCTAAAGTATGTGCATCGTCTTCCGCTTCTAAAATCATCATTCTGCCAAAAATAAGATATTGTTGTTGATTTAAAGATTTATTCATTATTCATGGAGTATGATATATCCACATATATGGATGATTAGGTGATATCTAAACCCTATTTTTTTGAAACATAATACTATCTTTGTCCGTTCATTATCATATGCTTCTATCTGTTAGTCAATCATTAGATTATTTGCCCATCGTACTGATGTTTATCGTTGCTTTGGGTTTTGTAGCCCTGGTTATGGGGGTAACCCACTGGATGGGACCACGTCGTAAAACAAAAGTTAAATTGGAAACCTTTGAGTGCGGTATAGAGGTACAGGGAAACGCAAGAACACCCTTCTCTATTAAGTATTTTTTAGTAGCTATCCTTTTTGTGTTATTTGACGTAGAAGTAATCTTTATGTATCCCTGGGCTGTTAATTTCAAATCTTTAGGGTTATTGGGCATAATAGAAATGTTTTCCTTCATTGCAGTTTTTTTGGTGGGATTCTTCTATATACTCAAGAAAGGAGCATTAAAGTGGGAATAATTTGTAGTGAACTTTGTAAAGTATATTAAATGAGTACAATTTCAACAGCAATAGACATTCATCCGTCTTACCAACCGGATGGTATAGAGGGGCAGGGTTTCTTCGCAACATCACTGGATAAGGTTGTTGGTTTAGCCAGGGCTAACTCGCTTTGGCCGTTGCCATTTGCCACTTCTTGTTGTGGCATAGAGTTCATGGCTACTATGGCCTCTCATTACGATCTTGCGAGATTTGGTTCTGAGCGTTTGAGTTTCTCTCCACGCCAGGCAGACCTTTTAATGGTAATGGGTACTATTTCCAAGAAAATGGGACCGGTACTTAGACAGGTGTATGAACAGATGGCAGAGCCTAAATGGGTATTAAGTATGGGTGCCTGTGCAAGTAGCGGTGGTATCTTTGATACTTATAGTGTTTTACAAGGAATTGATAGAATTATTCCTGTGGATGTATATATCCCGGGTTGTCCGCCAAGACCAGAGCAGGTATTGGACGGAATATTAAAAATTCAGCACCTGGCAGAAACAGAGCAACGAAGAAGGAGAGATTCGCCAGAGTATAAGGCAATGTTGGCACAATACGGAATTGAATAATAAGACGGGTGTATCCACCTGAAAACTATAGAGATGAGCGAGTTACTTGATTTAGTAAAAAATAAACTGGAACAGAAATTTGGAGCTGCAGTGTTGACTTCAGAAATGCACTACGACTTTCCTGTTTTTATTTTGGAGAAGCATATTGTAAAAGAAGCCCTTCAGTTCCTGAAAGAGGATTCAGATTTAAACTTTCATTTTCTAACTACCCTCTGCGGTACACACTATCCTGATTTAGAAAAGGATAAAGAGTTTGCGTTGATGTATCAGTTGCACAATATGCCTAAAAACTGGCGTATTCGTATAAAGACATTTTTATCGAGAGAGCATTTGTCGATACCAACGGTTTCAGATATTTGGAAAACCGCTAACTGGATGGAGCGACAAGAGTATGATTTCTTTGGTTTTAATTTTGAAGGTCATCCCAATTTGAAACGCATTCTTAATATGGATGAAATGAACTATTTCCCGATGCGAAAAGAATACCCGTTAGAAGATATGCAACGTGAAGATAAAGATGATAAAATGTTTGGAAGATAAACGAGGGATTGAATTGATAAAGTAGATAGATAACAGATGACTGAAAAACAGATATACGACGAAAAACAGTATTCAACCCTAAACTTGGGGCCAACGCACCCTGCTACTCATGGTATATTTCAGAATATATTAACGATGGATGGGGAGATGATTGTAGATGCTGTGTCTACTGTGGGTTATATCCACCGTGCTTTTGAAAAACTATCGGAACATCGTCCATACAATCAGATTACGCCAATTACAGATCGCCTGAATTATTGCTCATCACCTATAAATAATATGGGATGGCATATGACGGTTGAGAAGCTTATTGGTGCGGAGATTCCTAAACGTGCCCAATACATGCGCGTTATTATCATGGAGTTGTCCCGAATTGCAGATCATATCGTTTGTGATACGGTTATAGCCGTTGATACAGGTGCCATGACGGGTTTCTTACATTTATTCCAATACAGAGAATGGATTTATGAAATTTTTGAAGGTATCTGTGGAGCACGTTTAACTACCAATATTGGTAGAATTGGAGGAATGGAGCGTGACTTCACCCCTGATGTGTGGAATAAAATACACCATTTCCTAAAAGAGTTTCCTAAAGGCCTTAGAGAGTTTCAGAAATTAGTTGACAGGAACAGAATCTTCATGGACAGAACGGTTAATGTAGGTGGTATATCTCAGGATTTAGCATTACAATACGGCTTTACCGGTCCAAACCTTCGTGCAGCAGGCGTAGATTATGATGTTCGTGTAGCTAATCCTTATTCTTCTTATGAAGATTTTCAATTTGATATCCCTGTGGGTACGAATGGAGATACCTATGATCGTTATATGGTGCGTATGCAGGAAATGTGGGAGAGCATGCGCATTATAGAACAAGCTATTAAAGGTATACCGGATGGACCATTCCATGCCGATCTT
Organism: Sphingobacteriales bacterium; assembly: GCA_947460245.1. Taxonomy (GTDB): domain Bacteria; phylum Bacteroidota; class Bacteroidia; order Chitinophagales; family JADIYW01; genus JADJSS01. Next base: position 9,627 of record CANHGL010000002.1, read on the forward strand.
CCGGAGTTTTACCTCCCTTCAAAGGAAGATGTATACAGCAAGATGGAAGCTTTAATCTATCATTTCAAAATAGTGATGGGGGAGATGGATGTCCCTAAGGGCGAAGTATATCATTGTGTGGAAGGAGGAAATGGAGAGTTGGGCTTTTATCTGATCAGTGATGGAGGCAGACAGCCATTCAGACTGCATTTCAGAAGACCTTGCTTTATCTACTATCAGGCTTATCCAGAAATGATAAAAGGCTCTATGCTGAGTGATGCTATTTTAACTATGAGTAGTATGAATGTAATAGCAGGAGAGTTGGATGCATAGAATTTAGTAAGTATACTTTTAGATTTTGATTGAACGATGATAACAGAACAACCTATAAAATTTTCGCCGGAAGCTTTAGCTAAAGCTCAGGAGATGATGAAACGTTACCCGGAAGGGAAATCAAAATCTGCTTTGATACCGATTTTACATTTGGCTCAGGCAGAATTTGATGGATGGCTTAGCGCTCCGGTTATGGATCATGTAGCATCCATTATGGGTATTGAGCCTATTGAAGTTTATGAGGTGGCATCTTTCTATTCGATGTTTAACCTTAAACCTGTCGCAAAATATTTAATTGAAGTGTGCCATACCAGCTCTTGTTGGTTGTGCGGTGCAGAAGATATCGTTCGATATCTGGAAAAAAAGCTGCAGGTAGAAACGGGTCATATTTCTGCGGATGGAATGTTTCAGATAAAACTCGTAGAATGCCTTGGTTCCTGTGGTACAGCACCCATGTTCCAGATTGGAGAACAGTATTATGAACATCTGACATTTGAAAAGATAGATACGATTCTGGAAGATTTACGGAAGGAAAACAAACGAAGTAAATACGTTCACCTGAACCAATAAAATGTATAATAGTCTGTAGCATTGCTATAAACTGTAAACTGAAAAAATGGAACGCAAATTATTATTAGCTAACGATCATATAGAAGGTATCCACACACTGGATGTCTACAGAAAACATAATGGGTATACCTCATTAGAGAAGGCTTTTAAAACCATGAAGCCGGACGACGTATTAGAGGAAGTTAAAAAATCAGGACTTAGAGGTCGTGGTGGTGCAGGCTTTCCTACCGGAATGAAATGGAGCTTTCTGGCGAAGCCGGAAGGAGTTCCTCGTTATCTCGTTTGTAATGCGGATGAGTCTGAGCCGGGTACCTTCAAGGACAGATATTTGATTGAACATTTGCCCCATCTGTTGATTGAGGGGATGATTATCTCCAGCTATGCTCTTGGAGCTAATATATCATACATATATGTAAGAGGAGAGTATTACTACCTCATTACTATATTGGAGAAAGCCATCAAAGAAGCTTATGCTGCAGGATTGCTTGGAAAGAATATTTTAGGATCAGGTTTTGACCATGATATGTATGTGCAGCCTGGTGCAGGCGCATATATCTGTGGGGAAGAAACAGCACTGCTTGAATCTTTGGAAGGAAAACGCGGAAATCCGCGTATCAAACCTCCTTTCCCGGCAGTAGCCGGTTTGTGGGGATGCCCAACAGTAGTAAACAATGTAGAAACTATCGCAGCTGTAGTCCCTATCATTAAAGATGGTGGTGATGCTTATGCTAAAATAGGTATCGGAAAAAGTACAGGAACGAAATTGGTTTCAGCATCCGGACATATCAATAAACCGGGTGTTTATGAAATTGAAATGGGTATTACCGTGGAGGATTTTATATACGCTGATGCATTCTGTGGAGGAATTCGAAATGGCAAAAAGCTAAAGGCAGTAGTTGCCGGAGGTTCTTCTGTTCCCATTCTTCCAGCTGAGTTAATCTTAAAAACGGCTGCTGGCGAACCGCGCCTTATGAGCTATGAGTCATTGTCTGACGGGGGATTTGCTACAGGAACGATGATGGGTTCCGGAGGTTTTATCGTTATGGATGAAGATACTTCCGTGGTAAAGAATCTATTTACTTTTGCTCGCTTCTATCATCATGAATCTTGTGGACAGTGCTCACCGTGCAGAGAAGGTACGGGGTGGATGGAAAAGATATTAAAGAAATTTATTTCAGGAAAAGCAACGATGGCAGATATTGATTTGCTATGGGATATACAAAGTAAGATAGAAGGTAAAACGATTTGTCCGCTGGGCGACGCAGCAGCATGGCCGGTGGCTAGCGCTATTCGTCATTTCAGAAGCGAATTTGAAGAGTATGTGAAACATCCGGAATCTATTCACGATGTAAAACACTATTTCAGATTGAATAATCTGGAAATACAAAATGCATAATTCAAAGAATAAAAATGGCTAAAGTTACCATAGACGATATTACGATTGAAGTTCCGGATGGAACTTCAATTTTGCAGGCTGCAAGAATGATTGATGAGCAGCATGGTACGCATATTGCTCCGCCTACCATGTGTTATTACTCTAAACTGGAAACTTCAGGTGGATATTGCAGAACCTGTATCGTTAGTGTAACGCAAGGTTCCGAAAAAGATCCTCGCCCAATGCCTAAACCTGTTGCCAGTTGCAGAACGAATGTAATGGATGGTATGGTGGTGAAGAATACAACTTCCCCGGAACTACTGGAAGCTCGTGCAGGTGTAGTAGAGTTTTTATTGGCTAATCACCCACTGGATTGCCCTATCTGTGATCAGGCAGGGGAGTGTCATCTTCAGGATCTTTCTTACGAAAATGGCAAGGAAGAAACCCGCTATGAATTTAATAGAAGAAGATTTGATCCTATTGATATTGGACCATATGTGAAGTTGCATATGAATCGATGTATTCTTTGTTATCGTTGCGTAAAAGTATGCGATCAGTTAACAGATAAACGTGTTCATGGGGTTATTAATCGCGGAGATCATTCAGAAATTTCTACCTATATAGAGAAGGCAATAGATAATGATTTCTCTGGTAATATAATAGATGTTTGCCCTGTTGGCGCTCTTACAGACAGAACGTTCCGATTTAAGAGTCGCGTATGGTATACCAATCCGGTAGATGCACACAGAGGCTGTGAAAAATGCTCCGGTAAAGTACGTTTGTGGATGAAAGGCGACGAAGTATTGAGGGTTACAGCAAGAAAAGATCAGTGGGGAGAGGCAGAGCAGTTTATTTGTAACACTTGCAGATTCGATAAAAAGAAAACTTCAGATTGGACAATTGAAGGTCCGACGAAAGTGAATCATCATTCAGTAATTGCCCAGAATCATGATGATCTCAGAAAATTACAAGTAGGGGTTAAAAAACAAATTCATCAATTAGATGGAGTAAAATCGGAATTAGGCAAAGGGCCTTTGGATCCGAATAATATTTAATAAAAAACAAATGCATTTGTCAACTACATTGTCAATTGTAAACTAACGAAAAATGATTGCATTCATAATATATAAATCCATTTTAGTATTTGTGGTCTTCCTGGTTTCTTTGGGAATTGCAGCTTATTCTACCTATGCCGAAAGGAAGGTGGCCGCTTTCATGCAGGATCGCGTAGGACCGGATAGAGCGGGACCTTTTGGTATCTTACAGCCTATAGCGGATGGGATAAAAATGTTTATGAAGGAAGAAATCATTCCAACGGTTTCTAATAAATTCTTATTTGTACTTGGCCCAAGTTTAGCGATGCTAACCGCATTAATGACAGGAGTAGTTATTCCATGGGGAGGAGATTTATCTTTTGGTGGTCAAGTTTATCCTCTGCAGATTACAGATATCAATATTGGTATTCTTTATGTATTTGGTGTAGTATCCATAGGGGTATATGGAATTATGATTGGAGGTTGGGCATCCAATAATAAATATTCTATGTTAGGCGCACTGCGCGCATCTTCTCAGATGATTAGTTATGAGATTGCGATGGGCTTGGCAATTGTGGCATTGGTAATGAAGACAGGTACGTTAAGCTTAGGAGAAATTGTAAATCAACAGAATGGTGACTGGTGGAACATATGTTATCAGCCTCTGGGTTTTCTTATTTTCTTAATCTGTGCATTTGCAGAAACCAATAGAGCACCTTTTGATTTACCGGAGTGTGAAACAGAGCTGGTGGGTGGTTATCACACGGAATATTCTTCCATGAAATTGGGATTCTATCTATTCGCAGAATATATCAATATATTTATTTCGGCTGCGATTATGTCGTCGTTGTATTTTGGAGGATATAATATTCCTTTCCAGCATCTTATTCCTGTTGGTCCTAATATATTAGCTTTTCTCCAAGTTGGATTCTTCTTTTCAAAAATAATTTTCTTTATTTTCTTCTTCATGTGGGTGCGTTGGACAATTCCGAGGTTCAGATATGATCAGCTAATGAATTTGGGTTGGAAGATTATGATACCCCTGGCCATCTTTAATATTTTAGCTACCGGCATCATGATGTTTGCATTAGGAAAAGTATAGAATACATAAGTAAAGTAAAATTGTATGCAGTTAACAGATAGGAAAAAAGTAGTTGTAAAAAAAGAAATGTCTTTCATGGAGAAGTTATATCTCCCTGCTATACTCAATGGTATGTCAATAACGATTAAACACCTTTTTAAACGTTCATCTACCATTAAATATCCTGAACAAAAGAGAGAGATTGCAGAGGTTTATCGTGGACAACATGTATTGAAACGGGATGAAAATGGTGCTGAGCGTTGTACAGCATGTGGCTTATGCGCTGTAGCTTGTCCGGCGGAAGCTATTACCATGCGTTCTGAAGAGCGTAGGCAAGGAGAGGAAAATTTATATAGAGAAGAGAAATATGCTGCTACCTATGAGATAAATATGTTGCGTTGTATTTTTTGTGGTTTATGTGAGGAGGCTTGTCCAAAAGAAGCCATATTCCTTACGGATAGAATTGTGCCAACGGAATTCAAACGCAATGAGTTTATTTATGGAAAGGATAAATTAGTTGAACCTGTTGGCCAGCCTGTTGATGTAACTTGCCGTCAAACTAAGGAGGTTTTATCGTTTAAAAAAGACAAGACAAAATATCATAATCAAACATTTAAGGATCAGCAGCTACTGGAGGGTAGTCAGAATCATTAAATAATAGAAGATGATTGAATTATAAAAATTAATAAGAAACCAATGCTGTCGCAATATCTATTCTTCTTTTTATCCTTTGTAGCTGTATTCAGTGCACTCTTGGTGATCATAGATAAAAATCCGGTGCACTCCGTTTTATATCTTATTGTCACCTTCTTTTCTATTGCAGGCCATTATTTTTTACTTAATGCGCAGTTTTTGGCTGCGGTTCATATTATTGTTTATGCTGGTGCTATTATGGTATTATTTCTATATGTAATTATGATGTTGAACCTTAATAAAGAAATTGAGCCTCATAAAAAGAATATACCCAAAGTGATAGCGGTGGTATCTGCTTGTTTGCTGATGATGGTTTTTGTGGCTACGCTTAAAGGGGCAGAAACAACAATGCTGACGTCTGCTAAAAATAGCAATGTTGGTCTTGTAGAAAATTTAGGAAAAGTTTTATTCAATGAATACATGTTGCCTTTCGAACTTTCATCGGTATTGTTCCTTGCAGGTATGGTGGGTGCTGTATTCTTAAGTAAAAAAGAAATTCATTAGTTTTTAAGGTTTAAAAACTACAAACTTAAATTATGAAAGACGTTATAATAGGCATTCCGATACAGTGGTATATTTATCTAAGTGTTACACTTTTTTGCATTGGGGTAATGGGAGTTTTATACAGAAGAAACGCCATTATTATATTTATGTGTGTAGAGATGATGTTGAATGCAGTTAATTTACTGATGGTTGCTTTTTCCCGTTACTTGGGAGATAGCAGTGGTCAGGTATTTGTATTTTTTGTAATGGTTGTTGCAGCTGCTGAGGTGGCAGTTGGACTTGCCATTTTAATGATGATATTCAGAAATACTAAGTCTACAGATATTGATGCATTGAATAAATTAAAATGGTAAAGTTGAAATTAAATTATAGAATTATGAGAAAGATTGGGATTTATGTTTTGGTATTATTTGTTTTAACATCCTGTGTAACCAAGAAGAAATTTCAGGCTACCCAAACAGAGAAAGATAAGGTAGAGCAGGCATTACGTCAAACTACATCGGATCTGGCTGAATGTGAAAAAAAGTTTGGCGTAAAATCATCGGAGTATGATGCATTGTCCGATGAGTTAGTTAAAGCTAAAGCTAAAATAGAGGAGCTTATAAAAGAAGTAGAGTACCAAAAGTCCGCTAATGGAAAGTTATTGGATCAGCTTTCTGCACTTTCCGTAATCAGTAAGGAAGGAGCAGAGAGTATTAGAAAGTCTTTGGAAACTATAGATAAGCAGTCAAGAGAATTATCAGAACTAAATGCCCAAATCAGATCTAAAGATTCATTGAATTTAGTTTTAGTACTCAATCTTAAGCGCTCTTTGACAGATGTTAATGATACTGATGTAAACGTGAAGGTAGAAAAAGGAGTGGTATTGATTTCTTTATCAGACAATATGTTATATAGATCAGGCAGTGCAGAAATCTCATCTAAAGCTGGTGGTGTATTGGAGAAAATTTCAAAAGTTATAAATGACTACAAGTCATTTGACGTATTGATTGAAGGGAATACAGACAATGTTAAAATTTCTTCTTCTTGTGTTGCAGACAATTGGGATTTGAGTGTAAAACGCGCTACGGCTATTGCTCGTGTATTACAATCCCGATATGGTGTTGATCCTTCAAGAATGATTGCTGGTGGACGTTCTGAATTTAATCCTAAAGTCGCAAATGATTCGCCTGCAAATAGATCGGTTAACAGAAGAACAGAAATTATTATTATGCCGAAGTTGGATGAGTTTTTTAAACTTTTAGAAATCAAAAAATAAAAATGCTGATGCAAAAGTTAGTGTATCTTATTCCATTATTTCCCCTAGTAAGTTTTGCTATCATAGCATTATTTGGAAGTCGCTTATCTAAGTCGGTAGTCAGTTATCTGGCACCTTCCAGCATATTAGCATCATTTGTGGTAGCCTTAGTAATATTCACTACACAGGTTTCTAATAACCACGCTATTACTGTCCCCTTAATGTCGTGGATACATGTAGGAGGGTTTAATGCTGAATTCTCTTTTCTGGTAGATGCACTTTCTATCTTATTTACCCTAGTGATTACGGGAGTGGGTTTTCTCATTCATGTTTATTCCACGGGATATATGCACGACGAGAAGGATTATAACAGGTACTTTGCTTACCTGAATCTATTTGTCTTCTTTATGTTATTGTTGGTGTTAGGCGATAATTTCTTACTGATGTTTGTTGGCTGGGAAGGAGTTGGTTTATGTTCTTACTTATTGATTGGTTTCTGGTTTAAAAATATAAACTATAGTAATGCAGCCAACAAAGCCTTTATCATGAATCGTATAGGAGATTTAGGTTTCTTATTAGGTATCATCTTAACCTTTGGCGTTTTTGGAAGTATCAATTATCATGAAGTATTCGCTCAGGTGGGTACGTTAGTAATAGATGGTAAACTAATTACCTATATAACGATGTTATTATTCATTGGTGCTATGGGTAAATCGGCACAGATACCTTTGTATACTTGGTTGCCGGATGCTATGGCCGGTCCAACGCCAGTTTCTGCATTAATCCACGCTGCTACCATGGTAACTGCAGGTATTTATATGGTTGCACGTTGCAGTACTTTATTCTCTGCTGCTCCGGATACAATGTTATTTATTTCAATTATTGGAATTGCAACGGCATTGCTGTCTGCTACAATTGCTTTATTTCAAAATGATATTAAGAAGGTACTTGCTTACTCAACAGTGAGTCAGTTAGGTTTGATATTTTGCGCTTTGGGTGTAGGTGCCTTTTCTGCAGGCGTATTCCACGTGGTTACCCATGCTTTTTTCAAGGCTTTATTGTTCCTCGGTGCAGGAAGTGTTATTCATGGGATGAGCGGGGATCAGGATATCAGAAATATGGGTGGGTTAAAGCGTAAAATGCCGGTAACCTTCATCACCTTTTTGATAGGTACTATCGCTATTGCCGGTATTCCTCCGTTTGCCGGTTTCTTCTCTAAAGATCAAATGCTGGCAGAAATCTATCTGCACAATAAAGTACTTTTCGTGTTGGCGTTAGTAGTTTCGCTAATGACGGCATTCTATATGTTCCGACTTTTCTTCCTCACTTTTACCGGAGATTTCAGAGGCAGTAATGCGCAGTTGGGTCACTTGCACGAATCTCCTAAAAGCATGACGATACCATTGATGGTATTAGCTGTATTATCTGTAGTTGGTGGTTTTATTGGATTTCCTCACGAACTAGGTCATGTTTTAAATATACACCACTGGTTGGATGGCTTTCTGGCTTCAACTTTAAAGATGGATACACTTGAAATGTCATTTAATACCGAAATGGTATTAATGGCTGTAACAGTCATGTTAATTGCATTGGTAATAATTATTGCAAGTATACTTTTTGTTTCTAAGAAGCAGATTCCCGCCGAGGATGAGGCTCCTATGTCATTAATCAAGGAAGTTATCTACCATAAATATTATATAGACGAGTTGTATGATGCATTGATTGTAAAGCCAATGGATAAAATAGCTGTTTTATTCTACGGTTCGATGGAGCGTTTGGGTATTGATGCTTTTGTAAATAATATAGGTACATCAGTGATTAATTGGAGTCAGCTGTTGCGTTTATCGCAGACCGGAGGTTTAGGGTTTTATGTAATGGCTATGGTGATTAGTATTGTCTTGTTAATGCTGATGTTTTTCGTTTAAGATTTAAAAAATATGGTGTTTACCTTTTTTGTAGCTTTTGAAAATTATTTTAATTTGTCGATTTAGTATATAAATATGTTAGTACTACTTATAGTTATATTACCCGTCTTATTTGCTTCTTTGCTGGTGTTGTTCCAGGATAAGCATGCAAAGAATATTGCGCTTCTCGGTGCCCTGGCTAATTTAGGTTTAGGGCTCTATGCGTTTTTTGCTTTTAAAAAAACGCCCGGCTGTTCTTGCTTTTACTGGCATACTGACTGGGTTCAATCTTTAGGTGCTGATTTTTATATTAAAGCAGATGGTATAAACCTGATATTAATATTGCTAACTACATTATTGGTTCCATTCATTATACAGTCTGCTACAGGCAGAACAATTCAGCATCCTAAAGCTTATTTCGGTCTGATCTTATTGATGCAAAGTGCATTGTTAGGACTGTTCCTTGCTAAGGATGCATTGCTGTTTTATTTATTCTGGGAGCTCGCTTTAATTCCAATTTACCTGATATGTTTAGTTTGGGGTGGAGAGGGTCGTCAGCGTATTACCTTTAAGTTCTTTTTATATACGCTTACGGGAAGTTTGTTTATGCTACTGGCAATTATTTTTCTCTGGCTACACAACCCTGCAAAGAATTTTATGTTGAGTGATTTCTATACAGTTGGAGCACATCTGCCTGTAAAAGAACAACTGCTTGTTTTTGTAGCATTCTATCTGGCCTTTGCTATCAAGATGCCGATATTTCCTTTGCATACCTGGCAGCCGGATACCTATGTGAATGCACCTACTCAAGGCACTATGTTATTGTCTGGTATCATGCTCAAAATGGGAACTTTTGCAGTAGTAGTTTGGCTGATACCCATGGTTCCCATGGGCTGGCAAATAGCCTCAAAATATGTAGTTCTGTTAAGTGTTGTGAGTGTGGTATATGGTTCATTCATGGCATTGGCTCAGAAAGATTTCAAACGTATGCTGGCATACTCTTCTCTTGGTCACGTAGGTTTAATTGCTGCAGGTATATTTTCCTGGAACTTACAAGGTGTGCAGGGTGCCCTGTATCAGATGTTATCTCATGGTATAAATGTTGTGGCGCTGTTCTATGTGGCGGATATTATTTTAAATAGAATGCAAACAGATAAGATGCAGCAATTGGGTGGTATTAGAAGTATATCTAAGGTATTTAGTGTTTTATTTTTAATCGTCTTATTGGGAAGTATAGCATTACCGCTTACCAACGGGTTTGTGGGGGAATTTCTATTGATTCATGGCGTATTTCAATTTAATACCGTAAGTGCTGTTTTTGCGGGGCTTACAGTGATACTGGGTGCAGTATATATGTTAAGAGCGTATCAATTGATGATGCATGGAGAGACCAATACGCTTACTGCATCATTTGGTTTGCTTACGCTCAATGAAAAAGTGTTGTTGTCTTGTTTTGCAGTATTGATTATTGCTTTCGGTTGCTTTCCCAATATTGTGTTAAGCATATCGGAAGAACCGGTAAAACAATTGTTATTACAGGTACATCATATATCAAATATTAAATAATTTAAAAATAGAACCCCAGGGTTCACGGCATTATGAAAGAATTACTATTACTATCCTCTTTAGGTATTATTTCGCTGATTGCTGAAATATTAAATCTTAGAAAGTTAATCTATCCAATAGTGATCTTGGGCTTGCTCTTAAATATTGGATTTTGTATAAATGATTTAGGTAAAAATGAGAATATCTATGATATGCTCGTCTTAGATAAGGTTTCGTTGGTATTTATTATTCTGACATCCTTTATTTCTATTCTTTGGTTTACTATGGCTCGTAGCTTCTTTACGGATGAAACCAATCTGTCTGATCATTTCTCACTGGTTTTATTTTCTCTGGTTGGAGTATTTATCCTTATCTCTTACAAACACATGGCTATGTTATTTTTGGGAGTGGAAATTTTATCTATTCCAGTGTATGTTTTAGCGGGGAGTAATAAAAGAAGTTTATTTTCTAATGAGTCTGCATTCAAGTATTTTTTATTGGGTTCCTTCGCTAGTGGGTTTCTTTTATTAGGGATTACTTTCGTTTATGGTGCAGTAGGTAGTTTTAGTATTCTTCAATTAGCGTCTTCTTCTTTATTACAGGTGGGAGTTAGCAAGCAGCTACTAATGGTAGGGGTATTGCTGATACTATTTGCAATGGCCTTTAAGATGTCTGCTGTGCCTTTTCATTTCTGGGCACCGGATGTTTATACAGGAGCTCCTACAGTAGTTACTTCCTATATGGCTACCATCGTTAAAATTGGTGCAGTGGCAGGTTTCTACCGATTGTTTGGAATTGTATTAGCATTTTACAAAGAGTATACTCTAGTGTTATTGGTTATTTCGGTATTAACTATTCTGATAGGTAATGTTATAGCAGCATCACAAACCAATGTGAAGCGTATGCTGGCCTATTCAAGTATTGGGCATGCTGGCTTTTTAATTCTTGGAATTACTATGTTGTCGGTATCTACACCATTTATCACCTGGTATTATTTATTGTCTTATACCTTATCGAGTATTGCCGCTTTTTGGGTATTGTTACTATTGGCTCCTCAGGAAGAAGAAGAGGATATCGCTATTTTTAAAGGCTTGGTTAAAAGAAGTCCGGTTCTGGCTTTTACCATGACGATTGCATTGCTTTCTATGGCAGGTATTCCTCCGCTTTCAGGTTTCTTTGCAAAGTATTTTGTTTTGGTAAATGTGATTTACAATAATCAGATGGCGATAGCTGTTGTTGCAATCTTAGCATCACTGGTGGGCGTTTACTATTACTTTAAAATTATTATAGCCATGTTTAATACAGCAGATGATACAGGTCCTGTATTGGCTATTTCTACCTTCCATAAGGTATTTTTAATGTCCTTATCCATCTTGATCATATTCATTGGTATTGTACCTGATTTTATTTTACGTATCTTTTTTAAATAAAGTTTATTATGGTTTTTGAAAATTTACTTTGGGAAATCACGGAGGATATTCTCACTATAACTATAAACAGAGCAGATAAATTAAATGCACTCAATAGTGCAACTATTCTGGATATTAAAAAAGCATTTGAAGAAGCCAGGAAAATAGAACAGCTGAAAGGTGTCATTATCACTGGTGCAGGGGAGAAGGCTTTTGTTGCTGGTGCAGATATTGCTGAGTTTAAAGAACTTAATATACAACAGGCTAAGACACTAGCTCAGCGCGGACATGATATTTTCTTTTATATAGAGCATATGCCTGTTCCGGTTATTGCAGTAGTGAATGGTTTTGCCTTAGGTGGCGGTTGTGAATTGTCGATGGCATGCCACATGCGTATTGCGACGGCAAATGCAAAGTTTGGACAGCCAGAAGTGAATCTGGGTATTATCGCCGGATATGGAGGTACACAACGTTTGATTCAATACATAGGTAAGGCAAAAGCATTAGAGTTACATCTTACGGCAGATATTATAGATGCAGCAACAGCACTTCAACTCGGTTTGGTGAATTATGTGGAAGTTGATAAAACAGCTGCACTGGATAAAGCTAAATCCATACTGCAAAAGATAAGTACGAAAGGACCTGTGGCTGTTGCTAAAGTGATTGAATGTACCAATGCCTATTTTAAGGAAGGTGTAGATGGATTTGCCTATGAAGTAAATGCCTTTGCTGAATTATTTCATACAGAAGATGTAAAGGAAGGAGTAGCTGCTTTTTTAGAAAAACGCAAACCTGCTTTTAAAGGAAAATAAATAAAGTTGAATTAGTCAATGGTAGATAGTCCATGGTTAATCCTCAATAGCTAAATATTAAATACGCACTATTATGGAATATAGAATAGAAAAAGATACGATGGGAAAGGTGCAGGTACCTGCTCATGTTTACTGGGGTGCACAAACGCAACGCTCTATTGAGAATTTTCAAATAGCGCAGGATATCAATAAAATGCCGAAAGAAATTATCCGTGCATTTGCCTATCTGAAAAAAGCAGCAGCAATTACCAACTTTAAAGCAAAGGTGCTGGATAAACAGAAATGCCTTACTATTGGTCAGGTATGCGATGAAATACTGGCTGGTAAACTGGATGATCAGTTTCCATTGGTGGTTTGGCAAACCGGTTCGGGTACGCAATCCAATATGAATATGAATGAAGTGATTGCTTATCGCGGACATGTGTTATTGGGTGGTCAGCTGACTGATGAAAAGAAACTGATCAATCCGAATGATGATGTAAACAAGTCACAGTCTTCTAATGATACGTTTCCTACAGCAATGCATATTGCAGCGTATGCTATACTGATAGAGAAAACGATTCCGGGAATAAAGAAACTCAGAAATACACTTGCCAAAAAATCTAAGGCATTTAAAAATGTGGTAAAAATTGGACGTACACATTTCATGGATGCTACTCCGCTTACCCTAGGACAGGAGTTCTCCGGTTATGTGTCGCAATTGGATCATGGATTAAAAGCCATCGAAAATACTTTAGCCCATCTATCTGAACTGGCATTGGGTGGTACTGCCGTTGGAACAGGTATCAATACGCCAAAAGGATATTCTAAAAATGTAGCCAAAGAAATAGCTACGCTAACTGGGATACCTTTTGTTACGGCAGATAATAAATTTGAATCACTGGCAGCACACGATGCCATTGTAGAAGCCCATGGTGCATTGAAAACCGTAGCAGTGTCTTTGATGAAAATTGGTAATGACATTCGTATGTTGTCTTCCGGACCGCGTTGTGGTATTGGAGAAATTCATATTCCGGATAATGAGCCGGGTAGTTCTATCATGCCGGGCAAGGTAAACCCAACGCAATGTGAGGCCATGACTATGGTAGCCGCACAAGTGTTGGGTAATGATGTAGCCATCAATATTGGCGGCAGCAATGGACATTTTGAACTGAATGTATTTAAGCCGTTGATGATTTATAATTTCTTACACAGTGCGAGATTGATAGGAGATGTGTGCGTATCGTTCAATGATAAATGTGCGGCAGGTATTGAGCCTTTACACGATAATATCAAAAAGAATTTAGATAATTCTCTGATGCTGGTTACGGCATTAAATACCAAGATTGGCTATTACAAAGCGGCAGAGATTGCGCAGACAGCCCATAAGAAAAATCAAACGTTAAAGCAGACCGCTATTCAGTTAGGCTATGTAACTGCAAAGCAATTTGATGAGTGGGTGAAACCCGAAGATATGATTGGTGGGTTGAAGTGATTTGGTTTTTAGTTGATGGTTAATAGTAAATTGGTCCATTGTTAATCGTAAAATACTATCGGCCATGGACCATCAACCAGCTCTCTTTATTTTGTCGTTGCATGTCTAGCTGTATGCTAAGAGTACAGGTTGTTCTTTGGAAGACCTGAATAAGTGAGTGGTAGATTTTCAATAATATTCAAAATTGTACGTAAAAAATTTAAACGTGGGTGTTCTAAAATGTACATCAAAAGTTTTAAGTTGATTGCTGCTGTTAAACTGATAATCCATGTAAACAATAGTAGTACTATCATGATATGAATGAATGTAGTTTACTAAATTTTTATTGGGTTCATAAAACGAATAACCTTCCAAGCCGAGGAAATAAACTAGGTCATAAAACACTTCGCCAGGAGATCCAAGATTAAACAAGGTATTGGCACTATACATGTTTTGCATAGGTGCATAAGGTGTATAAGGCAAATTCGTATAGTCAATTTTAGCAGAATCTAAAACATGTACACTGCCGGCACCAATTGTGCTCCAGTCATATTCAAATGTAAAGCCTGTATAATTGTATCCATTAAACTGATAATTATAACATTGTCTGTTGAAAGCTGTTGGCCAGTATTGTTTTTCATAAAATGAATCTAATTTGTTATTCTGCAGAATACAAGTTATGTATGGATTTTCTGTGTTGAAATTAACATCAATTGTGTTAAATGCATCGATATGTTTATTGTTGTTAAAATGAACTTTATATTGATGATAGATATAAACATTATCTAACCCTATTTCATCAATCGTTATTGTGTTGTTGCTGTACCTAAATATATATTCAGCATCTAGACCAAAAGAGTCAGCGTATGGAGGTTTTATAAAAAGTTTTATATTGGTAACTTTTGCAGATAAGGTATCATAAGTATAATAGATGTTATACCTAGATGAATCTGATAAATCTATACTTATCAATTTTACTTTTCCTTTTAAGGAACTATAAGGATTGGTGCAATCCTTTTTACAGGAACTCAATAGGATAATTGATATTATAAAGAAGAAGAGGATATTTGTCTTCATTAAATAAATATAATTATTTATTTAATGAGTTTGTTAAATTTTATTATTCTTTGTTTTATATCTTAATTTATACCAACCGTCTCCGACCGTATTTGGTCCATTAGTCATTAGACATTGGTCATTGTTAATTGTCCATTTTTCATCGAACATTAAACCATCACTCTTCCAGCAGTTTCATGTCAATATTCTCCATGCCGGCGATGCCTTCAATAGAGCCAGAGATATGCGAAGCGTTCAGCAGAATTTTTTCCAGTTGCTTTTCTCTTGCCTTCCATAGTTTTTCCATAGCATTGCGCTCGGTATCTATAGAGTGTTTCATCGCTAGAAATCCTTCCCGTATAGCTTTCCATTGTTCACCAAATTCATTACTAGTCAGGTAGTCATAGAGCAAGTGCATTTTATCGCCTCTGTTCTCTTGAGATTTCGTAACTGAAAATACTTTTAAAATGGAACTGCGCAGAACATGTGCTAATGCGCCCACCTCCTGGTAGGTGCAGATCCAAATACCGCTCTTCTCTCCAAATTTTTCCATATCCTTCGGCATCGTCTGTGTTACAATTACAGCGATATCTGCATTCTGCGCACGCATATCTGCTTTTAATTTTTCTATCCACTCGTTAGAGAAGGCTTGTGTGCGTTTGCTTTCATAAATAATCTTACCACAGGGTTGTCCGAAGTTATTTCGTACCGTTTGTACGCAATCTGCACCACGCACACCTTTACCTACTTCTTCAATAATATCAAATGGAAATGCTTCCTTTAATAAGGCTTCCAATGCTAGTTCTTGCACTTCACCTTGTAATTGCATGCTGCCCTGACTAGCCTTGCGTTGTGCTTCTTCCAGGGCTCTCTGCGTTTGCTCTATCTTTTTCTCATACTCCCGGAATCGAAGTTCGTTTTTATCTTGCTCTTGTTTTACAATCTTTTCTTCTATAATTTCTCGTTCCTCGCTGAGTTTGCGCTGAAGTTGCAATTCCAGTTCCTGTTCTTTCTCTCTCAGGTATTCTTCTCGTTTTAAAAAGGCTAGTTCTTTTTCTTTCAACTCCGCATTTTCAAGTTTTCGCTTCTCCAGTTCTTGCTGTTGCTGTTCGAGCTTCAGTTGAAATTCTTCGTTAGCCTTCAGTGTGGCTTTATCTGCTTCCTCTAGTGCAATTTTTTGTCGGTCTGCTTCCAGTTTTTGCTTATAATCTTCATTGGCTCTTACTCTCTTTTCTTCAAAATCTCTCTCCCTGGCCTGCAACTCCTGCTCCTTAAGCTTCATTTTTTCGTTCATGCGTTCCTCCGCCTGATGATTGAGTACTTCATCAATATCTATCATAGTCCCACAGGATGGACATTTTATCTTACTCTCGCTCATGATAATCGTGTGTTTATCCAAAAATACAATAAATTTCAAGCGAAATCAGATCCTTATTCATCTCTTTGGGATTCATCCTAAGGTTTTGACCTGAATTGTCATAAAATCTTATACAAGTTATTGAATATCAATTTTGAAGCTATTGTGCTAAATTTTAGAGAAATATGTTTAGTGCCTTTTTCTTAATAATAAACAATCACTATTTACTTTAAATTTGCAAGGCTAAATATTCCTTATAACTAATGTCTTATCTTCTTTTTAATCTTAGTTTTGTGAAGTATTTTTTTAAGGTATATACTTTTACCAAACAATAATCCTCAATTATGGCTGATAATAAACATGGTATTCATAAGCTCTCAGCAGCTGGAGTTCTAATTTCCCTGGGTATCATTTTTGGCGACATCGGTACATCGCCGATATACGTGCTACGCGCAATAATGACCATGGCGATGGAAGGACATCATGCCATTACAGATGAGCTGGTATTAGGAGGGTTATCGTGCATATTCTGGACCCTAACCTTTATTACTACGGTTAAGTATGTTATACTGGCACTTAATGCAGATAATAACGGGGAAGGTGGAATATTTTCTTTGTATGCCTTAGTGCGCCGTTACAAGGCTAAATGGACAATAATACCTGCGCTTATAGGATGTGCTACCCTAATTTCTGATGGTTTTATCACTCCTCCAATTTCTATATCTTCTGCTATTGAGGGGTTAACTATTATTTATCCTAATCTTCAGACTGTGCCTATTGTTCTGGCAATTTTATTAGCCTTGTTTCTTTTCCAACAGTTTGGTACCAATACTATTGGTGTTGCCTTTGGACCTATCATGTTAGTATGGTTTTCTATGATAGGGGTATTGGGTGCTTTGCAGTTAGTGCAAAATCCATCTGTATTAGCTGCTTTGAATCCTATTCATGCATTCAATTTAGTTTTGTATTACCCCGGTGGTATTTGGTTTTTGGGTGCTGTATTTTTATGTACTACAGGTGGAGAGGCATTGTATTCAGACTTAGGGCATTGTGGTAAACAAAATATTCGAGTGAGTTGGGGTTTTGTAAAGTTGTCATTATTGTTGAGTTATTTTGGTCAGGCTGCATTTATTCTTGGACATAAGGAACTAAACTGGAAGGAAGTTTCTCCGTTCTATTCATTAATGCCAAGCTGGTTTTTGTATATAGGGATAGGTGTTGCAACCATTGCCACAACTATAGCTTCTCAGGCATTAATAAGCGGTTGTTTTACCTTAGTGAATGAAGCCATGAAATTAAAATTATGGCCCAATCAAAAGATTATTTATCCTACCATTTCTCAAGGACAGATATATATACCATTTATAAACTGGCTACTATTTCTTGGATGTACGGCTGTAGTATTGATCTTCAGAGAATCTAGTAGGATGGAAGCGGCTTATGGTTTAGCAATAACAATAGATATGCTTATGACGACAAGTTTACTAACTTACTATTTTACAGTAAAACGTAAACCAGCTTACTTTATTTATGTTTTCTTGTTCTTTTTTTTATGGGTAGAAATTACTTTCCTTGCCGCTAATCTCAATAAGTTTACACACGGGGGTTGGTTTGCATTGATAATTGCAAGTTTCATATTTGTCACTATGTATCTGTTTTATCTGGGTAAAAAGATGCGCAAGCGTCACCTGGAATATGTTGAGATAAGCGATTATATTGATGACCTTACTGATCTTCAGAATGACACGTCTATTGTTAAAGAAGCTACGAATCTGGTATTCATGTGTAACTCCAGCGATAAAAAATTAATAGACTCCAATATTATTTATTCCATCTTTAGGAAAAAACCAAAGCGTGCAGATACCTATTGGTTTGTGCACGTAGATATCACCAGCAATCCTTATGGTGCGTCTTATACTGTAGAAAATATAATACCAGGAAAGTGCTTTTTCATAAAACTTAAATTCGGGTTTAAGGTGGAGCATAAAGTCCATTTGATGTTTAATAAGATTGTAGAAGATATGGAGCAAAGAGGGGAGGTAGATTTATTAAGTCATTACCCTTCTTTGAGAAAACATGGCTATCCTGCTGATTTTAAATTTGTGATTCTGAATTCTATGGTTTCTATCGATAATCAACTAAAGCCTTGGGAACAGTTCCTGATTAAATCCTATAATGTGATTAAGGGATTGAGTTTGCCTACAGAAGAGGATTTTGGTTTGGAAAAGACGAACTGTAGGGTGGAGAATATTCCCATCCGTATTGCTCAGAAGAGTCATATCAATATAGAAAGGCTCGATTAGTTTGCAGATAGAATAAAAAAGCAGTTTATCGGTATTATTTTAAACAATAACATCGATTTGTGCTTTTATATGTATACTATACCGTATATGAGAAATTTTCTGCTTATTTTTTTATTTTCCCCTCTTTTTATGCTTGGTCAAACCGGTGTAATTGAGGGTCGAGTTTTTGATGAAATTAATAACGAGCCCGTAATTGGAGCTAATGTTGTTTTATTAGGAACGCCATCAGGTGCTACTACAGATTTGGAAGGAAATTATCGAATTGATGGGCTGGTTGCCGGTTTATACAATATAGAGGTTTCTTATGTAGGCTATCAGGTACAAACTCGCTTTGAGATTCAGGTAAGTAATACCAAGTCTGTCCGTGCGGATTTCGCTATGAAGCAATCTGCTCAGATGATAGACTCCGTAGTAATTAAAGCTAACCCCTTTGATAAAAAATTAGAGTCGCCAATTTCTATTACTTCTATTGGCGTAAATGAAATCCAGCGTAACCCTGGAGGCAACAGAGATATCTCAAGAGCAATAAAAAATTTACCAGGTGTTTCATCCGGTTTTGGATTTAGAAATGATTTGCTTGTGAGAGGTGGATCTCCTAACGAGAATCGTTTCTATTTAGATGATATTGAAATTCCAACGATTAATCACTTCTCTACGCAGGGAGCGAGCGGAGGAAGTAACGGCTTACTAAATGTAGATTTTATAAGTAATGCAGATTTTTATACAGGAGCTTTCCCGGCTAACAGGGGTAATGCATTGAGTTCTGTATTACAACTTACCCAAAGAGAAGGCCGAAAAGATAGAGTAGGTTTTACTTTTACGCTCGGAGCGAGCGAAGCTGGACTAACATTGGAAGGTCCTTTTACAAAAAAGAAGAAAACGACTTTCTTATTTAATGCGAGATATTCTTATCTCCAGTTTTTATTTAAAGCGTTTAAATTACCTTTCCTTCCTACATATTCGGATATACAATACAAAGTAGTTCATAAATTCAATAACAAACACGATATCACTTTTATTGGGGTAGGTGCTTACGACTACCTTCGATTGAATCTAAAGCAAAATGAAACAGATGCGCAAAAGTTTTTATTGAGAAATATTCCATATCAGGATCAGTGGAATTATACAGTTGGAGCTCGCTATCGTTATTTTATGAAGAATAGTTATATGCTCTTCGTAGTAAGTAGAAGTTATTTTAATAATAATATTTACAAGAATAAAGATAATGATGTTAACCAGCCCAGGCTATTTGATTTGAAGTCTACGGAAGCAGAAAATAAACTCAGATTTGAGCATGTGATACGTGCTAAAGAATACAAGATAAATTATACAGCAAATTACGAATACGCACGTTATACAACAGCTACTGCCAATAAGATTACAATTGGTGATACAGTTCTGAGTATAGCCTACAACAGCAAACTGAATTTACAGAAATATGGATTTTCAGCACAAGTCAGTAAGGCCTATTTAAATGAGCGCTTAAGCCTTTCTTTAGGCCTTCGTGCGGATGGTAATAATTATAACAAGAAAATGGCAAATCCATTCAGGCAACTCTCTCCAAGATTCTCTGCTTCTTATGCATTCACCAATTACTTAAGTCTGAATTTTAATACGGGATTGTATTATCAATTACCGCCTTATACTACATTGGGTTTTAAAGATAATGCAGGGGTATTGGTGAATAAGGATAATCTGGATTATATACGTAATGTTCAGGTAGTAGGAGGTATTTCATCTACTATCAATTCCAGTAATACCAAATTCTCTTTAGAAGGTTTTTATAAGCGCTATTATAATTATCCAATGCTTTTGAATAAAGGTATTTCATTAGCCAATTTAGGCGGTGATTTTGGATGGGTAGGTGATGAGCCTGCTACTTCTACCAGCAATGGTAAAACCTATGGAGTAGAGTTTTCTGTTCAGCAGAAATTATGGAAAGGAGTATTTGGGATAGTTTCTTACACGTGGTACAGAAGTTTATTTACGGATATCAGAGGAGTGTACAACTCCAGCAGCTGGGATAGCAGGCATGTAG
Organism: Sphingobacteriales bacterium; assembly: GCA_947460245.1. GTDB lineage: Bacteria > Bacteroidota > Bacteroidia > Chitinophagales > JADIYW01 > JADJSS01. Next base: position 30,310 of record CANHGL010000002.1, read on the forward strand.
CCAATATAACCGTAGGATATAAGTTCAAGCGTAATTGGGAAATTGGTGTTAAATGGAGTATTCAGGGAGGTCTGCCTTATACTCCGGATGATTCTACTGCCTTTGCTTATGTTAGCGTATTTAATGCCAATGGAGGTATTCCGGTAAAAGATTATTCTAAGCTAAATAGTTTGCGTACCAAAGTGCAGCATGGGATGAACTTACGCGTTGATAAAAAGTGGTATCTCAAGAAAATTAATATCAATCTATATTTAGATGTAACGAATGTATACAACGCCAAGGATGTAACACCTGCTAATTTAGATGTAGTAAGGGATGATGCGGGTATTCCGGTTATCAGTAATCCTGGTGCTCCGGCCAACGAACAGCGCTATCAATTGCAATACCTTAAATCTAATGGATCTAATGTATTGCCTACTGTAGGGTTGATACTGGAATTATAGCGTCAATGGATTTGGTGTACCGGTTTTATAGGTGCTTACATAAATCACGAGCAGAAGAAATACAAGTACTACACTGGAAGTGAAGATTTCATTTATAATTCCGTGTTGGAAGAATGCAGCGCAGCATAGTCCAAAACACATTAAGCAGCATAGTCCAATAATTTTACTCCATACTTTCCCTTTTAAGAAATAAGGAGAGAAAAGTAAAAATACAGATGCAATAGCGCCCCACTTAAGCCATGTAAAAATATTCAGTAAATAAAGGGGTTCCTGAAGATCTGCGGATTTATGTTGATTAATCAACTGATGTATTTGTATGTTTTCTAGGGCATCTCCCAATAGTGCTGTAAAACACAGAAATATTGCTAACCACATTGCATTTACTCCAGATATTTTTTGAATTCCGATGGCTACAGCCAAAAGAAAAATAGTATATAAAACCATAAATCCATAGTCTACATAGTTACCAGTTTGCATGGATGTTTCATATAGGGCAACATTACTTACCTTAAAAAATTGTGACACCTCGGCATTAGTTTGTATAAATTCAAAAGCAATTACAGGAGTAAAAAAGCCTTTTGGTAGATTGCCTTGTGCTTTTGGATTTACAATCAGCAGAACAATGGATACGATAAGTAAAAATATACCTAATACTGTTGCTAATTTAAAAGCAGTGGGCTTCATAAGGATTGGTTAAAATAAGAACTGCTTAGTGGGCAGCTGTTTGTTATTTCTCACGTTTATTTAATTCATCTCTGATTTGCGCTGCCTTTTCGTAGTCCTCATTCGTAAGGGAGTCATTCAGTAACTTTTCAAGTTCTTTAAACGTGTATATAGAATAATCTTCCGTCTTTTCTGTTTTTGCTTTTTTCGTTTTTTGGGATGCAGGCTTTTCTTCTTGCTCCTCTTCAAGTCTTTCTTCTTGCTCTTCGAGGTCTTCTTCTATTAAAACAATTCCAGACGTTTCCAGAATTGAACCATAGATATAGATAGGGCAACTAAAACGTATGGCTAATGCAATGGCATCAGATGTTCTGGAGTCAATCTCATGCTCTTCCCCATTAAAAATGCAGATTAGCTTGGAGTAAAAAACACCATCCATTAGATTGGTGATTACAACTTCACTTAATATGATGCTGAAGGTATCCATCATCGTCTTAAACAAATCATGTGTTAAGGGACGTGCTGCAGGCATGTTTTCCAAAGCAATGGCAATCGCCTGAGCTTCTGCTGCACCAATAACTATTGGCAGCCTACGCTTTCCACCAACTTCACCTAAAACAACGGCATAAGAATGATGCTGAGTGAATCCCTGCGTAATATTGATTATTTCCAATTCGATCTTATCCATCGCTGTAAATATAAAAAAAATACAGAAGATATGGGGTGACTTTTTACATCTTCAATTAGGATGCTCTTTGGGTATATTATAAAAAAAGCTACCGTTAGGGTAGCTTTTTTATAGTATGAGTAATGTATTAGTGTTGACTGGCTTTAAAGGCCTTAACTGCTGCGGTTAATTTAGGTACCACTTCAAAAGCGTCTCCAACTATACCATAATCAGCAGCCTTAAAGAAAGGAGCTTCGGGATCTTTATTTACAACTACTATTACCTTCGATTGGTTAACACCTGCTAAGTGCTGTATAGCTCCGGAAATACCGATAGCGATATACAGGTTTGGACGGATAGCTACTCCTGTTTGTCCAACGTGCTCATGGTGAGGTCTCCAGTGAACGTCTGCTACAGGTCTTGAGCATGCTGTTGTAGCTCCAAGTGCTGTAGCTAAGTCTTCTATTATGCCCCAGTTTTCCGGTCCTTTCATACCTCGTCCTGCTGACACTACTAATTCTGCTTCGGGAAGTGGAGCTATATCTCCACTTTGGCGGGTTACTTCCTTTACGGTAATCCTGCTTGAGGCAGGGGTTATATTTACTGCTTCTATGCCTGCACTTCCGCTGCCTTTTTTCGCTCCGAAAGAGTTAGGTACAACAGAGATAACCTTAACAGCGGTGTCTACTTTTACATATGCAAATGCTTTTCCGGAGAATACACCTTTCTTCACTACTAAGTTTGCATCCGGCAATCCAACTGCCCCGGCAACTAAACCGGCTTTTAAACGAGCCGAGATACTCGGTGCAATAGCCTTTCCTGCTAAAGTTTGAGAAATAACTATAGTATCCGCATTAACCTGTGTAGCAACTTCTGCAATTGCTTTGGCGAACTGGTTGGCATCGAAATTATCGAAAGCAGTATTATTGGAATGCAATATTTTCTTTGCTCCGTAATTACCCAAATCACTTAGTTGTTGGTCATCAATAGTACCCAAAGCTATACCGATAGCCTCTTTTCCTGTACTGGATGCAAATTCTGAGGCATAAGATGCAGCTTCAAAGCTTGCTTTCTTTACTTTTCCTTCTGCTAGTTCTACAAAAAATAATATTGCCATGTTATATAATTTTAGCTTCGTTGTGTAATAATTCTATTAATTGTTCAGCATTTTCTGCAGCGATCATCTTGCAGGCTGATTTAGCTGGAGGAAGCTCATACTTCACTACAGTAGTTAAAGGTGCTATTCCTTTTGGAGTTACCACATTTAAGGGTTTTGTTTTGGCGCCCATAATTCCTTTCATGTTTGGAATTCTAGCCTCTGCCATTCCCTTTGCGCAAGAGATAACAAACGGAGTGTCAACTTCAAGGATTTCTTTGCCACCTTCAATATCACGCTCAAGATGTGCTGTGCTGCCATTCATATCTAATTTGGATGCATAGGATACAAATGGTAAGTCTGTTAACTCTGCAATCATACCTCCAACATTTGAGCTGTTATAGCTGATAGTTTCTTTTCCTAATAAAATCATATCATATCCGCCACTTTTTACTACTTCTGCTATCTCCGCTGCTATAGCAAAAGAATCAAGCTCTCCAGTTGCATCAATGCGGATAGCATCGTCTGCACCAATAGCCAGTGCTTTTCGGATTACTTGATCATTTTCTGCGCTACCAACATTGATTACGGTAACGGTGCCTCCATTGGCTTCCTTTAGCTCCAGTGCACGAACTAAGGCATACCACTCATCATAAGGATTTAGGATCCACTGTACTTTATCGTTATTGAATTTTGTGTCGTTGTCAATAAACGAAATTTTAGTAGTGGTGTCCGGAACTAAACTGATACATACTAGGAATTTCATAACTTTGGTTTGATTTTGAAGTGCTAAAATAATTTATTTTACTAACTTGTAAGAATGGCGGATTCCCGTATACAACGTCTGGAACAGATTATTGTTGATAATCCTAGTGATACCTTCGCTTTATTTGCTTTGGCAAAGGAATACGAAAAAATGTGTGAGTTCGATAAATCTTCACAACTGCTTGAAAGGCTGATTGTTATAGATGTTAATTATATTGGAGCATATTATCATTTGGCTAAAGTTTATGAACAATTGGAGGAGGTTAAAAAAGCATTAAATATTTACGAAGCTGGAATTGCTATTGCTGAAAAGCTAAAGGATATGCATGCACGGAGCGAGCTTAAAAATGCGAAACTGAATCTCGAGTTGGGCGAATAAATCTTTACCTTTTTTCACCGGTATATTATAGCTGTATCCTTCTGTATATTTTGGATATCAGTCGTTAAATTAAGATTTTAGAACGTAAATTAGCACCTTCAACATTTAGTATTTATTCTACATGATAAATAAATTCCAAGCCTTTATACAAAAGCATCAGCTATTCAATCAAGGTACTCCGGTTTTGGTGGCTTGTAGCGGTGGATTGGATTCTATGGTGCTGCTGGATGTTTTATGTGCTCTTAAATATCCTGTGGCTATTGCTCATTGCAACTTCCAGTTGCGTGGAATTGAATCGGAAGGAGATGAGGAATTCATCAGAGTATATGCTTCCCAAAAGAATATTCCATTTTATGCCACAAGATTCGATACTACGCAGATTAAACAAGAGCTTAATCTCTCCACTCAAATGGCAGCAAGGGTACTCCGTTATGATTGGTTTGAGAAAGTAAGGAAAGAAATAGGTGCTCATGTTATCGTTACTGCTCATCATTTAGATGATCAACTGGAAACTGTTTTGTTAAATCTTACACGGGGCACCGGACTTAAAGGGTTGTCGGCAATGCAGCCTACAAATGGAAATATTACTCGACCGCTTCTGGAGTTTACAAAAGAAGATCTAATGCGTTATGCTCAATCGAATAATATAGAATTCAGAGAAGACTCCAGCAATGCCACTGATGACTACCAACGCAATCTGATTCGACATCAGGTGGTTACTGCGTTAAAGCAAATAAATCCTTCCCTGCAAAATACATTTGGAGATTTCGTAGGATACATGCGTGATTATAATGAACTTCTTAAATCATACATCGAACTTTTGAAAAAGAAATGCTATTCTGAAAAAAAAGGGATAGTAGAAATTAAGTTTGGATTTATCAAGAGCCATAATGCAGGCAGAACTATCTTATTCCATCTCTTGGATGATTTTGGATTTAACAATACACAGAGTGATTTAATTTTTGATACGTTTATTCAAGCAAAGGAATCTGGACAGCAGTTTTATTCTGCTTCACATCGATTGGTAATTGATCGAAAAAGTTTGTTTATTATCCAAAAAGATATAAAGCGGAATGATTATCTGAGCATAGAAAAGATTTCCAATCAGATAACTTTCAATAACTATAAAATCCAGTGCTCTATTGTGCCTATTCATGAGTTAAATGCTAAAACTTCTCCGAGATATGCCTATTTGGACATGGATCTTCTTGAGTTCCCATTAATGCTTAGATATTATAAGGAAGGAGATTATTTTTATCCTTTTGGCATGAGCAAGCCTAAAACACCGGACAAGGTGGGCAAGAAGAAGATCTCCAAGTTTTTTAAGGATGAGAAATTCCATCAGTTTGATAAAGAAAATACAGCAATGCTTTTCTCCGGCGAGCGCTTGGTATGGTTGGTGGGTTATCGTATTGATGATCGTTTAAAGGTTAGCTCCAAAACAAAACGGGTATTGAAAATGGTATTGCTGGATGAGGAGTCAGCTTCTTAATAAAGATTAATTGTAATTTTAATTTATGGTATCAGTTTTTAAATTTGGAATAGATCATCTTACCGTAGAAATTTGTATCGGTTTATTAAATAAAAAGATAAGCGGTATTTTAGATGGTGAGGCAAGAAGTAATATTCTCCGTTCACAAGATTATGTAAATGCAATAGTAGAAAAGGATAAAACGGTATATGGTATAAATACAGGTTTTGGGATTCTATCTAATAAAAAGATTTCGAAAGAAGATACAAAAACGCTTCAGTATAAGATTCTACAAAGCCATAGTGTAGGAGTGGGCCAGCCTGTGCCTTTAGATATTACCCGCTTAATGCTAATTACTAAATTACATGCCTTGGCAAAAGGTTATTCCGGTGTCCAGTTGCCTACCTTAGAACGTTTGTTATGGCATTTTGAAAATGATGTAATTCCCGTTGTTCCGGAAAAAGGTTCAGTGGGCGCTTCAGGTGATCTGGCTCCTTTGGCACATCTCTGTTTGCCACTAATTGGTTTGGGAGAAGTCTATTACAAAGGGGAGCGTATATCCACAGACATAGTTTTCCAAAAAGAAAACCTAAAGCCTGTTGCTTTAGGAAACAAGGAAGGTTTAGCGTTGATAAATGGTACTCAGTTTATTTTATCTTATGCAGTAAAGAATGTTCAGCGTTTGCATAACTGTATGGATGCTGCTGATATTATTGGTGCTATGACTTTAGAATCTTTACAGGGCACCAAGGCTCCATTTGATGCCAGGTTGCATGACCTAAGGCCATTTGATGGGAACAAATTAGTTGCACAACGTTTGCGATTATTGTTAGAAGATTCTGAAATTATGCATAGTCATGTAGATTGCGATAGAGTGCAAGATCCCTACAGTTTGCGATGTATGCCCCAAGTTCATGGTGCTACCCGAAATGCATGGTTGCATTTAAATCAGCTTACTGAAATTGAATTGAATTCAGTTACTGATAATCCTGTAATCTTTGGTGAGGATGATACTATAAGTGGTGGTAATTTTCATGGACAGCCATTAGCACTCCCGCTAGATTATTGTTGTTTTGCTGCAGCGGAGTTGGGAAATATTTCTGATAGAAGATGTTATTTATTGCTGGAAGGTAAGTATGGACTTCCGATGCTACTGATGAATGATGTTGGACTAAACAGCGGGTTTATGCTTCCGCAGTATACTACGGCTGCTTTAGTTACAGAAAATAAAACCTTATGCTTTCCGGCAAGCGCAGATAGTATTCCAACTTCTCTGGGACAAGAAGATCATGTATCAATGGGAAGTATCAGCGGAAGGAAGTTATTTACGGTATTGGATAACTTAGAATATATTTTAGCCATTGAATTGATGGCGGCTGCCCAGGCGATTGAATTTAGAAAGCCATTAAAAAGTTCCAGCGTGCTTGAGGCAGCGCATAGTTTTGTTAGAGAGAAGGTTTCCTTTGCAAGTGAAGACAGGATTTTTTCTGAAGATATTAATCTGATTAAGCAAATGGTTACAGAGGGCGCATTCGTAGATGCTGTTACTCAATTTACCATTCAAAATGGCATATCATTAAATAAAGATTTTAAAGAATTTGAGTTATAAAAAATAGAATTATGTTACAAAGTTTTTTAGACAAATATGCTGCACATCCTAGCTACAGCGCACCTAGGGGGAATACGTTAAATGCTAAGTCTTGGCAAACAGAAGCACCACTGAGAATGTTATTGAATAATCTGGATGCTGAGGTTGCAGAAAATCCTGAGGAATTGGTGGTGTATGGTGGTATAGGACAGGCTGCACGCAATAAGGAATCCCTTCAAAAGATTATTAAACTTTTATTGGAGCTAGATGAAGATCACTCTTTATTAGTTCAAAGTGGTAAGCCGGTTGGTATTGTTCGCACACATCCACAGGCTCCTAGAGTATTGATTGCAAACTCCAATCTGGTGCCTAAATGGGCAACGTGGGATCATTTTTATGAGCTCAGAGAAAAGGGTTTAATGATGTATGGTCAGATGACAGCAGGCTCGTGGATATACATAGGCTCCCAGGGTATCGTTCAAGGCACCTACGAAACCTTCATGGAGTGTGGAAGACAGCATTTTAATGGAAGCCTGGAAGCTAAATTGGTAGTCACTGCAGGGTTAGGCGGTATGGGTGGTGCTCAGCCGCTTGCAGCTACAATGGCAGGGGCTACTTTTCTTGCAGCTGATATCAACCCTGTGAGTATACAAAAACGTATAGATACGAAGTACTTGGATAAAATGACCTATTCCTATGAAGAAGCTGTAAAGTGGGCATTGGACGCTAAATCTAAAGGTGAAGCTATTTCGATAGGTGTAGTGATGGATGCAGGGGATATGTTAGAGCGTTTACTACAAGATAATATAATTCCGGATGTGTTAACTGATCAAACGTCTGCTCATGATCCTATTAATGGTTATGTTCCTCATGGTATGTCTTTTCAGGCTGCATTAGCATTACGAAAAGCTGATCCAAATACATACAAAGAGAAGTCAATTATAAGCATGGGTAGGCATGTTCGTTTTATGCTGGAACTTATGAGTCGGGGTGCTGTAACCTTTGATTATGGAAATAATATCCGTGCTTATGCCAAGGAGGCGGGTGTAGAAAATGCATTTGATTTCCCGGGGTTTACGCCGGCTTATATACGCTCTTTATTTTGTGAAGGAAAGGGTCCATTCCGTTGGGTAGCATTAAGTGGAGATCCTAATGATATTTATGAAACGGATAAGGCACTGATGGAATTGTTTCCTGAAAATGAAGGGATGATTAATTGGTTGCAACAGGCACAAAAAAGAATTGCATTTCAAGGACTACCTGCAAGAATTTGCTGGTTGGGATTGGGAGAGCGCGAAAAAGCTGGATTGTTTTTTAATGAGTTGGTGCGCTCCGGAAGGGTGAAGGCTCCAATTGTTATTGGTCGTGATCATCTGGATTGTGGCAGTGTGGCAAGTCCTAACCGCGAAACCGAAGCTATGAAAGATGGGAGTGATGCCGTAAGTGATTGGACACTGTTGAATTTATTAAGTAATGCCAGTGGTGGTGCTACATGGGTGAGTTTTCACCATGGCGGTGGTGTGGGTATGGGATATTCTCAGCATGCTGGAATGGTAGTATTAGCAGACGGCACAGATCGTGCAGCTGCATGCTTAAGCAGAGTTTTATTTAATGATCCTGCAATGGGAGTTTTCCGTCATGCAGATGCCGGTTATGAAAAGGCAATAGCCGTAGGAAATTCATTTGGAATAAATATTTAATCCTGTATTGATTAGCTATGCTTATTACCAACATCCGCTATTTAGTAAATGTAAGAGAAGAAAATAATTTACTTCGGGGTAAGGCTTTGGCTGATCTTCCGATATTAGAGAATGCATGGTTGAAAATTGAAAATAATTCTATCGTAGATTATGGCTTGATCTCTTCCTTACAAGAAGCTGATTTTAAACAGAAAGTATTTGATGCCAAGCAAGCAGTTGTTTTGCCCTCTTGGTGTGATAGTCATACGCACCTTGTGTTCGCAGGCAGTAGAGAAGGAGAGTTTGTAGATAAAATCAGAGGCCTTACTTATGAGGCCATAGCAGCAAAGGGTGGTGGTATATTAAATTCTGCAAAGTTACTGAAGGAGACTTCTGAGGAGGTGTTATTGGAGCTGGCTCAGCAAAGAATAGACCATCTGATACAATTAGGAACGGGGGCGTTGGAGATTAAAAGCGGATATGGATTATCTGTGGATGGGGAGTTGAAGATGTTGCGGGTAATTCAACAACTTAAACACCAAAATAATATTCCTATAAAGTCAACTTTCCTTGGAGCACATGCATTTCCTGAAAGCTATAAGTCTAATCGAAAAGGATATATTGAATTACTAAAACTTGAAATGTTGCCTAAGATTGCCAGTGAACATCTTGCGGATTATATAGATGTATTTTGTGAGGAAGGTTTCTTTACACAGCAGGAAACAGAGGAGTTGTGCGAACTGGGTAAGTCATTTGGAATAACCCCAAAAATACACGCCAATCAGTTACATATTTCCGGTGGGGTTCAGGCGGGATGTAAGGTAAGGGCATTGTCTGTAGATCATTTAGAGACTATAGGAGAAGAAGAAATTCGTTTGCTTGGAGAAGCTAATGCGCCAATTGCTACCTTATTACCAGGTGCTGCTTTCTTTTTGAGAATGCAATATCCTCCAGTAAAAAAACTAATAGAAAATAATGCGGCTATAGCTATTGCCAGCGATTATAATCCTGGTTCATCTCCATCGGGAAATATGAATTTTATGATAGCATTGGCTTGCACACAGATGCGTATGTTGCCGGAGGAAGCTATTAATGCTGCTACTATTAACGGTGCTTATGCTATGGGCGTAGAATCGCTCGTTGGTAGTATTACTCGTGGAAAACGGGCAAACCTTATTTTTACTCAAGCGATTCCTTCCATAGCCTATCTGCCTTATAGTTATGCATCTAACCTTATCGATAAGGTGATGATTAACGGACAGTTTCAGTAATTTTTACCATTCTACTTGTATGCCACCACCATCAGGCGTAGTATGAACCGACCAATCTAGTTTCATTTCTAGACGTTGTTCGAGTTCCTCGATGTTAAATGCTTCGTGTAGTTGTTCTTCTTTTTCTTGTGTTTTCATAATTAATGTTTTAAGGTTAAAAATCTATTTAGTGCACTTATTACAGTGCTTGTGGTGATTATTCTGTGCAAATCTTCTATCAGTACATTTTCACCAATATCTGTTTTCTTCCATTCTGTTATGTCTTCAGGGTTTATGCAATCAGAGGCTGGAATTCTTAGCGCATAACTGGAGTCCCAGGATCCATCTGTGTTTTGTCTGTTTATTAATGCTATTGCTGATTTTTTCAGTAGGTGATACTGATCAGATGACCATTCTTTGTAATGAGATAAAGCTTTTAAGGTCATTGCAGTATATAGGATATGTTCATTACTGAATGCATCTTTACATAAACCATTGTCCTGGATTTGTTCAAATAATAATTCAGCAGTTGATTGACATATTCTTTGCAATTCAGGATGTTGTAAGTTTTTATTGGCTTCCAAGAGGAGTGTACTGCTATATATCGGACTGGTCCACCAATAGGACTCAAATAACTGATTTGCTTTGTATTTTTTTAGGAAATAGGCTATTAATTTATTTTTCTCTTGGGTATAGCCATCAAACTTAGATAACAACAAGAGTGTACCTGCACTTACACACAGGTGACTTTGTGTCCATCCATTAATGTTTTTTTTTTTAGGATCGTTAAGGTGATTGAGGAGTATCGTCCTATTGTTATATGTGGTAATTCCTCCATCATTTTGTTGGTAGCTTAGCACTGCATTTATTACTTCTTCTGATTTATATTGCGAGATTAAACCAAGTAGGCTGAAATTACTTGAGTCCGCATCTTCTACCCATCCTTCTATGTAGGGCCATAATATATTTTTTTTCTGATGGAGATATTCGATTGCCTTTGGAATTATATTATTTGTTCTATGATTTTCAAACTCCTCCAGTTGATAGAGTACATATCCTGTTGTCCAGTAACCACTAAGCCATCCATTTACTGGGGAGTCTCTCCATGCACCATTACGCTCTTGTTCTTTTTGGATAAAGTTCAATCCCGATTTTATTTGCTGTAGAATACTTTTTTTTGCTGTTGGCTCATCTGCTATTTTTATTTTTTCAATAGAGCGTTTGTTTTTTATTTTTATTGATTCCAGATAAAATTCAACCTGAGTTAATACTTGTCTTATCTCTGTGATTTTCATTTCTATTACTAATTTCCATAAAGTACAGTTAATCTCTGAGCAAATCTCTGCTGCCTGAGCAAGATAGCTGATAGATTGGTTTAGTAATTTTACAGCATATCCATTTACAAACATTTTTTTCTGCAGATGCTCAATGGGTTTATTGATTAAGAGTTTATTCTTTTTTAGAAGCGTACTTAATGCAAAATTTGTCTGTTTGTTATTGTAATCTACATTCAAATCAAACAGGTCGTCATAGCATTGTAGCCCACATGAAAACAGTCTATGGGATTTTAGCAATTTTTGGTGATTATTTAAGCTGATTTTATTGAGCGTGAATAGGGAGTCTATTGCAATTTTTCCAAATGCTGATTTCCGATCAGCCAAGTTCTCAAATTCACTTTTTTTGAGGTCAAGAATAAATTGCTTGTCCGTGTAGTAAGCACTCAAATACGCTTTTTTTCTTTCTTGCCAGTATCCCCAGAATCTTTGATTATCCTGAAAAATAGAGGAGAGTATCTTTATACTTTCTTCATGATACCAATTGGATAAAATTATTTCATGTATCCTGTCTGGGTTGTCATTCTTAGTATCTAATTTTTTATCAAGAATTAGTAAGTATTTGAAATAGAAGTATCCGGAAATATTTATTTGATTAATTTCTTTATCTCTTTTCTCAGTAAATAAAGATCCATAGCAAAAGTAAAATAGATTAGGTTCACTATTGATTTCTTTAAAGAGTAATTCTTTAATATTGCAATCTATATTTTGCTTCTTTATGTACGTTAACAGAATCTGTCGCGATGCTTCTATATGTTTGTAGATATTATCTTTTAACATTTCCATATCGTTTATTCTTTATCAGTTTTATTAATATATGAATAGTGTATCTTGCTAAAACGATGCATAGCAATATTGTCTTTATTATATCTTGAATATTTAGAGCTGTACATTTGTCTAGTGTACCAGTGCCATAGGCTATGATATTATATAGTAATAGATTTTTGTGAATTAATAGGAAATACAAGAGATATACTAAAGCTCCTTTATTAAGTATATAATAAGCGCTTAATAATGTATTTTTTGTACTCCTCAGTTTCTTGCTAAAAAATTGAATTAAAGCCTCTTCAGAACTATTATGTAAGTTTCGATAGGAACATAAGTCATTTAATATCCAATATCCATCAGATTTGAATATTGGGATGAGATTAAAAGTGCATTTCAATAACAGTAGTAATGCGATTGAATATGTATCGTTAAGAGATAAAAAACATCCTGTGCAGTAAGTGGAGCATAAAAACAACGCTTCAAAATATACACCTGATATATTGACTATAATTCTTTCTCTTTTATTTAATAACCAAATTCCGGAAACATCTGAGAATGCTACTGGTATAATACCCATGTATATTCCTATTCCTATTCCTTTGCTTTTTATACAGTAATTCCGACAAGCAGTGATATGTCCAATTTCATGTAGTAAAGTTGATCCAGTAATTAAGCAGAAATAAATCGGAATTTGATGGATGTTTATTGGGTGTATGGTCTTAGGGATGTGTAATAAATAAAATAATGTTAAAATCAAAAGTATTAGAAATACAGATATTCCATTTCTTTTATAAAATATGGTTAAGTGTTGTATGAGAAAATTAATTTTTTCTGAGGGTATAAGGGTTGTTGCCTTCTTAATATAATTAGTTTGTGTATTTTGCTTAGTTGATTGGTCTTTATCGTTTAGTATCTTATTACCTAATTGGTTGTAAATGATATGCTTTACTTTTTCGATGCTAATATTGCGTTGGTGAATGCTGTTATAAGTATCTCGTATAGTTTTAATGCTGTTATTCCCATTAATTAAATTTATGAGAGGTAATACATTTTCAGATATACTAAGATGAAAGCTGTGCCTATTATCGAATACAATAGCTCCGTATTCCTTGTGTTGTTGGATTTTTATATCCGATCTTAGTATAGGTATCATATCTTCATACATATAGATAGTTTAGCTTATTTATAAAAATCGATAGAAGGTGTTTCTGGTATTTCGGGTTGGGAATTAATCGTTATTGATTTAAATTTTTTAAGTTGATTGTATATTGGCTGACTCAGATCTGCGTATGCTGTTTTAGGTATTTTTAGCTTATTATCCTCTGAAATAGAGCTGGACTGAAAGATAGATTTGGCTTCAAAAGCAATTTTCTCATTTTGAGTAGAATATTCTATTTCCATGCTGGACTTTATAGCATGTAAATACCACTTTCCTTTATAAGGCCTGAAGGATATATAAGTATTAGAAGAGATTCTTTTTTTGCTGATGAATCCACAAGTGTCATTTTTTAATAGCGTAGGCGTTTCGTTGTATTTGTTTTCGCGGAATAAACCTATAACAGCTTTTGATTGCTGGTCAATAAATAAAATAGTTTTTTGTTTGCCTTCGAGGTATAATTTATAAATCTTATAATTTCCAATGATGCTTTCAGATATATTGTATTCTTTTACCTGATCTATGTTTTCGAGTAGAGTGCATAAAGAAGGATATAAATTACTATAGTTAAAAAGAGTATAATAAGATACATATTGTCGGTTGCTATATTTTCCATGGTTTGAATATTTTATAATATTTTTTGGAATGAATTTATTTTGTTTTCCTGAGATTGATTTTAGTGTAAAGTAATTACAGAGTTCGCCTTCACTCAGTGTTGCGCTAATAATTTGATTTTGATGTAAAATATACTCATTATAGATGCAGTTTATTTTTAATGGAGTAATACTATAATTGTTAGAGTAATTTTCTATTATTTGTTTTAAAAGTTCTTTAGGTGTTATGGATAGTATTTTTATTTCATTCAATTCATAAGCATAGGGTATTAGTTCTATATTTTTCATATCTAAGAGTTGAGTAGTAGTTATTTTTCTTGACTCGTATCCAATACTGCTAAAGACTATTGTGTCATTTGGATCGCAATCATCTATTTTAAACCTGCCATCTTTATCTGTTGTAGTTCCTGTGTTTTTTTTAACAGCGTAAATATTTACTTCAGAGAGTTTACTGTTATTTTTAGTTTGTATTACAATACCAGATATGGTAAGTGTATAGCTGTATATAGTTATTAGCAAAGCAATAGCTGCTAGCATAGATTTTTTCATAGTAAATACATTAAATAGGGCACACCGAGATTGACGGTGTGCCCATTGAGAAATTAAGGATAGATGGGAACATTGTAGTTGCCATCTGTCAGAATAATCTGAGGCTGACTGGGCGCCCAATCCAGTTTCATTTCCAGGCGTTGCTCGAGTTCCTCTACATGGAACTCATCCAGAAGATAGTCTTCCGGTCTTTCGGTTTTTTCTTTCATTGCATAATAGTTTTAATAAGCTTACTCTGTTTGTACTTATTTTGTATATTTGCAATACAACAAAACAATGGTTACCAAATCCGTTTTGTAAGCCGTCATTTTTAATGATGGCTTTTTTGCTGTAATGCATTCTATACCTAATATTATAGGTTTTTCAGCATTCACCTAATTCAAGTTAAAAAATTCGGTCCGGACCTACTTTTGCAGAAACTTGAACTAAACTGCAATTCAAACTTAGGGAGGTATTTAGACAATTCAATTTCAGTTAAACGGATTTTATAACTTAATAAAGCATAATAATTATTTTTGTATAATTATAAATTAAACAAAATCAATATTTTATATTTTAAATAAAGTGTTATAAAGTAACAATTATTTTATTCATTTATATATTCTTTAACGTAATGTTTATTCTATTTTAAGTGTTTAATAATTAATATTTTAATTATTATATACTTAAAATATTGTGATTCAATATTTTAATATAATATTTTGGACATATTCTAATATTATTATTTGTACAAATTGTGTTTTTCGGATGTACTTAGTGCATAATAAACTAATTTTGCGTTGCCTATGGAAAATATCACTACAGAAGAAAAGAAGGTTTTTACAGATAGGAAACGAACTAACATACTAAGAAATTTAGAACAACCCGTTCTTGTTTTTTTATGTAGAATTTTACCTCGTTTCATAACTCCGGATATGCTTACAGCAACTGGTATATTGGGTTCTTTCATGGTTTTATTAGGATTCCTAATAGCTCGTACACCTGAATTAAAAGGATTTCTTTTTTTATCAATTTTTGGATTTGCAGTGAACTGGTTCGGAGATTCTATGGATGGACGCATTGCATACTTTAGAGAAACTCCAAGAAAATGGTATGGTTTTGCCTTGGATTGTATGATGGATTGGATGTCATTGGTGACTATAGGTATTGGCTACTATTTTTATGTTCAGGGAGACTTTAGAATTTATGTATTTACCTTTTGTTGTGCGTATGCTTGGGCTATGCTCGTGGCTCAGATTAGGTATAAGATTACCAATGTATATTCTATAGATTCCGGACTATTGGGCCCAACAGAGGTAAGAGTAATTATTTGTTTAGTTATCCTATCTGAATATCTATGGAGTGGTTCTATGGAGCTGTTTTCTATAGTGGTGAACATAATACTCATATTAACAAATACTATTGATACGGTTAAGTTGATAAAACTTGGTGATGAACGCGATATAAGCGAACGAAAACAGAAGGAGGCAAGTCTGTAATGAAATTTAATCTAGAATTTAATACATTGGTTAAGGCACAGATTTCTGCATTTATTGGGGGAGTCTTTGATTATGCAGTTATGATTGCTTGTACTGAGTTACTTGCCATCTATTATGCCCGATCAATTGTAATAAGTGGTCTTCTAGGAGCCTTGGTTAACTTTACTATTAATCGCTATTGGACATATAATTCCAATGAGCGGGGGCTCTCAGCTCAACTTACTAAGTTTTACCTGGTTGTCTTAGGGAGTATTTTACTTAAGTCTTACGGCACATACTATGTTACAGAGGCCTTTTCTATGGATTATAGAATAACACGTTTGCTAGTTGATCTTTTTGTTTCGATTGGATTCAACTTTGTACTTCAGAAGTATTGGGTATTTCGAAAGGAGGATGTTTTACAAGCTGATTAGCTGCTATATTTTCAGTTGTTATTTTCTTGCTTCTTTTTTGTGCTATTTAATATCTTTACTCCATGCAAAATTTCATTTTTTATCAAAAGGAAAACTTTCTAGCCTTCACTAAAACAAGACAAGGTGAAAATAAATTAGGGCAGACCATACAGGCTGTTTCTAATGTTAAAAAATGGAAACAAGAGTTAAAGAGTTCTTCATCTAAGTTTGTTTTAGTAGGTATTCCAGAAGATATAGGTGTTAAGGCTAATTATGGGGTAGGAGGTGCGCATACCGCCTGGCCTTCTTTTCTTAATGCTTTTTTCAATATTCAGCAAAATCGTTTTTTGGATGGGAAAAGTATAATGCTCTTAGGTTATTTTGATTTTTCTTCTCTGCACCTCAAGGCACAGAATAAATCAATAGAATATGTCAGAGATTTAGTGAGCGAAATAGATAAAGAGGTTACAGCTATTGTCCAGGAAATTGTTGCGTGTGGTAAAGTTCCAATTATTATTGGGGGAGGCCATAATAACGCATATGGTAATATAAAAGGTGCAGCCCTTGGTTTGCACAGTCTGGGCAAAGTAAAAGCTAAATCTATAAATGTATTGAACCTTGATGCGCATGCAGATTTGCGTGCGCTGGAAGGTAGGCATTCAGGCAATGCTTTTTCTTACGCTATGGAGGATGGTTTTCTCAAGAAGTATGGAATGTTAGGTCTGCATGAAAGTTATATTACCGCTGAGATGGATAAGAAGATTTCTCAAAATAAACAGTTAAAAGCTATATTTTTTGAAGATATTTTTATTCGAAAAATTACTGGATATGAAGAGGCTATAGAGCAGTTATTGACTTTTACTAAGGATACCTATACGGGTATAGAGGTAGATTTAGATGTAATTGAACAAGTCTTGAGCAGCGCGCTTAGTCCTACAGGCTTGCAAACAATAGATGCAAGAAGATTTATCCATTTGGCGGCAAAAAGAGGTAAGGTTGCTTATCTACACATATGTGAAGGCGCTGCACAGTTGGACAACGGAATATCCTCCAGCACGACAGGTAAGCTGATAGCTTATTTAGTAAGTGATTTTATTAAGGCGATAAAGTAAAGACTACTTTCCTAATACTTGATTTACGATAGCCTCGAATGCTTTTGGGTCATTCATAGCTATATCAGCCAATACTTTTCTATTGATATCAATTTTAGCATCAGCCAATTTCTTGATAAATACAGAATAAGATAATCCAAATGGACGAACAGCAGCATTAATACGAACGATCCACATGCTTCTGTAATCTCTCTTCTTTAGTTTTCTTCCTACGAAAGCATAAGCCAAACCTTTTTCTACAGCATTCTTAGTTACGGTCCAGACATTTTTTCTTCTTCCGTAATATCCTTTGGCAAGTTTATATACTTTCTTCTTTCTATCTTTTGCTGCTACTGAATTGACCGAACGTGGCATGGCTTATAATTTTTAAGTTGATGTTTATAGTTATTTTTCTTTTCTGGTGCTGACTAGCTTAAGCACAATAAGCTCTTAATATTACCTTCATCACATTTCTTAACGATAGTGGTACCTGTAAGGTTTCTCTTTTGCTTAGTCGTCTTCTTAGTTAAGATGTGACGTTTGTACGCCATCGCTCTCTTTATCTTGCCGCTTCCGGTTACTTTGAAGCGCTTCTTCGCACTTGAATTGGTTTTCATCTTTGGCATAAAATCTATTTAAGTATCTTAAAATCTGTATTTAGCCTTGCTTTAGGCTAAAATAGGGTGCGAAGATAGCATATTTTTTATAAAAGTCTACTATTCGAGGTATAAATTCAAGCTGAAAAACACCATAAAATGCAAAAAGAACTATTTCTTCTTAGGTGCGATATAGGCAATCATCTTTTTACCTTCTAAGTTGGGCATTGCCTCCAATTGTCCGAATTCCTCTAAAGCCTGTGCAAACTGTAATAATACTAACTCACCACGTTCTTTAAACTGAATAGCTCTTCCTTTAAATTGAACGTAAATCTTAACTTTTGAGCCATCTTGCAAGAATTTCTGTGCATGTTTCTTCTTAAAGTCTAAGTCGTGGTCATCAGTATTTGGTGTAAAGCGTATTTCCTTTACTTCCGTTTTCTTTTGTTTGGCCTTTATTTCTTTTTCCTTCTTTTTCTTGTCATAAAGGAATTTATTATAGTCTACCAGTCTGCAAACAGGAGGATCTGCCTTGGGGGAGATTTCTACCAGGTCTACTTCCTGCTCTATTGCCATACGCAGCGCTTCATCAGTGGGATAAATACCTACTTCTATGTTTTCACCAACTAACCGCACCTGTGGTACGCGTATATCTCTGTTGAGGCGGTGCTCCGTTTCTTTCTTTTTAGGTATAAAAGGTCTTCTCTTAGGTATCAAATTGATAAGTTAAATGTTATTTCTAAATGATTAAGCTTAAAGTTAGCGTTTATCTTTTGTTTTCTTCCTGCAATAATACGGCAAAGTCTTCAATACTAAAAGAGCCGATATCGCCTTTTCCATGTTTTCTTACAGAAATCTGTCCGTTTAGCTCTTCTTTTTCGCCAATTACAGTCATATATGGGATTTTCATTACTTCTGCATCTCTTATCTTTTTTCCAATCTTCTCTGCTCGTTCATCCATCTTCACCCGGAATCCTTTCTCTTTAAGCTTAGATGCTACACCTTCTGCGTAGGTCATGAACTTATCGCTTATAGGTAATATGGCAATTTGTTTTGGAGCGAGCCAAAGCGGGAAATTTCCTGCATAGTGTTCTAATAAGAACCCAATAAATCTTTCATGTGTACTTAAAGGGGCGCGGTGAATGATAATTGGAAATTCTTCCTGATTGTCCTTATTGATATATTTTAAGTTGAAACGTTTGCCTTGAGCAAAATCAACTTGATTAGTAGCAAGCGTAAACTCTCTGCCAATTGCAGAATAGATTTGAATGTCGATTTTTGGGCCATAAAACGCAGCTTCATCCTGTACTTCTTCAAACGGAATACCGGAATTGATTAGAACATTTCTGACCATCTCTTCCGTTTCTATCCATAATTCCGGTTCATTAATATATTTCTGACCTAATTTAGATGGATCGTGCTTACTCAAGCGCATTTTGTATTTCTCAATCCCGAATATTTTGAAGTATTTCAGGTACATGGCATTTACTGCTCTGAATTCTGATTCAAACTGTTCTTTTGTACAGTAAATATGCGCATCATTCATTTGTAGGGAGCGAACGCGCATCAACCCAAACAAGCTACCTGAATCTTCATAGCGATAACAAGTGCCATATTCTGCGAGTCGGATAGGTAAATCTTTATAAGATTTTGGCATTGCGCCAAATATCTTATGGTGATGCGGACAGTTCATTGCCTTCAGGTAATACTTTACATTATCCAGTTCCATTGGTGGAAACATGCTTTCCTTGTAGTAGGGCAGATGTCCGCTTCTGATGTATAAGGCCTCTTTTGCAATATGAGGGGTTCGAACTCTGGAATAACCTACTTCATCTTCTGTCTGTTTGGCTAGTTCCTCAATTTTCTCAATTAGAAAGCCTCCATTGGGTAGCCACAAGGGCAGACCAGGTCCAACTTCCTCGTCAAAGGTGTATATCTCTAATTGCTGTCCTAGCTTTCTATGGTCTCGTTTCTCTGCTTCCTCCAGCATCTTTAAATAGTCATCCAATTCCTGTTGATTAGGGAAGGTAACTCCATAAATACGGGTAAGTTGTTTCCGTTTTTCATCTCCTCTCCAATAAGCACCGGCTAGTTTCATCAGCTTAATAGCTTTGATATGTCCGGTATTTGGAATATGTGGCCCCCTGCACAAATCGGTAAAACCGCCCTGTTCATAAAAGGTAATATGTCCATCTTCCAATCCTTCTAATAATTCGAGCTTATATTCATCGCCCTTTTCAGTAAAATAGGCTATGGCATCCCCTTTGGAAATCGCTTTACGCTTGAATTCACTTTTCTGATTAGCAAGTTCAAGCATTTTTTTCTCAATCTTCTCTAAATCATTTATTGTGAGTGTATTATGTCCAGTGTCTATATCATAGTAGAATCCATTTTCTATAGGGGGACCTATACCAAATTTGATACCCTTATATAATGATTCAATAGCCTCAGCCATCAAGTGGGCGGAAGAATGCCAGAATGTAGATTTCCCTCCATTATCATTCCAGGTCAGAAGTTTTAAAGTAGCGTCACCAGTAATTGGTCTGGTTGCATCCTGAATTTCGCCGTTTATTTCAGCCGCCAGTACTTTTTTAGGCAGGCTATTGCTTAATTGACCCGCAATTTCCAATGCAGTAATTCCTGATTGAAATTCTTTTATCGCTCCGTCCGGAAATGTAATTTTTACACTCATAGTATTTATATACTACAAATTTAGAAAAATGAAATTACAATTAGGACTTGCTTGCCAACAATTGACAATTTAATGAAGAAAGGTAGCGTTTAGCTTATGGGATAAATTTATAGCCGATACCTCTTACGGTCTCAATATGTTGTTTGCCGAGTTTTTTTCTCAGTTTTTTGATATGAGTGTCAATATTGCGATCCCCTACAATAATATCATCTCCCCATACTTTCAAAAGTATGAAGTTGCGTTTGAAAACTTTTCCCGGTCTGGAACACAATAGCACCACCAACTGAAACTCCTTTTTGGATAACTTAAGCGGTTCTCCCTTTTTGAATATCATAAATTGCTCTTCATCAATCTCAATATTGCCAAACTTCTTAATTTCCTTGGTTTCTTCTGTTTTTTCATAACATCTGCGAAGAAGTGCTTTTATACGGTGTGAAAAGAGTCTGGATTTGGATGTTTTAGCAATAAATTCATCAGCGCCTGCTTCAAATGCAGTAATCTGAATGAAATCATCTGAACGGTTAGAGAGGAATACAATCGGTAGTTTTAATAGACTGTTGTCTGCTCTAAGATCCCAACATACTTCTATGCCATCCCCATCATTTAAGTCTACTTCGAGGATAACAAGGTCGGGCTTTTCTTTTTTTATGGTAGCCACTAGATCTTTGGTTTTGGTGACTTCAGTGAATCGATACAATTCCGTTTTGAAGCACTTAATAGTATGTTCTATACTCGATTTGTCTTTATCAGCAATGAGTATATGATATTTCTTATCCTGAGGATTTTTAATTTCCATAAATTCTTTATCACTACTAATATATTTCATATTAATTGCAAGTTACTATAATCTGTAAAAAACTACTTGAAAAATACACACAAATAACATTAATCTTATAGATAATAGATTGATTACAAGCGTTTTTTTGTTTTTTTGAGTTTAGGAACGATTATTGTCGTTAAATGTCCGAAGGTGGGCTGAATTTTTAGTTTATCTTTGAACTATATCTTAAGTTTCATTGTTACAATAAAAAATATTATGAAAAACAAATCTATTAGTTTCCTTTTGTTGTCTTTAACCTTCTCTCTGTTTACAATAGGATGTAACGCTAAGTCTAACAATACTGAGGTAACAGGCTCTGGAAAAACAGTTTATGATTTTACCATGAAGGACATAGACGGAAACAGTATTCCGCTTTCAAAATATAAGGGAAAGGTACTGGTTATTGTTAATACGGCTAGTCAATGTGGTTTAGTAGGTCAGTTTGAAGAGATAGAAAATTTCTATAAAAAATACAAAGATAAAGGGGTAGTGGTTTTAGGATTTCCTGCTAATAATTTTTTAGGTCAGGAGCCACTTTCTAATACTGAGATAAAATCTTTTTGTACGAAAAATTATGGAGTTACTTTTCCTATGTTTTCCAAGATTTCAGTTAAAGGAAATGATATAGATCCTTTATACAAATACCTTACCAATAAATCTGAGAATGGTGTTTTAGATGCTCCCATAAAATGGAACTATCAAAAATTTATTATAGATAAAAATGGTAATGTTGCTGTTTCACTTAGTCCTCGAACCAGTGTGAATGATCAGGATTTTTTACAAAGTTTAGAAGATGTACTTAAATAAGTAGTTTTCTTCTTAATACATTAAGACCCGGAAGTGTTTGGGTCTTTTTTTATTTCCATAGAAATGTTATTGCAGCGATCCATTATTTTTCGTCCTAAACGTTTACCTGAAGAGCATATCTTTCAAGGGAAATACCCTTTGGTTGAATATTTTTTTGACTTCGAAGTTGAAGGAAATAAATTTTTGATTAATGCAGTTCATATTAAAGCCCTTCACTCCAAGGGGCTTGTTTTCTTTTTGCATGGAACTGTAAATCATATACAATATCATCTCCCTAAGGCAGATTTTTTCATAGAATTAGGATATGATGTTGTGATGATAGATTACCCGAAGTATGGTAAGAGCAAGGGTAATCTTACAGAAAGATTACTGCATATAGTAGTGGAACTTTCGTATCAAAAAACATTAGAGAAAATTGGTTATCCAAAATCTGTTGTTTTATATGGCAGATCTTTAGGTACCGCATTGGCAAGTAATTTGGCAACAAAGGTTCATCCTGATAAACTTATTCTTGTCTCTCCTTATTTTAGTATGCCGGATTTATTTAATCATAAATTAAAACTGTTGTCTTTTAAGAGACTGAAATTTAAGTTAGAAAATTTCACTTATCTGCCTTTAGTGAAATGTGATACCTATATTTTTCATGGAATTAATGATAGACTGATACCGATTGAACTGGCCTGTAAATTAATTCCATTTTTAAATTCTCCGGAATATTTTTTTTCTGTTCCTGGTGCCGATCATTTTAATGTGCATGAAATGTCTTTATACAAAAACACATTGAAAGTAATACTCTAGTTTTTCTATTTATTTAAAGATTTTTTGGTTCTGTTATGGAATCCTGTCTATTGTTGTCTCTCAATGGTGAAACTCGGGATAAAGTGAATTATAATTTTAGTCCTGAAGATTAAAATAATTGTTTACCACTTAAATTAAAATTATGTCAACCATTAGAAATCAGGTTCAGTTGATCGGCAACTTAGGAAAAAAACCGGAAATCAAAATTTTTGGAGAGGACAAAAAGATGGCCATCTTCAGTATCGCAACATCAGACTATTATTATGATGCGAAAGGCGAACGTCAGCAGCAAACGCAATGGCACAATGTAGTAGCTTGGGGTAAGACTGCTCAGTTAGCAGAATCCTATCTGGATAAAGGCGTGGAGGTTGCTTTGTTGGGTAAAATAGTTTACCGGCAGTACGACGACAAGGAGGGGAGTAAAAAATATATTACAGAGGTTGTCGCCAATGAAATATTGCTTTTGAACAAGAAAAATTAAGGGTTTAGTTGGTAAATGGCCCTGCACTATTTATTTGGTGTGGGGTCATTGCTTTTATAGGTTTGCTTATCTGTTATTAAAAAGGGTTTTCAGAACAAAAATCACTTTTAGATGTTTTTATTTTTTTATACCTTTAAAAAATGGACGACATGTTAAACAACAATGGAAAGGTCATGGAGACGAATGCAGACCTGGAAAATCATTATAGAGAAATTCTTAATCTCTTAGGGCAAGATGCTACTCGTGAGGGTTTGATAAAGACTCCACAAAGAGTTGCGAAGGCGATGCAATACATCACCTCTGGTTATTCTATAGATCCGATTGAAATTATAAAATCTGCTATTTTTAATGAAGATCATAAAGAGATGGTTATAGTTAAGGATATTGAATTATATTCTATGTGTGAGCACCATATGCTACCTTTCTTTGGGAAAGCACATGTCGCTTATATTCCAGATGGTAAGATTACGGGTTTAAGTAAAATTGCGCGGGTGGTAGATGCATTTGCGCGCAGATTACAGGTTCAGGAGAGACTCACTATACAGATTAGGGATTGTATTCAAGATGCTTTAAACCCATTAGGGGTAGCTGTTGTAATAGAAGCTAAGCATATGTGTATGATGATGAGAGGGGTTCAGAAACAGAATTCTACAACTACAACATCAGCATTTACCGGAGAGTTTGAAAAACAAGCTACCCGCTCTGAATTTGTTAAGCTCATAAGTTCAAGATTGTCATAGTCTTATTTCTTTTTCAAATTGGCTCTAGGAGATTAATATTTATTAATCTTTATCCTTCTATTTTTTAGTTTATCTATAGTACTTTTGGGCTAACAAATCATTTAAGATGAAGCGCACACATATAATTGCCTTGGTTTTTGTTGCAGTATTAGTTGCTAGCCTGACTGTAATGTTAGGTAAGGGATTTAGCAGGTATGAAGATTTTGAATCTGCATATGCTAAAGAAGGTAAAGAATTTACCGTTGTTGGTGTCTTAAACAAAGAAAAGGGAATAGACTATAATCCAACAGCTGATCCTAATAAGTTTTTTATGTATGTTTTGGATAGCAGGAATATTGAAAAGAAAGTTATTGTTTTTAAAGCTAAACCAAGAGATATTGAGAAATCGGAGAAAATAGTAATTACAGGTAAGATGAACGATGATGTTTTTGAGGCTACAGATATATTACTTAAATGTCCGTCCAAATATAAGAACAGAGAGCAACAAGCTAATAGTGGCAGAACGGTATAAATAAACTTTAATAATTAATGGATATTCACTCATTAGGTCAGCATGTCTTGTTTGGTAAGCTTGGTCACTTTTTAATTATTCTTTCTTTTGTTACTTCTTTAGCTGCGGCTATTTCTTTTTTTTTAGCAACGAGATTACAGCATACTATTGATGTTTCTAATTCCTGGATAAGTTTTGGAAGAAAATTATTTATCCTGCATGCTGTTGCTGTATTGGGAATCCTGATTTGTCTGCTTACTATTATTCACGGTCACTATTTTGAATATAAATATGTTTGGGAACATACTTCTAAATCTTTACCAATTTACTATCAGTTCTCGGCCATGTGGAGTGGTCAGGAGGGGAGTACATTACTGTGGATGTTTTGGCATGCAGTTTTGGGTTGTATTTTAATTTTTAAAGCTAAAGAATGGGAAGGACCAGTCTTAAGTATTGTTGCTCTTGCTCAGGTTTTATTGGGATCAATGTTGTTAGGAGTTTATATTCTTGACTACAGACTTGGTTCAAATCCATTTGCCCTGATGAAGGATGTGATGAATATCCCGATATACAGGATGAATCCTGATTGGGTTGCGGAAGATGGTACCGGATTGAATCCATCCTTACAGAATTATTGGATGGTAATACATCCACCTACCTTATTTCTTGGATTCGCAGCATGTACTATACCAGCTGCTTTTGCGATTGCTTCTCTTTGGCAAAGAAAATTTACAGAGTGGGTGAAGCCAGTTCTTCCATGGAGTCTTTTTGCGCTTATGGTTTTGGGAACGGGCGTATTGATGGGAGGTGCGTGGGCTTATGAGGCATTGAGTTTTGGAGGTTTTTGGGCATGGGATCCGGTAGAAAATGCTTCCTTGGTGCCATGGTTAGTATTGGCAGCAGGTATTCATACGCTATTAGCTTATAAGCACACTGGTTATTCTTTACATGCTACCTATATTTTCTTTATCGGAGCATTTTTATTGGTATTATATTCCTCCTTCTTAACGAAGAGTGGCATCTTGGGAGATGCTTCTGTGCACTCTTTTACAGATATGGGAATGAGCGGACAGTTAATAGTTACCGTTTTGGTCTTTTTAATTCCTTCTATTTATTTGTTTGCCGATAGAACGTTCAGAAAAGAAATCCCTGCAAAGCGGGAGGAGGAACAGCTTTCCTCTCGTGAATTTTGGTTATTTATCGGCTCTTTAATTTTTGTATTTTCAGCTATACATATTATTGTTCTTACATCCTTTCCTGTTATTAATAAAATTTTCCAATCTAAATTAGCTCCGCCATCAGATATTAAAAGCCATTACAATAATGTTCAGGTTTGGATGGCCTTGCTGGTTGCTTTGGGGTCAGCAATTACTCAGTTTTTTAGCTATAAAAATTCTTCAATAGCAAAAGTGCTACGGCAGTTATTATTCTCTTTTGTAGCAGCAGTGATTTTTGGAGGAATAGCAGTAGTATATTTTAAGTTTTACAGAGTGGATTATATTCTGCTTATTGTCTTTAGCTTCTTTTCAGTATTTTCTAATTTACAATATGTATTTAGTGCTTTAAAAGGAAAATTACTGAAATCAGGGGGTTCGATTTCCCATGTGGGTTTTGCAATTTTGCTGATAGGGATTCTGATTTCTCAGGGTAGACAGGAAGTCCTGTCTGTTAATCAGTATGGAATTGATTACGGAAAAGGTTTTACATCTAAAGAGAGCGCAGAGAATGTATTGCTCTATCAGAATGAACCTGCCAATATGGGTAAATATCGGGTTACTTATTTGGGTGATTCCTTTACTATTAGAAATATTTACTTTAATGTTCGTTATGATGAGTTGGATAAGAAAGGTAATGTGTCAAATTCCTTTACACTTCATCCAAATATATTGTTGAATAGTAAGATGGGAAACAACCCAGTTCCTTCAACTCGTAAAACATTATTCAGTGACTTGTATACGCACATAACGTCTGCTCCATTGAAAGAGGATGGAACGGAAGCAGATTCTATTGTACAAGATACTTATACGATTAGCGTTGGAGATACTATTTCTGCTTCACGTTGTATAGTAGTTCTGGAGAGTATAGATCCTGATGCACCTATACCTGGATTTCAGAAGAAACCTAGAGATATCGCTATAGGTGCAAGGTTAAAGTTTATAGCTCTGGATACTACTTATTATATAGAACCGGTTTATTTTGTTCGGGAAGTTGTAGCCACCAGTATACCAGCTAAAGCTGAAAAGAATAAAGTAAGCTTTTCTGTGATAAAGATTTTACCAGAAGAAAATAAACTTCAGATTCTTGTAGAACAACGACTTAACAAGTTCATTATTATGAAGGCGATTCGTTTTCCCTTTATAAATGTTTTATGGTTGGGTTGTTTTGTTATGATTTTTGGTATTCTGATAAGTATTTTCAAGCGTAAAAAAGATAATCTGCGTTGACTTCTTCCATTCAAAAGATATCATTTATAGGTAGTGGTAATGTGGCTACACATTTAGCACAGGCATTTTACAAAGCAGGGATACAGATACATCAAGTATATAGCATGAGTTGTTCAAATGCAGAACAACTTTCCAGTAAGATATCAGCCGAATATATTTGTGATATTGAGCGCTTAGATACAAATGTTGATTTAATTGTATTTGCTGTAAAAGATGAGGTTATAAAAGATCTTTCTGAGTATGTAATTCGTAAGAATCCATTAGTAAAGATGGTACATACTTCCGGTTCAATAGGGTTAGATGTGTTTGAAGGAGCATTAAATGCAGGCATTTTTTATCCGCTACAGTCATTTTCTAAATCAAAAGAGATGGATATCTCTAAAGTCCCTTTTTTAATAACGACACAAAATACTCTCCTTAGAAATGACTTAATAGTATTGGCAGAAACTATAAGTTCAAAGGTTTATGTTTATTCTGAAGATCAGTTGAAGCACTTACATATTGCTGCCGTATTGGTTAATAATTTTTCTAATCATTTGTTTGCGTTAGCCCAGGATTATTGTAATAAACATCAGTTAGATTATCAATTGTTATTGCCATTGATTCAGGAAACTATTCATAAAATAGAACAATTTGCTCCTATAGATGCGCAAACCGGTCCGGCCAGAAGGGGTGATTATACAATTATTGAAAATCATTTAAAGACTTTAAGCGAAGAAGAGGAGTCTTTACATAAGATTTATAAATTATTTTCAGATTCTATACTGAACATGTATCAATTGAAATCCTGATATTTTAGATTATGAATATCTTTCCTAAGAATGTTCCCGATAAATTAGATTTCCCTTTTATTTTAAAAGAGTTGGAGCATCTCTGTGTTGGATCTTTAGGAAGACAGTTGCTTTTCCGTCATACTTTTATTTCAGATAGAGAGGAGCTTCAGCGTCAGCTGAGTTATGTAAAAGAGTTTAAGGAGATTATTGTAAATGATAAGCAGCTGCCTCAATATGGATTTGATGAAATGCCTTTTCTCAGTAAACTTCATATAGAGAATTACTATCTGGATACCAGAGAATTATTGTCACTTTTTCATACTTTGAGTTCAGTTTTAGAAGTTGCTCGTTATTTTTCAAATAAATCGAGACAAGCTTTGTATCCCTATCTTACAAATATGATAGGTCGTTACAATTTTGAATTTGCTATTGTTGAGCAAATAGCTGCAGTACTTGATATTGATAAAGAACAGATAAAAGAGCATGCAACGCCTGAATTGTCTAAAATCAGAAAGCAAATCAGAGAACAAATACAGGAAATTAATGCTGTGTTCAGAAGAGTAATCCAAGAATACAAGCAGAATAATATACTGGCTGAAACTGAAGAAACCATCCGTGATGGAAGACGTGTATTGTCAGTACGGTCTGAGTTTAAAAGAACAATTAAGGGACTGATCGTTGATGAAAGTGAAAATGGAAATATTACTTATATAGAACCGGAGCAGACTGTTTTTTTAAATAATAAACTCACAGAGCTATACCTGGATGAACGGAGGGAGATCCAAAAAATATTAATTGACCTTACAAATAAAATAAGGCCTCACAAGGAGAATATTGAATCTTTTCAGGTTTTAATGGCGGAGCTGGATGTTATTAGATCTAAAGCATATTTTGCGGTTAACTACAATTGTAATATGCCTTTATTATCCAAAGACAGAAAGCTATATCTGCGTGATTTTATTCACCCGGTTCTTTATCATCATCACCAGAAAGCAAAAAAGCCAATTGTCGAAAATTCTATTCTATTGGATGAGAAGAATAGGATATTGGTTATTTCAGGTCCAAATGCAGGAGGTAAATCAATTGTTTTAAAGTCGGTAGGTCTATTGCAGTTGATGTTGCAATTTGGTATGCTAATTCCAGCAAAGGAAAATTCAGAAATGTCTTTGTTTGACAATCTATTTGTAGATATTGGCGATGAGCAGTCTATCGAAAACGACTTAAGTACATACAGTTCTCATTTGTCAAACATGCAGTACTTTACTTCTAAAGCTAATTCAAGCACCTTGGTATTAATCGATGAGATGGGCATGGGAACTGATCCTGCATTAGGAGGTCCAATGGCGGAAGCTGTTTTGGAGTGTTTGCATCAGAAGAGTGTATTGGGTGTTGTGACTACACATTTTAATAATCTGAAGATATATGCTACAGAAACATCCAACATGCAGAGTGGAGCAATGGCATTCGATATAAAAAATTTAAAACCTTTATTTCAACTTCAGGTAGGACAGCCTGGTAGTTCCTTTACATTTGAGATCGCCCTAAAAAGTGGCCTACAGGAGTCAATTGTAAAAAAAGCAGAATTGATGGTAGGGGATAAAAAAGTTTTAGATGATGTGTTAGGTGATATTCAGGTGGAGCGTCAATATATAAAAGGGCTAAGAAAGAATGTTCAAGTAAAGGAGGCTCAATTAGACGGGCTAACAAAAAGCTACGAGCAACTGAATAAGGAATTAGAAAAAGAAAAGAAACGTCTGCTTAAGCAGTTTGAGTCAAGGCTATTGGAACGATTTAATGAAGAAAGCAGAAATCTGGAAAATGAGATGCGCGCATGGAAAGAAGAGAAGGCAGATAAAGATAAGTTTTTGAAGACCCGTCATTATATAGATAAAAATAGAAATGAAATAGAGCAGAAGTTGGATGATCAGTCGCAAGTCGTTGTCCCATCCGGGCTATCCGAAATTACTGTTGGTTCAAGAGTTAGATTAGATGAGGGCAGCGAGGTAGGTGTAGTTGCAGAGCTGAAAAATAAAATGGCTGTCATTGCTTTTGGCAATATACAAACGAAGGTTAATATCCAGCATCTAGTTCATATTGCATCGGCACCAAAAGTAGATTTATCTCCCGTTAAATCGTTTGCCTCTAAAATAATTATAGAGAAAAGTCAATTCGACTATAATTTAGATATAAGGGGTTTAATGAAGGATGAAGCGCTTATTGCTTTAGATAATTTTATGGACAGGGCGGTGATGTATGGCATACATCAATTGAAGATTATTCATGGCCGTGGCACGGGCGCTCTTAGGCAGGCAGTGCAGTTTTATCTTAAGGGATATCCGCATGTTAAATCCTTCCATTATGAAAGTGACCAATTTGGAGGTGATGGCATAACGATTGTGGAAATGAAATGATGAATTTTTTCTACTAAAATCCTATATTTATACTAAATCTGACCCTTTATGGTAAGGCATTTTTATTCTTTCTTAGTTTTGTTGACTAGCACACTTTTATCTTTCTCAGGAAATGGGATAAAGACAGTGGATTTAGTTAATTCAGATCTTGATCTTTCTAAAGGGAATAAGAATGCTGCTTATTTCAGATTTGATGGACTAGACTATCTAGTGATAAAGTCAGTACAAGGGGATTTAGCTTCATTTGATGGGTCCGGTTTTAAGGTGCAAGCCTATTTGGGAGATGGTCAGTTTCTGGTAGCTGTTAAATCGGAGGATGTTTTAGCCGCTTTAAAAACTATAAAATATGAAAGGCTTGCTTATTTAGCTCCGAATGCTAAAATTGATGCTTCATTAGATGGACTTACATCCGCTGTTCCTGTTACGGTAGTTTATGGAGCTGCTGTTAATCAGGAATCAATAGCAGTAATTTGCAGAAAGGAGGGTATTCAATTAATATCTAACGACAAAAAGAATTATCATTTTAACACCTTATTAAATGCCGGGCAGTTGTCCAGGTTAGCATCTTATCCATTTATCTTTTATATTTCTAAATTCTACGAAAAGAAGAATCCACTCTGTTATGAATCTTCTTTGATGATGGGTGTCAATCAAATCCAGGAGACAAATCCTTATGGGTATCAACTAAAAGGTGAGGGAATTAATGTTGGGGTTTGGGATGAAGGTGCCTATGGAACGCATATCGATTTACCGGTAAATAAGAATTTTGTAATTGATAAGTTGTATAGTTATTCTGCCGTACTAACTCATGCTACCTATGTAGCTGGTTGCTTGGGTGGAGCTGGTAATATTTCTCCTAATTCAAAAGGGATGGCACCAAGGTGCACCATGTATTATTGGGATTTACTGGATGACTTAATTGGAGAGATACAAACTGGTAAAACAGCTTATGATATTGATATATCCAATCACTCCTATAATTTCGCTGCTACTAACTGTAACTCATCCGGATCCTATATTCCAGAGGTCGCTGATTTAGATAAATTAGTGTATGACTATCCCAGTTTATTGCCCGTAGTTGCGGTAGGTAATTCCGGTGCTGTTGCTTGTGCTTCTATAACCGATACATTCAGGTCTGTCGATATTGGATTTCAGGGATGTAAAAATGCCATCACTGTGGGATGGTTGTTTGGTAATAAAACTATAGCCACTAATAGTGGAAGAGGGCCGACCTCTGATGGTCGATTAAAACCTGAATTGGTAGCCAAAGGATGGGGTGTTACTACTACATCGCCCAATAATGGATTCATCACTGCTTATGGATCTTCATTTTCTGCACCTATGGTGTCGGGTTTGGCGGCATTGTTGTATGAAAAATACAAACAGCAATTTAGCACTTTGCCTAATGGCGCACTTATTAAATCTATACTTTGTAATACTGCGAGGGATTTAGGTAGGACTGGTCCGGATTATACTTATGGTTTTGGAATACCGGATGCAAAGTCCGCTGTATCTAGTTTAGTGAATAATTTATTTTATGAGGGCGATGTATCTCAAGGAGCCTTGGATATTCATGCGGTAACTATTCCTTCTAATACCGCTAAGTTTAAAGTTACACTTTCATGGATAGATAAAGAAGGAAGTCCAGCTGCCACTACATCTCTGGTCAATAATTTAGATCTAAAGCTTGTAACGCCCACAGGAGATACTGTATTGCCTTGGAAGTTGAACCCTAATGCATATAAAAATATAGCTGTAAGGGGAGTGGATAATATCAATAATATTGAACAGCTTACTTTAGATAATCCAATTGCCGGCAATTATACAATAGTTGTAAAAGGAAGTGCTATACCTTTTGGTCCACAACATTTTGCGGTTGCTTTTATTTCACTAGATAGAAAAGTAGAATTAACCCATCCCAATGGAGGTGAAATTATTGATGCCGCTAGTTCAAGTGCTATCAGATGGTATGCCAATGGAATCGATACGCTGGCAAAAATAGAATTTTCATCAGATAGTGGCCAGTCATGGCAGACTATTATCAATAACCAACCAATTTCTACGGAAATATATACATGGTCAGTTCCTGTTGTAGCGAGTAATAAGTGTTTAGTGAAAATTTCATACGGCAACAGTTCTGCTGTTTCTGCTAAGCCATTTACGGTGGCACCTCAATTAAACTATGCGCAAATAAGTCATGCTGCTTGTGACAGGACAGTTAAAATTAATTGGTCTGCAGTTAATAGTGCCTCAGGATATAAAATATATTTGTTTGTAGATTCTGTTTGGACATATATCGGACAGACAAATCTACTTACTTATACTATAAGTAATCTTACAAATGGTAAGGCATATTCCTATGCTATTTCTACAATAGTAAATGGAGTAGAAAGTAATCACAGTTATGCAAATTCCTTTACGCCAACATCGAAGGCTTGTTCTACGGTAAATGATGTGGGGGTGTATGTTATAAACCGGCCTTTGGGAGGAAGAGTTTTTACATCTTCTGCATTAACAGCTACTCAAAAAATTTCTCTTATTGTAAAAAACTATGGCACGGCTTCACAGAATTCAATACCGGTTTATTATACCATTAATAACGGGCCTGTCAGAAATCTTCTTTCCACAGATTTGGTTACTACCAATGACACTTCTATAGTGAGTTTTCAGGTAGATGAAGACTTAAGTGCAGTGGGTAATTATATACTTAAAGCTTGGACAAGTCTTCCAGCAGATGAAAATATTTTGAATGATACATTGATTGCTACCATACGTCAATTGCCGAATAGTCCACTTCTTTTACCATTTAAAGATTCTTATGAAACTTTGAATGGTAACTATTCTTTACCGGTTTTTGGATTAAATGGGCTGGAGTATGCGGACTATAATCCACAACAAGGTGCTCGTTTAAGAAGTAATGAGGGAAATACATTCGCTCTTTCCGGAAACAGGTGTATTGCTTTAGATAATTTTTCAGGCACTTCTACCCGAAATGAGTTATTCTTTACATTTAATCTTTCTGCATATAAGGATTCAGTTGTGTTTTTAGATTTTAATTATCTAAACAGAGGTGAGCAGGATGGAAATGATTCGCTTTTTATCAGAGGTGATGATAATAGTCCTTGGGTATTTTTATATAATCTTTACTCCAGCAGAGGGGCTGCTGGTTTCTATAAATTAGTTTCAGAACAAAATTTATATCAAAAGTTAAAAGTGGAGAATGGGCAGGACTTTTCTTCTAGTACACAGTTTAGGATCGTTCAAACAGGCTCAAAATCTTCTACATCTCCATATAATGATGGCGGGTATTCTTTTGATGATTTTGCACTGTATGTCGGTGGCAGAGATGTTTCGGTATCAAATGCATTTGTTAAGAAAGTACATTGTAGTAACTCTTTTTCTCCTCAGCGAATTACGCTAACGGTAAGAAATAATTCAGCCCAATCAGTTGTTGGGTTGCCTATCTTTTATCAAGTAAATAATTATCCCATAGTATCTCAAGTTATAGCGGATACTATTTATGCTTTGAGTTCATCGACCTATTCTTTTGATTCATTATTTAATTATGCTGCTCCCGGGAAATATGCTATTAAAGTATGGGCGGAAAATCAGGGAGATAATTATAAGGTGAATGACTCTGTAAATACCCTTTCCGTCTTGATAATGAAAACTATAGACACTTTTCCTTATTATAATGATTTTGAGTCTAATGATGGAGGTTTTTTTGCAGAGGGTATAAATAATTCTTGGCTTTGGACATCCCCTCAGAAATATTTTATGAATGATGCTGCTCAGGATTCTAAAGTATGGACTACAGGAGTAAACAGAGGGTATAATTTTAATGAGAATTCTTATTTGTATATGGGGTGTTATGATTTTTCATCTTTTAATAAGGATCCTTTAATTTCTTTTGATTTCCTATCTATTATGCAAACTCAATCTGATTCTGCCTTCATGGAGTATTCAACAGATGGAAATAACTGGCAGAGATTAGGGTGTTATAATTGTGGTTTAAACTGGTACAATGGATATCAGAATAAGTCTTATTGGGACGGTATTGTATATCCTTGGCAGGTTGCACAAATTAAAGTTCCGTTAAATACTTTAGCAGACAATACGAATTTCATGTATCGAATACATCTGATTTCGGATAACTATATTGTTAGTGAAGGTTTAGGTATTGATGATATACATGTGCTTAAAGATTATGATGTTATTCGTGATAAGGATTCTGCGTATGTCTCCCAGGTTTCAAATGGAAGTGGATGGATTCCGTTTTACAGAAATGGAAAAATAGTTGCTGAACTTTTTGATGACTATAAGAATCTTGGTGCTGTAACAATAGGTTTTGAGGTAGATTCTTCAAAACAAAAGATATTTGATAATAAGAATATCTTTCCTCGAAATTGGGTAATTAAAGCACAGCATCAGATGATTGGTAATTATAAACTCAGACTGTATTTGCTAAATAATGAGTATGTGAATTTTGTATCTAATGAGGATTCTATCAACAGAATGGGAGATATAAAAGTGCTCAGATATATAGGATTAAATACCAATTTGGAAATAGCAGATAACTATGTCAATGCATATTACAAATATTACAGTCCACAGGAGATCCAATTTTATCCCTATCTGAATGGTTACTATGTAGAGTTCACTACAGATACTTTGGGTGAGTTTTATCTATTAAGCACTAAGAAGGATGCAGACGCTTTGCAAAATATAAATCTCATTGATTTCTCTGCACGTAAAGTTAATGATGATGTTTATCTGGAGTGGAAGACTACACGAGAAATTAATAGTAATTCATTTGTTATTCAGTATTCTTTCGATGCATCAAATTTTATAGACATAGATACGGTTCCGGCTGGTGGTACATCATCTAATACCACAATGTATAATTATCTGCATCAGTTGAATGCCACTATAGGGGTTTATTATTACAGAATTAAAATTTTAGACAACCAAAATAAAACAACTTATAGTTTGATAGATTCTGTCTATTTCTCTCCAAATCTTGGTATTGTAAATAACATAGCTTCTGTAAAGTCATATATTTCTGGAAGTGATATCATTGTTGAAATGCATAGGAAGACTTCTGGTCCTTATTCCATTAAGATATATAATGCTTTAGGTCAGCAACTCTTTAATACTCGTATCAAGCTATCAGATGGCATAAATCCATTAGGTATTTCTAATTTTGCACAATGGCCTAATGGTGCATATTTTATTAGAATGAGTTCAGATGCCTATAATTACTATTCAAAATTATTAAAACAATAATGGGTCTGGATATAGTGATTACCGAAGATGGTAGCAGCTCTATTTTCAATAAAGATCTTGATGAGCACTATCATTCTATACATGGTGCTTTACAAGAGTCTCGTCATGTATTTATTCAGGCAGGTTTGCATTTAAAAATAAAATCAAACACCCCAATTTCTATTTTAGAAATCGGCCTTGGCACATCATTAAATGCATTATTAACTGCTTTAGAAGCTGGTTATTCTAAGCAATCTATATTCTATACTGGTATAGAAAAATTTCCTTTAAATGTTAGCTTCTATAATCACTTAAACTATGCTGCTATAATTGATGATGTTCATGCGGCAGCTATATTTAAGTCTTTATTTGATGCAAGTTGGGAAGCTGAGGTGCAGATTACTGATTATTTCAGTTTGCTTAAACTAAAAATGGATATTGCATCTATTTCATATGCAGATAAGTTTGATCTTATTTATTTTGATGCTTTTGCACCTTCTGCGCAACCGGAATTATGGACAGAAGATATTTTCAGGTTAATGTATTTAGCACTTAAACCTGGGGGGGTACTGGTAACCTATTGTGCCAAAGGCATTGTGAAAAGAACTATGAAATCTGTAGGCTTCACGATAGAATCCTTGCCTGGACCTAAAGGTAAGAGAGAAATGACCAGAGCAATTAAATAATATGCGTTTAGATTATCTTATAATTGGGCAAGGTATTGCAGGTAGCATGATGGCACATTTCCTTATTCAGGAAAATAAGAAGGTATTAGTCATTGATCAACATAATCCGAACAGTGCTTCTAACATTGCTATTGGTGCGGTCAATCCTGTAACAGGAAGAAGGATGGCTAAATCTTGGATGATTGATGAGCTTTTACCTTTCGCTAAGGATACCTATAGGGAATTGGAAATCCTTTTAAAGAGTTCTTTTTTTTTTGAAGAAGAAATCTACAAGATCTTTTCTTGTAAAGAAGATGTAGAAGTCTGGAATAAGAAGTGTGTTATAGAGGAATACAAGAATTATCTTGGTCCTATCCTGAATTCATTTGACGATAATATATCCACGCCTTTTGGTTGTGGAATTATTAAAAACGGATGCTGGATGGATGTGCCTGTTTTTATTAAGTTATACAGGACGTATTTAAAAGAGCAATCCTGTCTTATAGAGGATCAGTTCATTTTTGAAGATTTAGAAGTTAGAGCTGATTGCATTACATACAAGAGTATAGAGGCAACTCATATTATTTTCTGTGATGGATTTAATGCATATAAAAATCCTTTTTTTGATTTTATTCCATTTTCAATAGCAAAAGGTGAGCAATTTCTCATTCGTTCGGAATTGCTTAAATCAACTAAAATTATAAATAAAAATATTTTTTTAATACCTAAAGGTGAAGACTTATATCATGTAGGTTCAACATTTGTATGGGATGATTTGGAAGAAACCATTACAAGTACTGGCAGGATTGAAATTGAATCAAAGCTTTCTAAAATGCTATTATGTCCATATACTATTGTAGAAGAAAAGGCTGGAATTCGACCAACTATCATTGATAGGAGGCCGGTTGTAGGTAGACATTATATACATGATAACGTATTAATTTTTAACGGCATGGGGACTAAGGGTATATCTCTGGCGCCTTTTCTGGCCAATCATTTCATATCCTATTTAAAGGGGGAGGTAAATCTTATGGAGGAAATAACCGTTTCCCGGTTTAAAAGGGTAGTAGCTGATTAAAGTTCACTAATTTTTTATCGAATATGATTTTTAAACTATCTTTGCGAATATGAAATTTACCAGGTTAGATATTTTAAAAGCGCTCCCTCTTATTGTCGTTCTTTTATTAATGGTAATTTATAAATTTAGGTATAATCTTCATTTAGTAAAAGTAGATAATAGTTCTCAGGAGATTATTGATACTGCTTACTTACATAGTAAAGATCTAAATAGGGACATAATTGCCTTTGGTGTGGTTATGGGCAGAGATTTTAAGGCTTTTGATGAATCTAAATATCCTATAGAGCATGCTATGGATAGTGGTATGGATATGATCAACAATGATCAGTTTTATATCATTAAATTATTTGATCCAAAGCAAAAAATTGAAGTATATATTGCTATTCGTGATTTACGTTTGTTAACTAAAATCCCTTTTTCCTACTCTTTTGATGACGGCACAAAAGTTTTAGCAACTGCATTTATTAAGAATAGGGAAGGTGTAAATACTATGTTCGGTGGTACGATTCATAATAACAGAGGGAAATTGACCTTGTCTTCTTATAATAAAAATACCAATCTAATTAGTGGCGAGTTGGATGCTGATCTAGATGCTGTTATTGAAAATGGAACCTGCGATATCAGGGGTTTGAAATTCAGTAATGTCATCTTATTACACAATAAGACTCAATTCTAATTGAGTTGATACTGCAGTTTAAGCAGATGATTATATAATCCGTCTGTTTTATTACTTAGTTCCAAATGATTTCCTTCTTCTGCAATATTTCCATGGTTTATAACCATTATCTTATCTACATTCCTGATAGTAGAAAGTCGGTGTGCTACAATTATGCTGGTTCTTCCTTCCATTAGACTATCTAGTGCCTCTTGTACTAGTTTTTCTGATTCTGCATCCAGTGCACTGGTAGCTTCATCTAATAGAAGTATGGCTGGGTCTTTTAATATCGCACGTGCAATTGCTATTCTTTGTCGTTGACCGCCAGATAATTTGATTCCTCTCTCTCCAACAATAGTATCTAAGCCTTGTGGAAATCGATTGATAAATTCCAATATATTGGCTTTGCGGGCGGCATTTAGAACTTCCTCTTCAGTCGCGTGAATATTACCATACAATATATTCTCTCTTATAGAGCCACCAAATAACATTACTTCTTGAGGTACTATCGCCATATTAGATCGTATGTCCTTAGTGCTTAAATTATTTATGTCTTTTCCGTCTAGTAGTATGTTTCCTGTATTTGCTTTGTAGAAATTTAATAGTAGTTGGATAATAGTTGATTTACCGGCTCCTGAAGGTCCAACTAGTGCTATTTTTTCTCCTGGTTGTATGGAAAAGTTCATTTCCTTTAAAACCGTAACATCTGGTCTGGAGGGATAGTTAAAAGATACATCCTTGAAGGTGATTGCACCTTCTTGTTTAGTTTTTTTGAAGTCTTCAGTATCAGTTTCGGGTGCTGTATTTAATATATCTACAATACGCTCTGATGCTCCGATAGACTTTAATAATCGGGTAAATGTATCGCTCATTCCCGCCAGAGAGCCACCAATAAAAAGGGTATACATTAAAAATTCAATTAGGGCTCCTAGGCTTATTCCTTCTTTTCCGTTGGTGAGGGTATTCAATTCAACAAGTCCACTTCCTTTCCATAAAACAAAAATAAAAGAACCAAAAAGTGCGAATATAATAAAGGAAATAAATGCACCTCTGTAAATACCACCTTGTAAGCCTAAGTTCATAGATTTAAGGATACCCTTATTATATCTGTTTGACTCAAATCCTTCATTGGTATATGCTTTTACAATATTTACATTTTGAAAAGTTTCATTCACAATGATATTCGCATCTGCTAATGCATCTTGAGTCTTCTTAGAGTTATTTCTTATAAATCTGCCAAAAAATATCGCCAAAATAATAATCACAGGAAAAGAGAGTAGCATAATCATTGTAAGATGTACACTTCTGTAAAAAAGTAGTCCTATTCCAATGATTAAGGTTGTTGTCTGCCGGAAGAATTCGGCTAATGTAAGCGATAAGGTATCTTGTAAGGCGGCTACGTCACTTGTTATTCTGCTATTTAATTCACCTACTCTCTTTTCCTCAAAGAAGGGGATAGGTAAACATATCATTTTATTATAAAGATCTCTTCTGAGATTAGCTAAGGCTCTCTCATTTACTTGAGTAAAGAACCAAATTCTGGAGAAAGAGAATATGCTTTGTAGGGTAATGATGCTGAGTAAAAGCATAGCTACCTGACTTCTGCTTTGGATCATACCGGTGGCTTTACCCAATGATGCATCTACAAGAAGACCTATGCTTTTTGGGAATGCCATGACTGTTGTACTCGAAAAGATGAGACATAGCATCCCTGCAATAAAATACCACTTATAAGGATGGATATAGGAAAAAAGTTGTTTGGTTTTTTGGATAGATGTTTTGCTGATTTTTGTTTTTTCTAAACTATCCGTTGCTCGTTGTGGAATGCTCACTGATTATTGTATTATAGTTGGCAAAAATACAATGTATAATCTTTAAACATCTCTTAAATACTTTATTTTTACATTTTTTAGTAATATTTACGTGCTTGATTACTTTATGCTAGTGGTTTTCAAGATCTAATAAGACTGAGTTATGAAAAATAGCGTATTTTGCTTTAAATAATTAGGAATGGAACTTAAAATAGGGGATAAAGTAGTCGTTATCACAGGCAAATCCACTGACATTGGCTTTAAGGTATTAGTAGATAATATACACGAAGGTATGTTGTATCATAATGAGATTTTTAAACCCATTCATGAGGGAGAGCAATTGGAGGCTTATGTAAAGAAAATCAGAGAAGATGGACGGATAGATCTTAGTCTGCAACCTCAGGGATTTAGAAATGCGATTGAACTAAATATGG
The DNA here is from genome assembly GCA_947460245.1 of Sphingobacteriales bacterium. GTDB lineage: Bacteria > Bacteroidota > Bacteroidia > Chitinophagales > JADIYW01 > JADJSS01. The sequence goes on from CANHGL010000002.1 coordinate 70,653, forward strand.
ATAAAGTAATAGAGATATTACATTCGAATAAGGGCGTTTTAAGATTGAGTGATAAAAGTACTCCTAATGAAATTTATCATGAATTAAAGATGAGTAAAAAAGCATTCAAGAATGCAATTGGAAGTTTGTATAAGCTTAAGAAAATCCGTATCGAAGAGGATGCAGTACATTTATTAAAATAACTAATTGCCTTATTGCGGAGGACGTGGCCCTCTTTTGAAATTCTTTTTAAAATTAGATTTATTCGCATGGAATCCTGTATGTTTCTTTGCAGGATTATAGGCTGGTGTACTACCAAATGTTTCAGGAACTTCCGCCTTTGGTATACTTTTGCCGAGTAAATCCTCAATAACGGATAGTTTTACTTGCTCTATTTCACTGACTAATGTTATTGCAGTTCCTTCCGTCTCAGCCCTTGCCGTTCTGCCTATGCGATGAACATAATCTTCTCCGTCATTAGGGACGTCAAAGTTAACTACCAGGTCTATATCTTCGATGTCAATTCCTCTGGATAGAATATCTGTAGCTATCAAAATACTTGTTCTGCCATTTCTAAAGTTCAGCAGTACATTTTCTCTTTCAGCTTGCTCCAAGTTGGAGTGAATCTCCTCGTTTTTTATTCCTGCTTGATTGAGTTCTCTGCTTAATTTTTTCACACTCTCCTTACGGGAACAAAAGACAACAACTTTTTTAAAGTTACTGTCTTTCAGTATGCTCTTAACCAGAGGAATCTTTTGTGGCTCATAAACGATATAGGCCTTTTGAACAATCTTTTCAGGTGGCTTAGAAATGGATATATTGATTTGTTCAGGTTCTTTTAAAATCTTTATAGCCATCTGGCGCATCTTGGGCGGCATAGTTGCAGAGAATAAAAGATTCTGTCGTTCTGCAGGCATAAAGGATATAATCTTCATAATATCCTCATAGAAGCCCATATCCAACATTCTGTCAGCCTCATCAAGAATTAAATATTTCAATCCTCCAATCTTTACATATCCTGAACTCAAATGACTTATCATTCTTCCGGGTGTACATACAACTATATCTACTCCATTAGATAAAGCTTTCTTTTCTGTTTCAAAGGATGAACCATCACCTCCTCCATAAACGGCTATGGAGCTAATAGGAGTAAAATAGGAGAATGCTTCAAGGTTTTGTGCAATTTGTATGGCTAGTTCTCTTGTAGGAACAATAACCAGGGCATTTATCTGGTCTTCACTGGCCTCTGATGTAATTAATTTATTGATTATAGGTAAAAGAAATGCTGCAGTTTTTCCTGTTCCAGTTTGTGCAGATGCAATTAAATCTTTTCCTTCTAATATTATAGGTATTACTTTCTCCTGCACCGGCGTTGCAGTAGTATAGTTCATGGCATCTATTCCTTCGAGAAGACGCGGATCAAATCCAAATTCAGTAAAATTCAATAGTTTGTATTATAGTGCTAACGATAAGTAAAGATACGATTAATTAGCTCTAGTAATAGATAAGTTTTATAACGATAGAGTTATTCTGTTCATTGTAAATGAATTTGCATCTATCAAACTTTGGTGCAGTTAGAAAGGGTTTTACATTGTTAGAAAAACCAACGGGTTCTGTTGGAATTCCAAAAATCTTTGTATTTAATTTTTCATCGCCATTTTTATCAAAAAACAGCACTAATGCATACTCTCCATAATCAAGATTGGTAATGGTCATAGTTACAGAATCATTTCCCTTTGGGTCTGCGGTATAACCGATAGGGGTATATTTTAAGAAGTTATCTGTTGGCTTATACAAGCCTGATCGTACAATTCCATTGCCTTTTATATTAGTAATGGTTACGTATAGATTTTTTTTCTCATCCTTAAGTTCTTCTCCTTTAGAATGGATTAAAATAAATATAAAAAAAAATAGATATACTACCCTCATCGCACATTGTATGTACGTGTTTATTGCAATTATTGTTCCAATAATTTAAAGGTTTAATCTCGTGAAATCTTCTGACTCTTCTTTCTGGGTTTGAGTTTATTGATTTTGTATATCGGATTTGGCTCTATTTGTCTGTTAGGTTGTAGAGTACTGTTTTGAAATACAGTTGATCTTTCTTGAAATAACTGAGAAGAAGAATCCTGTGCTCCTGCAAATAATTCCGTGTTGGATTTCTTAAATAAATGCTTATTTCGTTCTCGAACTATTAAGTTATTGTTTTCGTTGAATAATTTATGCGACAAGAATAATTCTCTTTTAGCAGAGCGTGCAATTAAGCCTTGCATTGGGTTGTAAATACCGTCTATACCTTCAAATCCTTGAGGACTTATTTGTTCAAATCTAAATCCGTTGGGTTGGATAGAGCTAATTTTTGTTTGATATTCAAAGTATTTATTTACAATATTACGAACATAGTTGAATGGTTCCTGTCCTCTACAATAACCATATTTTACTACCGGATCATTATAGAATCTTGGGTTTGATTTATATAACATGAAGTACTCAACTGACCCATCCCATTTATCTTTTGGGTACCCATATTTTTCGGCTAATCGAACTGCATCGGCAACATGTCCTGGTCCGGCGTTATAGGAGGCAAGAATAAACTTTACCCGTTGGGTAAAGTTAGATACAGATGCCCATGTTTTTTCTATATCTTTTAGATAGCTTGTGCCTAATCTTATATTAATAGCCGGGTTATAAACCTCGTTACTATAACATCCCATTTGTCTGGCAGTCCCGGGCATTAACTGCATTAGGCCCTGTGCCCCACACCAGGATCTTGCGTTTGGATTAAATCGGGATTCCTGATGAATAACTGCGGCTACTAATCTCCAATCCCAATTGATAGATTTTGAATATTGTTGAATAATTGCATCATAGTTAGAAATTAATCCTTGCTCCATTGTCGCACTTTCATCAAAACCATAATTGATATATTTCTGGTCACTAAAGTATTTATTGTACAAAGATACGAGAGTGCTATCTCGCTTTAAACCAATTATAAAGTTGTTTATGTTAAGTAATAAATTTGTTGAATTTTTTCTTACTGCCCAATATAAGTTTTGTGGCTTTCCTACCGGAATGCTGATATCAAGATTTTGATAGTATGATTGGTTGAGCATTGCTATGTCTTTATTAGCTATGGTATACCCAATTTCTCCATTTCCTATGGCCTCTAAAATATCATCTGTACCCCTTCCATCACCTAGTACTCTAACATCAATGTTTATTCCGAAGGAGTCAGAAATCTCTTTTAACTGATTGTAATAAATCGAGTTTTCTGCTACATAGATAACTTTGTCTGATAACTCAAGTGCAGAATGTATAAGCGTATCTTTTGTTTGAATACTACTATCAGCAGGGTTAATAATATTATTAGGTTTGCGTTGAACAATAACTTGCTCTATACTTCTGTACGGCTTGGTTAATTCAGCCTGCTGTTTTACTTTTTTACTACTTAGTATGGCATTGGCTATAATATCTCCTCTGCCTTCATTAAGTAGATTGTATTGATCTTCATAGGTATTTGCGATAACGATTTCTAGCTTTACACCTATTTTTTTGGCATAATTTTGCATTAGTTCATATTCAAATCCTAATTTTTGACCTTTATAAATGAAATAGCTGATAGAATTATATTCCATAATTACCCGAAGTACTCCTCGTTTTTGAATTTGAGAGAGGTCTACATCTACTTGTGGTTCGAATATCGTTTTTTTCTTTTCCTGACGCTCTGCAATCCATTGTATTGCAAAATAAGCAAATACAGTAAATAGGGTGAGTAGTATCCAGTTGCGTCTAGTATTCATTTCTAGATTTGAAGATAAGCATCAATTTGTATACTTGATAGAGACAATAAACAGAATAGGTGGTTATTATTTCTCTATAAATGCAAAAAAGTCCTCACAAGGAGGACTTTTTTTATATCGATAATGATATTTAGTTAGTAGCTTTCTTCGTTACAGCTTTCTTTGCTGGTGTTGCCTTTGCAGGAGCAGCCTTCACTGTAGTTGTAGAAGCAGGTGCAGTAGGAATGATTGAAGCTGGTTCTGTCGCAGTAGGAACTACAGCAGGAGCTTCAACAGTTCCACTGATTCTTAAAACAACCGGAGAATTTTTTGCATTTGAATTCACGGTAACGCTCTTAGAAAATGGTCCAACTCTATGGGTATCATAGTGAACCTTTATTTCTGCCTTTTGTCCTGGCATAATTGGTTCTTTAGGATACGTTGGAACAGTACATCCACATGAGCCATGTGCTTCGCTGATGATAATAGGAGTTTTTCCTTCGTTTTTGAAAGAAAACGTTCTGTTACCTTCCGCATCTTGCTTGATGGTTCCGTAATCAATTGCATCCGACTCAAATGTCATGGTTGGTGCATTAGGATCTGGTGCTGGAGCAGCAGGGGCAGCATCTTGCGCATAAACGCCAAAAGTACCTGCCATCATTGTTAGTGCTAAAAATAATCTTTTCATGTTTTTTTTTATTATTACTTACTCAAATGTAATGCCTTTTTGTTGCAATCGTTATAGGTGATTGGTTTTTTAAGTATAGTTTAACAAAATCTATTTCAGAAAACTTAAAGGCTATGCCCAGGGATTCTTTGGCTTGGTATATATGAAAATATATTGTCCATTTCTGTTTGCTGCTTAGGAGTCAAAATAGAGCGCTTTGATGTATATTAGCATATGCGTTTTTTTGTTTTAATCTTCTTAATGAATTATAGCTTTTTGTCATTAAATGCTAAGGTAGGGGTGTCTGCGGGCGCACGTGCAGGATTTAATATTGCTAATTTGGTAAAATTTGATGCTCCCGGATTATCGAAGAGAAAACCTCTTTTAGGTTCAGATATAGCTGGGGTGCTTAGGCTGGACTTTAATAAATATATTGGTTTCCAGATGGAAGTTGAGTTTACCCAGAAAGGTCAGGCATGGTCACATTCTTTGGATTCCCTTAAATATTATGGCAAGTTCGTGGCTAATTATATACAGTTTCCTTTACTGGCGGTGGCCTCTTATGGTAACCATAAAGTAAAGGGGGTATTTTTGTTAGGTCCTTATTTCGCCTACTGGACGGGTGGGTATCTTCAGAATTCTATCAGGATTGATAATCAAACCAGATATGAAGATCATCAAAGATTTGAGTTTACCCCTAATGAAGTTCGTTTTGATGTGGGGCTTACGTCTGGAATCGGTGCGGATTTTAAGGTAGGCAAGGGTTTTATAGAACTGATGTCACGCTATAATATCGGTTTTTTATCTACCGCCAAGAAAATACCGGATTTAAAACAACTCTATAACTCTAATTTTAGTTTGTCTCTGGGCTATAGATACAGTATTCAATAGAATTTCTGCAAATCTGTGGATAAAAGGGTGAAAAAGTAAACCGATCAGATAATACATTTGCTGCTTAGGTAAATGGTTTAATTTACTTGTTGAAGGGTAATCTCTTATTTACTCTTTTTATAATATGTTATATGGCTGAAATACAATATACCGAAGAAAATATTCGATCACTCGATTGGAAGGAACACATTCGTCTCCGTCCTGGGATGTATATAGGAAAGTTGAGTGATGGCTCCGCTCCGGATGATGGTATCTATGTCTTGCTTAAGGAGATCATAGATAACTCCATAGATGAGTTTGTGATGGGGCATGGAAAACAAATAGATATTGAAATAAAGGAAAAAACAGTAACTGTTAGAGATTATGGTAGAGGCATCCCTCTCGGAGCTGTAATTGATTGTGTGTCTAAGATTAATACGGGCGGAAAGTATGACTCAAGGGCATTCCAGAAGTCTGTCGGTTTAAACGGGGTAGGAACAAAGGCAGTAAACGCATTGTCGTCTTATTTTAAAGTAGAGTCAATCCGGGATGGACAGAAGAAAGCTGCAGAGTTTAATAAAGGAGAACTGGTTAAGGATTATAAAATTGAAAAAACCGATGAGAAGAATGGTACGAAAATGCAGTTTTTTGCAGATAATACCATTTTTAAAAATTTCCATTATGTTTCTGAATTTGTGGAAGAGCAGCTTTGGAACTATGCGTATCTCAATGCCGGACTAACTTTAAATTTCAATGGACAAAAATATATTTCCAAAGATGGATTGAAGGATTTGTTGGCTAAGAAAACGAATGAATCGGAATTGCGTTATCCTATCATCCACCTTAGTGATACAGATATTGAGATCGCTCTGACCCATAATAATCAATATGGCGAAGAATATTATGCTTTTGTAAACGGTCAGTACACCACACAGGGCGGAACGCATCTTGCTGCATTCAAAGAGGCTATCGTAAAAACACTAAGAGAATTTTATAAAAAACAATTTGAAGCATCGGATATTCGTCAAGCGATAGTTGGTGCAGTTTCTGTTCGCGTACAGGAACCGGTATTCGAATCTCAGACAAAGACAAAACTAGGGTCTCAAAATATGTGGATTGATGGTCCAAGTCTTAAGTCGTTTGTAAATGATTTTATTAAGGATAAGCTGGACGGCTTTTTACATAAAAACCCAACAGTTGCAGATGCTTTATTAAAGAGAATTCAGCAGTCAGAGCGAGAGCGTAAGGACTTGTCGGGTATTCGAAAGCTTGCCAATGAGCGGGCAAAAGCAGCCAATCTGCATAATAAAAAACTACGCGATTGCAGAGTACACTACACGGATGAAAAGCATGAAAGTCGTGCAGAGACTACTTTATTTATTACAGAAGGGGATTCAGCTTCCGGTTCTATAACTAAAGCTCGGAATCCTCAGACTCAGGCAGTATTTAGTCTTAGAGGTAAGCCTCTGAACTGCTATGGACTTACGAAAAAGATTGTTTACCAAAACGAGGAATTTAATTTATTACAACATGCACTGGATATTGAAGAAGATGTAGATAATTTGAGGTATAATAATGTAGTAATCGCTACAGATGCGGATGTGGATGGTATGCATATCCGTTTATTATTAATGACATTCTTCCTGCAGTTCTTTCCTGATTTAGTGAAGAAAGGGCATTTGTATGTTTTAAATACACCTTTGTTTCGTGTGCGCGATAAGAAGGAAACAATTTACTGTTATTCAGAACAGGAACGCTTAAAGGCTATTGCTAAATTAAAAGGCAAACCTGAAATAACCCGATTCAAAGGTTTGGGAGAAATCTCTCCGAATGAGTTTGAAGCATTTATTGGAAACGATATGCGTTTGGAGCCTGTTGTATTAAAAAGTAATCAAAGTATAGAGCAGTTACTAGAATATTATATGGGTAAGAATACACCTGATCGTCAGAATTTTATCATTAATAATTTAAAAGTAGAAAAAGACGAAATCGAGGAAGAGTTGGAATTTGAAGCAGCTAAGTAGTTTTCGATTTAAATCTTAATCAGTATTTGAACAGCGAGTTATGTCTAAGGAAGAATTTAAAGAACAAAATAATCATATTACTACCATTGACGGTTTATACGAAAACTGGTTTCTGGATTACGCATCTTATGTAATATTAGAAAGAGCTGTACCTGCCTTATATGATGGTTTCAAGCCGGTACAACGTCGTATTCTTCATGCCATGAAAGAGATGGATGATGGTCGATATAACAAAGTAGCTAATATTATAGGGAGTACTATGCAGTATCATCCACATGGAGATGCCAGTATCGGGGATGCTATTGTAAATATTGGGCAAAAAGATTTACTAATTGATTGTCAGGGGAATTGGGGTGATATCCGAACAGGTGATAATGCTGCAGCGGCAAGGTATATTGAAGCACGTTTATCAAAGTTTGCATTAGAAGTGATTTTTAATGAGGACCTTACTAAGTGGCAGTTATCTTACGATGGTAGAAAACGTGAGCCGGAACAACTTCCCGTAAAATTCCCTTTATTACTTGCACAAGGTACGGAAGGGATTGCTGTTGGTTTATCGACCAAGGTAATGCCACATAATTTTTGTGAGCTAATAGAAGCATCTATTAAATGCCTGAGGAAAGAACCATTTGAATTGTATCCGGATTTTCTCACAGGAGGATTAGTAGATGTCAGAGAATATAATGATGGAAAACGTGGTGGTAGAATTCGTGTGCGTGCCAAAATTGAAATTGTAGATAAGAAAACACTTAAGATTACAGAAATTCCATTTGGAACTACCACAACTGACTTAATTGATTCTATTCTGAAGGCTAATGAAAAAGGTAAAATCAAGGTAAAAAAAGTAGTAGATAATACCGCTAAAGATGTGGAGATCCTTATAGATCTTCAGCCACAGGTTTCGCCAAGTGTAACAGTTGATGCTTTGTATGCGTTCTCGGATTGTGAGTTGTCTATTTCACCAAATACATGTGTGATTATTGCCGATAAGCCTAATTTTATTGGTGCTACAGAGGCATTGAAATTATCTACAGATACGACATTACATTTATTAAAAAGAGAACTCGAGATTTTATTAAAAGATTTAGGAGATAAATGGCATTATTCATCCTTAGAGAAAATATTTATTGAGAAAAAAATCTATCGGGATATTGAGGAGGAAGAGACTTGGGTTGGTGTTATTGCCGCTATCGATAAAGGATTATCGCCTTTTAAGAAACTATTGATGCGGGAAGTGACACAGGAAGATATTATTCGGCTGACAGAAATAAAAATCAAACGAATATCAAAGTTTGATAAGAAAAAAGCGGATGAGTATATAAAAGGGCTAGAGTCAGAGATGGAGGAAACCCAAAAGAATCTAAAATCACTTACTAAGTATGCAATAAAGTATTTTGAAGATCTTCTAAAAAAATATGGTAAGGGTAAAGAAAGAAAGACACAGATAACAATATTTGATACCGTAGAAATAAAACAAGTAGCGGCTAATAATGAAAAGCTTTATGTGAATCGGGCAGAAGGTTTTATAGGTTTTGGCAAGGATTTAAAAAAGGAAGAATTTGTTTCTGAGTGTTCAGATATTGATGATATTATTGCCTTTACAAAAGAAGGTATGATGAAAGTGGTTCGTAATTCAGAGAAGGTGTTCATAGGTAAAGATATTATTCATGTTGCCGTTTGGAAAAAGAATGATGAGCGAACAACCTACAATGCAGTATATCTGGACGGTAAGTCGGGTACTAGTTTTGCTAAACGCTTTAATGTTACCTCTATAACGCGTGATAAAGATTACCCTATTACTCAGGGTAATCCGAAATCTAAAATCCTTTATTTTTCTGTAAATCCAAATGGGGAAGCTGAGAGCTGTCAGGTAATTCTTTCACCTGTATGTAGCGCTCGCAATAAGGTATTTGAATTTGATTTTTTCAATCTTGATATAAAGGGTAGAGGGGCTGTAGGAAATACTGTTACTAAATATCCGGTTAAGAAGATAGAACAAAAAACAAAAGGAAGAACTACACTGGGTGGTGTTGAAATATGGCTGGATGATACAGTTGGAAGATTGAATACAGAGAAGCGCGGCAGATTTATGGGTACTTTCCAGGATGAGGATAAAATATTGGTAATTTTGAAAACAGGAGAATATTATCTAACCAATTTTGAGCTTACGAATCGTTATGCCATGAATGATATAGTCGCGATGGATAAACTCTATCCAACTACTATTGTTTCTGCTGTGCATTACTCAGATGCTAAGAAGTGTAATTATGTGAAGCGTTTTCAGGTAGAAACAACATCCATAGATTCAAAGAATAATTTTATATCGGATGAAAATAACGCTAAACTTGTTTTTGCTACTTTATTCTCCAATCCAACTGTTGAATATAAATTAGATATGGGCAAAGGAAAGGTAGGTGCTCCGCAAATGATTAATTTATCTGAATTCATTGAAGTTAAAGGATGGAAGGCGATAGGAAATAAACTCTGCGGCGGCACTATTAAGGAGATGAAACTTGTGGAAACTGAATATGCTGACGATGAACAAGCGGTAAATTTTGATGTTGATTTTGAAATTACCAATATAAAAGATATGAAGTCGCCGGAGCAAGGTGAACTTTTTTAGTCTCAGATTTAATAAATGAGCATATTCCAACTTCCATCACCTCTTCATAAAATAGAGAATAAGCTTACGCTTGCCCATTCTGTAGAGCTTTTCCTCAAGCGGGATGATTTGATTCATCCGGAAGTTTCAGGTAATAAATGGAGGAAATTAAAGTATAATTTAGAACAGGCTAAACGTTTGGGAAAAGATACTTTACTTACATTTGGAGGGGCATATTCTAATCATATTACAGCTACTGCCGCAGCAGGGAAGCAGTTCGGACTTAAGACAATAGGAGTTATAAGAGGAGAGGAGTATTTTCCACTTAATAAAAGCCTTCAATTTGCCAAAGATGCAGGAATGCAACTTTTATACGCAGATAGAACCTCTTACAAAGATCAATCAGCCTTATTCAATACTTATAGAGAATTATATCCTGATGCCTATATAATGCAGGAAGGTGGCGCGAATAAGCTTGCCGTAAATGGTTGTAAGGAGATAACTGATGAAATAGAGATAGATTTTGACTTTATCTGTTGCGCTTGTGGTACGGGTACAACATGCTCAGGTATTGCAAGTAATCTTAAATCCAATCAAAAGGCAATAGCTTTTCCGGTTTTAAGGAATGGAGCATTTATAGGCGACGAAATAAAAAAATGGGGTGTACTTGACTTTGAATTAATCACTGATTATCATTTTGGTGGCTATGCCAAGATAACGCCGGAACTCGTTCAGTTTATTAAAGACTTTCATGCTGAACAAAATATTCTTTTAGATTATGTCTATACCGGAAAATTACTATTTGCAATTTTTGATCTTATCGAAAAGAAATATTTCCCTAAAAACTCAACTATAATTGCTGTTCACACGGGTGGCGTAGCAAATGCCAATGTTTTCGATTTGTAATAAACGCTAGAGTTTTAACTACTTAATTTAAGCTTCCAAAATCTACGGGTACTACTCTGGATATTCCCTGCTTAACCATAGTCACACCATAGATAGTGTCTACACTTTCCATAGTAGACTTATTATGTGTTACCAGGATAAACTGAGAGTTCTTAGAGAACTTGCGTATAGCCTCATTGAACTTGCGAATATTATTATCATCCAATGGCGCATCTACCTCATCCAGAATACAGAATGGGGCGGGTTTGTAAAGGTATATTCCAAACAATAGAGACAATGCAGTTAATGTCTTCTCCCCGCCGGATAACTGGTTAATACTTTGAGGACGCTTTCCTTTAGGTTTAGCAATAATTTCAATATCAGATTCTAAAGGATCTTCAGGGTTAGTGAGTATTAAATCGCAATTGTCATCCTCGGTAAACATACTTCGAAATACATGGATGAAGTTTTCGCGTACTGCATTAAAGGTGTCAAAGAATTGTCCTTTAGCAGTATTTTCAATCTCTAACATAGTTTGTAAGAGGTTGTTTTTGGAATCAGCAAGATCCTGCTTTTGGGCAGTAATGAAGTCAAAGCGTTCCTTCATCTCATTGTAGGCTTCTTCTGCCATTGGATTTACCTCTCCAAAATTTTCTATTCTTCGTTTAATCTTATCTAAACGATCTGTTAATTCTTCCTTCGCTGTCTGTGGTAGTTCCAGTGTAGATGAAAACGCTTCAGCATCTATCTGGAATTCAATGGATAGTCGTTCTTTTAATACATTCAACTTTAGTTTTAAGTCGCCGAGTAAATCTTTTTTACTCATTATAGTTTGTTCTATCTGCTGACGAATCTTATTCTTCTCCCTGATATTTTCTTCGAGGTTATTAATACCGTCTTTTATTTTATAATATTCGGTTTCCTGATTAGAAAGCGTCTGCATCTGTAGTTCTTTTTCTTTATAGGAGGCTATTAATTCACTTTCTATTTTACTAATATTCTCTGTTAAAGTATTTATTTCCAGTTGTGCACTTTCTATATCTTCAGCAGCCTGTTTGCACCTGCTGTCATTCTCTTCTAACTGATGTTGCTTGTAGCTCAGTGTTTGTTGGTTAGATTTTAATTTATTTTCTTGTTGTATAAATTGAATATTTGCCTGATTAAATACTTGAGATAATTGGTTGTACAATTCATTTGCCTTGCGGAAATCCAATTCTAGATTGTCTAAATCTGATTTCAGTTGATTTGCCGCTGTTGTATCTGTGGAAAATAGTATTTTTAGGGGTTGTATTTCTTGTTGAAGTTGATCCATTTGTTCTTTGATGGCCTGGGTTTGTGTAGAAACTTTACCGATGGAGAACTCTTCGTTTTCTATTTTGGATTTCTTAGCTACTAATTCCTTTTCAACTTGTTGCAGTGCATAAGTCTCACGCTCTATAAGATTCCTAAAGGAGTTAACTTTTAGGTTTTGAAGTGCATTGAAATTATCTTGTGTGATTTTCTTTAAGTCCATCACTTCCAATTCTAGCTCCTTGATTTCTTTTTCTAAAATTTCAAAATTCTTAAGTCTTCCAAGTCTCTTGCCTTCAAATAAACCTACTGCTCCTCCAGATATCTGCTTATCAGATTTTAAGAGATGTCCAGAGTTGGAGATGATATAAATATCTTTTTTATTGCTGATCTGACTAAAGATCTGGTTAACATCTGTGTTTTCATCGGCAATAAATATGCCATTAAGAAGATAGGATAGTAAAGGTTTGTATTTATCGTCAATTTGAACTACATCTAATGCACGTTTTGTATTCTGAACAGAAGATGTAGCACTTGTCTGAACAGATTTAAAGTAGTCTAAGATTAAGAAACTTGCTTTACCTACAGAAGACTGAGAAAGTATATCAATTGCATTAATGGCTTCGTTTTCTGTATCTACTACAAAATTATTTAGATAGGGCTGGAGAACACTTTCGATGGCAACGCGGTATCTCTCTTCGGAATAGATAATATCGGAAAGGAGTGGTGTATCTTTCAGCCAGTTTACATTTTTTTTCAAAAATTTGATAGATTCCGGAAATCCTTCCAAACTGTCAATCATATTTTTGGTTAACTTAAACTCATTATTTTTTGCATCAAGTATTCTGTTCTTATTGGTTAGATCCTGACGAAGTTGTTCCGTCTTTTCTTCCATTTCTTGGATCTTGACAATATTTTCTTCCTCCTTTTTTCTTAGGTCATCCAGGAGCAATTTTTGTTTATCATTCTTTTCTTCCGTATGGATGATTTCATTTTTTAGGCTTTCTAATGTTTTGATACGTTCTTCGTTTTCAAACATAGATTGCTGTGCACTCTTCTCTAATGCCTCAAATTGAGATTCTTTTACGGCAATTAGTTTTTCAGTTTCTGATATCTTATTTAAGCCACTTGAGTATTTGTTGCGAGAGTCATCCAGGTTGTTTCTGAATTCAAGGTTTGTATTTCTTTGTTCTTCTAGTTTTTGTTTTGCCTGATCAAATTCAATACGAACAACTTCAAGCTTTTGTTCATCTTCCGTATTTATTTTTTTTAACTCGATAATTTCATTCCCAAGATTTTCAATAATTGCTTTAGCGTGAATTATCTGATTATTAAGTTGTATGATTTTATCTTTTAAAAACGATGACTTTTGCTCATCAATTTTCTTCTGACTTTCTTTTTCTTGTAATGTTGCAAGGAATGTGTTGAGTTGTTTTTGTTGATCAGATAAGGTGCGTTCTTTTTCTAAAACGATTAATTTTTCTTGTTCCAAATTAGATTCCAAGAGCTCAATCTTTGCAGTTGCTTCTATTCGTTTGTCCTCATGCTCTTCGGTTTCTTTATTAGATAGAATGAAGCTTTCATTGATGCCGTGAAGCTCATATTTGGATAAGTCTATACTTATAACTTTATACTCTTCCTTGTAATTCTTGTATTGTCGCGCCTTGCGTGCCTGGTTTTCTAAGGCTTTTAGGTTTTTATCAATTTCAAATAATAAGTCTTCTACTCTGTTGAGGTCAGCTTCTGTTGCATTGAGTTTTAAAAGCGTTTCTTTTTTTCTTGTCTTGTATTTTGAAACCCCAGCAGCTTGCTCGATGAGTGTTCTTCTGGCGTTGTCAACGTTATTAAGAATCTGGTCAATCATCTTTAATTCGATGATGGCATATGTGTCTGTAGATATTCCGGTATCCATGAATAGGTCACGAATGTCTTTTAGTCTACAGGAAACGCCATTTAATTTGTAGTCACTATCTCCATCACGTTCAACAGTTCTTGTGATTGTAACGCTGGCAAACTCAGTAGGGAGTAAGTTTCTTGTATTGTCAAGTGTGATAGAAACTTCAGCAATATTGGCAGCAGATTTATCTTTTGTGCCGTTAAAGATAATATTATCCATTTTTTCAAGTCGGAGCGCCTTGGTCTTCTGCTCACCCAATACCCATCTGATGGCATCGACTACATTTGATTTTCCGCAACCGTTAGGGCCTACAATACCCGTTATATCATTCTGAAAGTTAATTTGAGTTTTATCGGCAAAACTCTTAAATCCTTTTATATCCAAGCTTCTCAGTCTCATCTGTGGTAATTAATTGCATTTTGGGGACAAAAATACTATAAACGTCAATGGACGTTTGCTATATTCCCCTAACACAAATATACTGAAAAGCGTTATCCCGATTTTTTGAATCGTTGTTTAGTTATTGACATTTTTAGTCTTAAATCAGGATTTTTAGTGGATAATTTCTCCTGAGTTTGTCTTTTCTTTAACATAAGTAATACAACCTAATTGCATTTCTAATTAATAGATAATGAGTGCTTTATATTCTATGGCTTGCTTAAGTTTTCATAGAGGAATGACATAAGCACATTTCTGTCTGTCTTCACAACGATATTATTAATTATACCCTTAATTCCTCTTAAATGTATGCAATTCATTGCGGATGCTTTCTGGTAATCCCAATTCTGTTCCCCATACAAGGTTACCCAACCATCTTTAACCACAATTTTGACATTATTTGGATTAATATCTATATTTTTTTTGAGCTGCTTACGGATAGTCATACGGATTTCTCTATCTTTTTTTGCCGACTTACTCTTATTCAACAAAGGTTTAATTTCATGATAAGCCATTACTTTTGCTTTTTCTATAGTACTGGTATCTGCAAATCTGCTCATCGCCAACATGGCGATATCATCCTGCGTCTTTGGTGTAAATTGAATTTGCCCTTTCATAACCTTTACTCATTTATAACTGAATAAATATGTGATGGATTTTAATCACGGAGCTTATAGAATATTTAAATAGTTTTATGCTATTTCCATGCTCTGGAGAAAATTTAGGTATAAAGACAGTAAAATGAAATAAACTATTTTTCTTGCGAAGTGGATTCAGAAATAGGTTTTTTAGGTTGATCCAGGATGAATTTTTCGTATTGCGATTTGTCTCGAATGACATCATAGAGAGTCATTGGTTTTTTATCCCAATACCAGTGAAACCCTTCTAGTCGGAAAGTTTCCGGATTAATTTTTTTCATGGGAGTAAAAGTGGCCTCTGGACTGCCAGTTAGCTTAATTCTATCAACATCTCCTTTTTTGAAATATACTTTTATAAATCCAGAAGTAGACTTATTAGCACCAGAGAATGCCTCTTTATCTTTTGCAAAGTATATACTTTCAGCATTGCCATCAACATCGATGTGTTCGATCTTCTTATTTTCCAGAAAAGCCTGCATAAACTTACCTTTGATTTGGTTGAAGATGGAATTGCTTTGCATATTAATCACGAATGCATTTCCATAAACATCAATTCTTTTTATCTCTTTTTTCTGAGTAAAGAGGTAAATAGAGTCTCCTGTTATTTGCGTGGAGTCCATCCAGAGTATTGGGGAGTAGTACAATTTAAAGATGGAGTCGGTTTCAGAGTATGAAAGAGAATCAGATACGGCACTTACTTCAGCTCTAATCATTTTCATGTGATAGTAGGCCTTTACATTTTTTATGGAATCTGTTCTCACAAGCGTATCTGTATTGCCTATGCTGTCCTCCTTTAATAGGTATACAGTTACGGGAGTTTTAAAGCTTAGCAGTGTATCTGCACTTAAGTAGAGTGTGTCTTTCTCATCCTCTGAGACAGATATCATTAAGGGGTCCCGGAATGCCTTAACTGTTGAACTATCTTCATTTGAATAAATAACATCACTGAGTATGGTAGTCCGCTCAGAACTATCCTGCCATACTACATTGCCAACAGCTATTGCTTTTTTGGTGGTATTGTCATAATCTATGCTACTAGCTTTTATATAGCTGTCTCCTTTATGAATAGTTGCATTATTTCCAAAAAATGCTTTTTCTTTTCGGGTGTCATAATACCCGCTATTTGTTTCTATAATATTGCTGTCTTTATCAATAATGGTAGTTTTTGTAATAAAATATGCAATCTCCTGTTGTGTATTATATTTAAGAGAGTCGGCATAAATTGTTCTATTAGGATCTTTTAGTATTACATTTCCATAAAACAGAGCATCGTTACTTTTATGGTAGTAATAACCTATTGTACTGGTTATAGTAGTGTTTTTATTTACCAATCTTCCTTCACTCATATAATTACCTATGTCGGTATCCATATGGTAATTAAGTTCAGGGCTTGTAAGTATCATTGTTTTATCCCGAAGAGAGCACATGCCAGTTAATCTGGCGAGTTTTTGATCACCAAAATATTCTAGGAAATTCCCCCAAATATCAATACTATCTCCCTTGGAGATATGAACTTGTTTCCCATAGGCTGTCATGTAATTCGCATCTATGTCGATGATGGCGCTATCACAAAACATAATGCCATCTGCATGTTTGAGCACTACGTGTCCTATAAGCTTTCTATATCTGCCAAGTTCTTCAGAGCGATAGAGTAAGGAGTCTGTCTTTATAATCTCAATCTTTTTTTTTCGGGAAGTATCTTTTGCTGCAGGAGGAAAAAAAGCAGAGTTCTGAGCGCAGATATCCAGGGAAAAAGATAGTAAGGTAATGATATAGAAACTTATTGGGAGCCAGGTTTTAACAGACTGATTTCCTAAATTAAAAAGGTATCGAGTTGGGTTAATATTTGTATTGATGACACTCAAAATTCTACTTTAAATAAAAAAGCCATTGTGTTAAACAATGGCTAAAGTACTAAAACTGTTTATTTATTTTTTTATTGCTTTCGCAGCTTTTGGATTTTTTTGTAGGAACTGTTCTATGGAGGTATCTGTTATGCTAATAGAACGACTACGGTCTATCAATGATAAACTGATGTATTTCTTAGGGTTTGCCTTTAGGTCTACTAAAACTGCATTAAGCGATTGAATAGATTTGGTAATATCGTTATAAGCTCCATCTTCTCTTAATAATTTAGAAATAGAACCATTACCATCGTTAACAGTTTTTAGGGTCTTTTTTAATTCTTGTAAAGTTTCTTTAGCATTCGTTATTGTGGCTGTAAGGTCACCCTGTGCAACCTGAGCAGATATTGTCTGGAAACTAGATAATATAGAATCGAGCTTTCCCATTTCGCCATTGAATTTTCCTGTCAGCTCATTGATATTTTTCAATATGCCGTCAATGTTAGATTTATTCTCTGTTAAAGTTATATTGAGGGAGGTAATCATTTTATCTGCCGTAGCTGCTACTTTATTGACAGATTTTAAGGTTACACTTAAGTCTGTCACTGCTGACTTAAGCAGACTGTTTTCTCCCGTGCCTAATTGTGTATTTAAGTTAGTAGCAAGATTCTGAATAGAAACAAGCGTACTGTCTATTCTCGGACCTAAGCTAGTTGCTAAATTGGAGATTTCAGAGATAGCATCGCCCTTAACAATACAAAATAAGGTGTCAGCCTCATTAGCTTCTTTATTTTCACTGCCACGCAGAAGTCCTATAGCCATTTTACCAAGGTTATCAACGCCGTAGATGATGAATTTACTGTCTTTAGGAACTGTGATATTCTTATCGAGTTTGAGTCTTAAGATAGCTTTATGATTATAGTTTGGACTTCCAGATAGGGTGATTTTTTCAACTCTGCCGATGGGTACTCCATTTTCCAAAACGGCACTGGACGGTGTAATATTACTGGTGCGCTCAGCGGCTGTAACAATATATTTACTTCTGGTAAAAATATCATTACCCTGCAGATACTTATAGCCCAAAATAAATATAGTAATGCCAATAACGGTAAGAGAGCCTACTAAAATCTCGTTTTTATTTTCCAAGAATAAATCAGTTTAGAATAACCAAATATAAGGAGAAAAAAGGATTGTCACTTAAAATATTTTTTAGCCTCTCCGGCAGGTAATCGTTCCCCATTTTTGTATCCTACTATAAATGCATCCTTAAAGCCAAAAGCAACTGCTTTTTTCATCGTTTTCATAGCGGTATTATAGGATTCATATGGTCCATAAACGTATTTATAGGTTCCGTTACTTTTTTCAAATTTTAGATTATCTGTGAGTTTGTAGGCTTTATCAGATTTAGGAAGCGGGCTTGGGCTTGCTTTTATCTGTACTTTAAATAGAATTGTATTGGTTGTATTAGTATCTGTTGTGAGCGTTGTTTTTGATGTGATATCTTCGTCTGTTACAGCTATTGCTTGCTGCTCACCAGCATTATCCTTGGTGGGTTGTAACAGATTATCATTTGTATTTACAATAAGTGGCGGCGTAAGTTTATTGCCTTTTTCTATGGTAGTAAGATAATCACCAAAGGATTCAAAAATTGCATTGGAAAGTTGTATTTCGCCTTCCTTTGAGGTGAGGTACTTTTCTTCAGTTCTATTAGTTAGAAATCCGGTTTCTATGAGAATAGACGGGCAGGTTGTTCTGTACAATACCCAGAAGCCAGCTTGCTTTACACCTCTGTTAAATCGGTTTAGTCTGGTGGTTAGGTTTTCCTGTACTTTACTTGCCAAATAAGTGCTCTGTTCTATATTCGCGTTTTGTGCCAGTGAAAGAGCTATCATAGCCTCCGGTGACTCCGGATCAAAGCCTTCATAAGTGCTCTCGTAGTCTTTTTCTAATTTAATTACAGAGTTCTCTCGTTTGGCCACGTCCAGATTTGCTTGTGATACGTGTAATCCCATTAGGAAGGTCTCCGTTCCATAGGCTTCTTTATTAGCATTGGCATTACAGTGTACACTCAAAAACAGATCCGCATTGTTCTTATTTGCCATTAATGCTCGATCCTGCAGGGTAATAAATACATCAGTGGTTCTCGTGTAAAGTACTTTTATATCCGGATAATTCTCCTCAATCAGCTTTCCTAAAGCTAAAATAATCTTTAATGTAACATCCTTTTCATTGCTGTGTGATGGGCCATTACATCCGGTATCATGTCCTCCGTGTCCTGCATCTAAGACTATTGTTTTTATTTTATATCCGCTTGTTCCGGCAAAACAATACAGCTGAGGAAGTGCAGATAATAGAAATATTAGGCAAGCAATCCGTATTTTTGACGTTTTAAGCATAAATTTGAAACTCATTTCGTAAATAAATATTGTATAGTTGTTACGTTTTCTTTCATATCGTGGGCTATTTCTTGTCCTATTTGCAACTATAAGTGTATTTTCTTACGCCCAAAGAGGCTTCCAGTCAAAAAAAATGAGAACGATCCTGGCTGACTCAGTAGGATTAGCCAAGTCTACAAATATAGAAAATTCACCGGCTGATACTTTATTTAAAGATTCCACAAATGTGGATGTAAAAACCTACAAAATAGCGAATAGTGATTTAGAAGATGAAGTCAACTATAATGCAGAGGATTCTATTATTTATGATATTCCCAATAAAACTATACTTCTGTATGGTAAAGCAAAGATAAAATATCAGGATATGGATATGGCGGCTGGTTTTATTCGATATAATATGGACAGTAGCGAGGTGTTCGCGAAGGCAATGCCGGACAGTAGCGGTTATCTGCAGCGGGTAGAATTCAAGGATAAAAATGGGGAATATATTTCGCAAGAGGCAAAGTATAATTTTAAAACTAAAAAAGGTAAGAGTGTTGGCTTGATTACTAAAGAACTTGACGGTTATCTGCATGGGGAACAAGTAAAAGCGGTAAATGATTCTACTTTATATATCAAGAATGCACATTATACTACCTGTGATCTGGATGAACCGCATTTTTATGTAGAGCTGGGAAAAGCAAAGGTTATCAAGGATAGAATTATGGTGGGTAAGCCGGCAGACGTAGTAATAGAAGGAGTGAGAACACCGTTGTTTTTGCCTTTTGCAATACTGCCTTCTCTTAAGTCCAAAGGTACCGGATTATTGATGCCTACTTATGGGGAAAGTCCTAATCTGGGTTTCTTCCTCAACGGATTGGGATATTACTGGCATATCAACGACAAGATGGATCTTACTACTACTGCTGATATATACACCTTAGGTAGCTTTGGGATTCATATGAACTATGCTTACAGGGTGTTGTATAAACATTCCGGAAATTTGAGTTTAAACATTAATCAGCAAAGGGGAGGCGTGCAATATGAACGATTTAATCCTAAGCGACAAAAACCTCCGTTGAATTTTGGTATTCAATGGCAGATGAATATTGATCCCAAGAAGATGTTTAATAGCAGTTTCAATATCAACCTAAATATCGTCAGCAACAAGACTTTCCAATATTTAAATTCAAGAGATCCGCAAAGTGTTTTGGCTACCAATTTCTCTTCCAATATTTCGTACAGTAAATATTGGCCTAATAAACCTTATAGGCTAGCTGTAAATACATCATTGGTGCAAAACACTCAATCCAAACAGATTTCACTCACCTTGCCACAACTCTCCTTCAATGTTACCCGAATAAACCCTTTTCAACGGAAAGTGAAAGCTACTACACGCAAATGGTATGAAAATATTGGCTTCTCTTATGACATGAATGCTTCCAATCAGATCAATGCAACAGATTCTACATTCTTCACTATTCAAACACTTAAAAAAATGCGTAATAGTATTACGCACAATTTGCCTATCTCTGGCAATTTTACGCTTTTTAAGTACTTGAATTTTAATCTAGGGTTTAATTATAAAGAAAACTGGTACTTCAGTTATATTAATAAAACTTACTACGATAACTATGTTCTCTATAATGAAAATACTAAGCGTTTAGATACGCTCAGAAATCAGGCAGTAGCGGAAACAAAGTATGGATTTAAGTCTTACAGGAATTTCAATTTCAATATGAGTTTTAATACTAACCTCTACGGACTTTTCCAGATTAAAAATGCTGACAGTAAACTAAAAGCGATTCGACATACTTTTCGTCCGAGTCTGAATTTTAACTTTAGTCCTGATTTTACAAAATCATTATGGAAATACAATCGTACAGTTCAAAGTGATTCCCTCGGTAATACTCAGACGTATTCCATCTTTCAAAATAATGGGATAACGCCATCCGGTAAGCAAGGTAATATTGGAGTTAGTCTGGGTAACACACTGGAGATAAAAGTATATTCTAAAAAAGATTCCATCAATCACACTAAGAAAATAACCTTGCTGGATAATCTCTCGGTAAATATGAATTATAATATGCTTACTAAGAGGCTAAGTCCTTTGAGTATTAATGCCAGTACGCACCTTACCGATAAGCTTAATCTGACTATGAATGTGAATATGGATCCTTATTCTTTAGATAGTCTGGGGCGACAAACCAACCAGTTTTACTGGAAAGAAAAGAAAAGATTATTTAGATTAACCAACATGAATATATCTTTAAGTGGAAGTATTCGTTCTAAAAAAGGTATGCAGGATCAATCCGATTTAAATCAGAAATTATTTAATGAGCAAGGGGTAAATAATCAGTTTTTCCCGAAGAATGTTTATGATAAAGAATATTATAACTTCTCTATTCCTTGGGCGGTTAATTACCAGTATAGCTTAAATCTATCGCGCTTTAAATATAACAAGAAGGATACGACAACAATTACACAAACCTTGTCTTTGGGCTTAGATGTAAATATTACCAAGAAGTGGAAGATTAATATTTCTTCAGGTTTTGATCTTACCAATAAAACAATAACCAGAACGGATATTGCTATAGTAAGAGATTTGCATTGCTGGCAAATGGAATTCAAATGGACGCCTGTCGGTTTTCAGCAAGGGTTTTATATGACGATTTATGTGACCTCTCAACAATTCAGTTGGCTCAAGTTACAGAAACAAAAAGCATTCTTTGATTCCGGTGTCTTTGGATCAGGAGGATTAGGCGGAGTAATTAAATAAACAACTATTTCGTAAACGCATACTGTACCAGATTAGCTCCCATTTTTAGGGCTTTTAATCTTGTAGCTTCCGAATCTTTGTGCACAGACTGGTCTTCCCATCCGTCGCCTAAATCACATTCATAGTCATAGAAACAGATCAGTTTGCCTTGGCAAATGAGACCAAAACCTTGTGGTGGTTTTTGATTATGTTCATGGATCTTAGGTAAGCCATCCGGAAAATCAAATTTCTGATGATAGATAGGATGTGAAAATGGTAGTTCAATGAAATCCAGTTCAGGAAAAACCTTTTTCATCGCCTTACGAATATAGGGGTCTATTCCATAATTATCTGATATGTGTAAAAAGCCACCTGCCAAAAGATATGCCCTTAGGTTTTTAGCCTCTTGATCAGTAAAAATGATATTGCCATGGCCGGTGATATGCACAAAAGGAAAGTTGAACAGTTCAGCACTGCCTGGTTCTACTTCACTGATATTAGGACTTAGATTTAAGTTCAGTTGCTGATTGCAAAATTTTGCCAGATTAGATAGGGAAGTAGGATTGGCATACCAGTCGCCACCACCTTTATATTTTATCAAACCTAATTTCGAAGTGGTTTTATTTTGGGATAGTAAGCTAACAGGCAGCAATAAGAAAAAGAGGATGCCTAAGTAAGTTGCTATTTTGTTTTCTCTTTTCATCATTACTCATAATTTAACGCATTAACTATAGTGCAAGCTACTACACCGGCTGTTTCTACACGCAATATAGATACTCCAAGAGAGACAGGACTGTAATTGCTTTGGATAGCGAGCGCAATTTCTTCCCTGGTAAAATCACCCTCGGGTCCAATTAAGAGTATAGCTTCTGAATTTCTTTGATACACTTCCTTTAGATGTTGCTTGTGGTCTTCGCAATGTGCAATTAATTTTTGACAGGTAAAAGGATACTCCAGAAATGTATTTAGCTGTTGAATAGGGTGAAGTGCCGGGAAATAGTATTGCCCACTCTGTTTTCCCGCAGCGATTATAATCTGCTCTAATCGCTCTTTTTTTATCGTATTTTTTTCTGTTCTTTTAGAGATAATGGGATAGATATCTGAAACGCCTATTTCTGTAGCTTTTTCTAAAAACCATTCCAGTCGCGCAGGATTTTTAGGGATACAAATAGCAATGGATAATTTATTGGGATTCTCTTTGTAAGGGGTTTGAAGTTCATCAATAGCAACAATTACTTCGTTTTTTCTTATTTCTGAAATCTTTCCTTCTGCTGCTGTTCCCTTTCCGTTTAGCACACGAATGGGTTGATTTACTTTCGCTCTGAGCACTTTGATGCAATGCCGACTTTGCTCTTCATTTAGAGTGCATGGATTAGAAAGATTTTCAGAGAAAAAATTCATGTCATTTATAGCTTATTCATTTCCAAAAATCCAAAAATGAGTTTGTCCATAATTTCTCACTTCCAATAACTTTGGATGTTCAGTAAAGTTATGCCTTGGAGATGTTTCTAAAATAAACCATCCGTCTTCTTTTAGCATATTCTTATTAAAAATCATATCCGGAATCTGATCGATTTCTTCCAGTGCATAGGGTGGTCCGGCAAAAATTAAATCGAATTTTTCTGAACAGCCCTTTATAAACTGTAAAGCATCTCCGGTGATAATTTTGTGGTTGGGGATTTTGACTTCTTCGCTCATTTTTCGAATAAAACCAATACTGATTTTACTCATATCAACGGATGTAATATCTGTACAGCCCCTTGAGAATATTTCCATATCCAGGCTTCCGGTTCCGGCAAATAAATCTAAAAAACGTATCTGTGAGAATTCGAAATTATTGTTGAGAATATTGAATAGAGCTTCCTTGGCGAAATCTGTAGTAGGTCTAGCCGGTATATTGCGCGGTGGATAAAATCTCTTACCTCGTAAGCTTCCAGAAATAATTCTCATAAAAAGTGTCTAATAAGGTTAAAGACCGAGGCCTAAAAGATTTATATAATAATGCAATGGTACATCCTCAACGGCATATTGGTAAGGCAATATCTTTTTTAAGGTGCGATCGATTTCGAAATTTCTGATATAGCCATATGTTGTTGAATACATCGGAGATTTCTCCTCTATAAACCCATATAAATAGGAGGGAAATTCATTGGTTGCCAGTCCAAGATGCTCATAAGTTAGTGTAAGATAATATAAAAGGTCTTCCTTGGCTTTAACCGGGAATTTATTATAATAGAAATTGCCTGTGTCTTTTTTATGACATACGGTTAGCTCTTCACCATAAAGGTGAGCGGATAAGTAATTTTTAAAAGATAATTTATTGTTGTAAAAGTGGAGTAGTCCTCTGTCTGTGGAATAGAATTCAACATTCAGTAGGTGATTATCTATGAAGTCTATTGTTCTATCTGGTAGCGAAAAGTAAACATAAAAATTTTCACTGATTCTATCTTTTAGGTAGGTTATAGATTCTTCGGAGGAATACCCCAGTAAATCAAAAACTGCTTTGGCATTAGTTGTTTTTTCAGGGAGAATGGTGAATTCAGGAGAATATACGGCAACCTTACTGCATGTAAAGGGGAGTCCAAATACCTCTTGATGTTCCTTAAACCAAATAGCAATTGCATCTAGGGATAAAAACTTCCCAGTAGGCTGCTCGAGCACTTTAGCCTCAAAAGTCATTATTTTATTCGCCTCTTTATCTAAAATAGCATAGGAAAAGCAATATGGATGCAGGTGAACCAATAGCTCCAAATTCTTTAGCCGTTTTAATATGTCTATAGGTGTATTGATATGCAAATTTAAACAATAATAGGGCATTTATATACATTTTAAAAACTACATTTTGCTTTTTGCTTTATAGGTTATACATTTGACTTTCTTTTTGCAAATATTTAATAACTAAATCAATCAGATATTATGAATTTACATGAATACCAAGGCAAGGAGTTACTCAAAAAATTTGGGGTTAAAGTTCAGGATGGAATTGTAGCAGAGACTTTGGAAGAGGCAGTAGAAGCGTGGAAGGTTATAAACGGAAGAACCGGCAAAGAGGGCGTGGTGGTAAAGGCACAAGTACATGCCGGTGGAAGAGGAAAAGGTGGTGGTGTAAAGTTTGCAAAAAATTTGGAGGCTTTGAAGGAAAAATCTGCTGAGATTTTAGGTATGACTTTAGTTACGCCTCAGACTGGTACTCAGGGAAAAGTAGTTCATAAGATATTCATTGGAGAAGATGCTTACTATGAAGGACAGTCTGAACCAAAAGAGTTTTACATGTCTGTATTGTTAGATAGAACTAAAGAATGTAACGCTATTGTTTATTCTGCTGAGGGTGGAATGGATATTGAAGAAGTAGCGGAACATACTCCTGATAAGATCTTTAAAGAGTGGGTAGATTCTTCAGTAGGTATCCAACCTTTTCAGGCAAGAAGAATAGCCTTTACTCTTGGGTTAAGCGGCAATGCATTTAAGGAGATGGTGGATTTCGTTCAGCGTTTATATAAAGCTTATGAAGCTTCAGACGCTAGCATGTTTGAAATCAATCCTGTACTGAAAACTTCTGACGACAAGATTATTGCGGTAGATGCGAAAGTTAATTTGGATGACAATGCGCTATACAGACATAAAGATCTGGAAGCTCAGCGTGATTTACTGGAAGAGGATCCTACAGAAATTGAAGCTGGAGAAGCAGAATTGAACTATGTAAAATTAGATGGCAATGTTGGTTGCATGGTAAATGGTGCTGGTTTGGCAATGGCCACTATGGATATTATTAAGCTGAGTGGCGGAGAGCCGGCTAACTTCCTGGATGTTGGTGGTACTGCTAATGCAGAACGTGTAGAAAAAGCATTTCGTATTATCTTAAAAGATCCTCATGTAAAGGCTATACTTATTAATATCTTCGGTGGTATTGTTCGTTGTGACAGAGTAGCAGAAGGTGTTATTGAGGCATTTAAAAAGATTGGTAACATACAGATTCCAATAATAGTTCGTTTGCAAGGTACAAATGCAGAGATAGCTAAAAAAATGATTGAAGAGTCAGGATTAAAAGTTCAGTCTGCCATTTTACTATCAGAGGCCGCAGACCTTGTTCAGCAGGCTGTAGCTAAGTAATAGCTCAAAATTTTGAATAAATAAAAAAGCCGTTCTATTAGAACGGCTTTTTTATTTGTCTTAAAGAAAAGATTATTAAATATAATACTGTAAAAAGGTTTAAATTAACCTCGTTGAAAGGGTAGTATCTAGTTTTAAATACTTTCTAATTTTAGCTATTTATACAGAAGTAACAATTTAACATTATGTCAATGCTTATCGAAATAATTCCTGAGAATATAGATATGCGTAAAGTCAGGCAGATAACTGAATGTTTGCGCGATGGTGGTTTGATTATTTATCCAACAGATACTGTTTATGGCTTAGGGTGTGATATCTTTCATAAAGAAGCCGTTGAAAGGATATGTAGAATTAAGCAGGTTAAGCCGGACAAGATGAATTTCTCATTTATTTGTAATGACCTCAGCCACATCAGTGATTTTACCTTGAATATAGATACGCCAACCTATAAGTTGATGAAGCGTTGTTTACCCGGTCCATTTACATTTATTCTAAAAGCGAATCAAGCTGTACCTAAACTATTTAAAAACAAGAAGAAAACAGTAGGTATACGTGTGCCGGACAATGCCATAGCTCGCTATATTGTTCAAGAGTTGGGTCATCCAATCATTTCTACATCTGTTCATCACGAGGATGATATAATAGATTATATTACTGATCCTTATGCAATCTATCAGCGCTACAAGGATACCGTAGATATTGTAATCGATGGCGGTCCGGGTGGTTATCAGCCCTCCACGGTAGTTGATTGCACGGGTGACGAACCAATCATTATGCGTCAGGGAATAGGTATGCTATAGCTATATTTACTAATTGGGATAGAGTAATCTGTAAAATCAATTTTGTAACTTTATACTAAAGTATTTTTATGAAGTATATCTGCACTTTTTCCTTTGCCTTTTTTCTACAAGTCTTGGTATCTGCTCAGGTTATTACCACTACTTCGATTAGTCCTCCGGCATCCTTACGCTGTAATGAAGTTCCTGTAAAACTCAATAATGTTGTTTTTGGTGCTATACCTCCAAATTCACAGAATGGTCCTGTGGTAGTCTTTATTCATGGTTGGTTTGACAATGGATATACATGGTTTATGTCAAAAAACAAGTGGTATCAGGAGTGTTATAATTCCGGGTATAAGACAGCTTTCTTTTTTCATTCTTTCAGTGATGCTTTTGAAGATAATGGTAAGGTTATTGCAGAGATGATTCGTGCAACTTGTCGTCATTACAATACGAACAAAGTAATAGCTGTTTGTCATAGCAAAGGTGGATTTGATATAGAATATGCCTTATATAATGAAAATGTTTGGGATAGTGTGCAAGGTGTTGTTACATTATCTACCCCTTTCTGGGGTGCGCCTTTAGCTGATTTAATTTCAAATCCCCAAATCCGATCGACTTTAGAAGCCATACCTATTGTAGGACCTGTTTTTCAAGGCAAAGGAACCTATCAGATGCAGACAGCATATATGGCAGGAGTGGTACGTCCAATGATGGATAATCATCCCAATAATCGCCCGGAGAAATTTCATTGTTTTGCTGCGTGGGGTAAAAGCCATAGAACAGTATTTCCTCCAAATATCTCTGACGATATTTTGAAAGTAGTTTTTAAAGACTATCAGTCGCTTTGTGTTGATATCCCGGGTTTTGGGAATACTGCCGGCGACCTAATCAGTGGGGGGATGAGTACTTCAGGTGATATTTCTAATTTCGTGCAGGTTCAACCTCAGTATAATAACCCATATAATAATCAAGCCTATATGGATGGACTTGCACCTTATTATTCCAGTATTCGTCCGGGTTCTATAGTGATATCAGAGCCTCCTCCATCTCAGCAATCCAACTTGAATCATGTAGATGTATTACTCTCTAGTAATACCTGGGATATTGTACATCCGGAAATTGAATACTTTAAAAATAATCCGGTATTTAAAAGCGCACCGTCAATAGTTTTTCCTTCTGATATGTCGGCAAGTCAAACATCTTCTAAGATGCAAATGATTCAATCAAAATCATTTTCTATTCAGACGGCTCGTCAGAATAAACTTATTTTGGTAGGAGATTATAAAAATCAGTTACTTAAAGTCTTGGATGAGCGAGATGTAATTGTAAAAGAAATTCCATTGAATTTTTATACTAAGAGCTTTTTAGATGTTTTTCATGAAGTAGATTTGTCTGGTTTGTTGCCCAATAAAACGTATAAAATACAATCTTTATTTCCGTTAACTGCTTTTTTACAAGATGGTAATACATCTAGTATTCAACTCGCAACGCGCAATGATAAAACGTATTATTCTGATGAACCTTTAGGTTTTGAACTTACTGTAAAGGATTGGTCGGAAGATATGAATACTGCGTCTGTAAGCGGTATATTAAGTAGGAATATAAATGAGAAGGGGGAGGTAATCCATGGTGATATTATTCCGGTTTCATTTATTTTTGATGATGTGAAGCAGGCTTTTATCTGCAAGGATAAGATTTTGTTAGGAGAAGGAGTATATAATCTGTCTGTATCTGCTGAAGGAAAAAATCTGAATAGATTTGCCACTACAAGTATATATCTTAAACAAGAAAGAAAATCTTCAGAGCGGAAGGGATTAATTGATGTTTATCCCAATCCATCTTCAGGACTATTGTCATTGAAATTTAATGCCATTTCCGGCAATCGTTATTCAGTAGAATTTTATGACGTTCAGGGTAAAAAAATGAGTTCAGGATTTTTAGGGGTTAATTTATCAGGATATCAACAAATAGATATTTCTGATTTAGTTAAGCAGATACCCAAAGGAACAGCGGTAGTAGCACTTATTGAAAACGGGGAAAGAAAAGGAGCTAAAGTGATAGTCTTAAATTAGTTTAAAATAGCTTTTTATAAGGTTATTTTTAGGTAAGGGCGCAGTTCGCTATATGGTATTGTTACGCTATTAACGCCAATGGCATAAGGCCCAATTTCATAACTGTTATATAAAAATTCAATTCCATCTTTAGTGAAAGCAAAGTTGGCATTGAATCTGAATTTCCCGTATTCCTTAGTATTCTCAAAATCTTGACCATCCCCAAAAATAAAGAAGCCTGATTCAGTAAATTTTTCGTTCGGCTTTAATTCATTTTGTACTCTGAAGTATTTTTCGCCAATACTTAATAAAGCAGGAGTTTTTAAGTCTATGAATACATCTTCTGCCCGGATAATTTTATGTTGAATAAAATCATATGTCTTGTAATAAGTTATATAGTTGGGATGCGCTCCTCCCATGTAGCTGTATTCATGGTATCCCATAGTTAGATATCGCCCTTTTTTATGTATAATTTTTATATCTTTCTCCCATGCCCAAGCTGATGATTCATTATCATAATCACCTTCTTGTTTTATAGTATTACTCTCCTGGAAATAGGAGTTAATCATATCTCCTATACTCGAATAATAGGAAGCCTCAGGCTTTAATAATAAAGATTGCATAATTTCTTTTTGCAAATAATTATTAATTAAAGTATCCGGAGTGCAAATTATAGGATAGCTGATTTTTGCACTTGGGCAGAACTTATATTTTGTTTTACATGCTGCATCAGTTGTATCAAGATAATATTCGGTATAGGTAATTGTATCAGCAGTTTCTGGTTGGTATTCAGTAGTGCTATTTTTATTATTAAACTTGCATCCGGATAGCAGAAGAGCGGATAGTAGAATGTAGGAATACTGTAGGTGTTTCATGAGTTTTTATTAGTTTTTTATAGAATAAAAAATGTCTTTTAAGGTGAATATACCTTTTTTGAGCTGCGTTCTAAATCAATTTTCTCTCTTTTCGTACCTTTGTAAGGAACACGTGTACCCATAATGTGATCCCAAAGGGGAAATGTAACACACCAGTTTTTATCTTGGTCCTGCGCCATATGATGATCGTAGTGCCATGGTAAGTATTTATAAGTCCATTCAGGGTCTAAGTGGGCTTTTTTGTGAACCCGATAATAATTATATTGAGAATACCATACGCCTATTGTAAAGCCAGGTGCAACCCAAACTAAAGGGGAAACTAATATCGCCCCACCCAGCAGCGCTGCTACTTCTTTACTTTGTGGATCCCAGGCTTCAAGAATATTATGTTCGTAGTCTGGGTCCCGAAAATTCTTTTGCAAAACATTTTTATGGTGTACTGCCCAATGAAATCTCCAGAAATTATTTTTTTTCTTACCACGGCCATGTAAAATATACTTATGAATATACCACTCACCTGCATTAGAAGCTATAATTCCTGTTAAAAAGCCTAACATATTTTAAAATTAAAATAAAAACTCAGAATATCCTTTTTTAGTAAAACCTTAATAACTCCGAAAGCGTTATTACCTTTGTTAAGCCAATGGTGATTCTAGATTTTAAAGTAGAGCAGTTCGATATTCAGGTCTTTGGGTCTATCAAACACATTGATAGTACAATTTGGGATACGATTCAAGTTAATTTACCTTTCTATCAGTCTCATGCATTTTTATCGGAGATGGAAGATCTGCAACATGAAATAGACTTTAGATATATTTTGATTGGCAGGGAAGGGAGCTTTGTTGGTGCGCTATATATTCAGGCATTACCGTTTTCATTCAAAAATTTAGTAAATTATTCAGGAGAAGGTAGCGGTATGCTACGAACTATGTTTAGGAAGTTATTTGCTTCTACGCAAATAAAGCTATTGAACCTTGGTAATGTTTGTTTTACGGGAGATAAGGGTATTATCTCTGATAACGAAGATGTCATTTTACCATTGATACCAATAGTATTTTCTAAAGTAAGATTTACTTTTGAGGATAGAAAGCCTTCTGCATCACTTATCGCAAATGTCTACAGTAAAGATGATGAGAGTTGTGGTAGTTTTTTATCGAATGGATTCCATTCTTTTGATACAGAGCCGGATATATTTATGCAGCTCAATGCCTCCTGGTTGAGTTTTGAAGATTATTTGCAGTCCTTATCCTCTAAATATAGAATTCGTACTAAAAAGGTAAAATCCATTTCTAATACTTTAGTAAAAATGAATTTATCGTTGGATGAAATTCTTCAGCAGTCATCAATACTTTTAGATTTGTATAAGAATGTGGTAGAAAAAGCCTCATTCAATATGTCCAGTTTAAATGTAGATTTTTTTCCAAGAATGAAATCAATGTATGGTGATAGAACTACATTAATGGCATATTATAAAAATAATAAGATGGTGGGGTATGCTTTTTTGTTTCATCTGGATGCTGAGCTTTTGCATGTACATTATATTGGACTAGATTATTCAGCAAATACGGAACATAAGCTTTATAACAGAATGCTTCTTGATTTTGTGGAGTTTGCAATTCAAAACAAGATAAAACGCATTCATTTTGGCAGAACAGCCACTGAAATAAAGACAACTATTGGTGCCGTTCCTACACCACTTCGTGCTTACCTGAGGATGGATAATAAATTGATAAATTTACTTTTACCTTATATCTTCAGATTTATTAAGCCTGCCCCTTACGTAGCGAGGAGCCCTTTTAAGTGATTTTATTTTTTCAGAAAATCATCAAAAGTTCTTCTGTCTGTTCTATTATTTTCATAATCTTTATGAATTTCATCCTGAAATTTATTTCTAAAAATAAATGAAAGAACAAATCCGGTAATTCCTCCGGCGATATGAGACTCCCAGGATATATTTTTTTGCAGTGGGAGCAATCCCCATACCATACTTCCATAAAATAGGGCTATCCCGCTGGCTATAGCAATAGCTTTTACATCCATTCTGAAAAAGCCACTAAAAAGTAGAAAGGAGGCTAGCCCATATACGATTCCACTTGCTCCGATATGATAAGCGTCTCTTCCAAAAAGCCAAACCAAAATTCCTGTTATAATATAATTGAGTACCCACACCTTAGTTGCAATTTTTTCATAGCTAATATAGAGTAGCAGACTTAGAAACAGGATTGGAGGTGTATTAGAAAGAAGATGCTCCCAGTTTCCATGAACTAAAGGTGTGGTGAAAATACAAAACAGGGTTTGGGTATTTCTAGGTTGTATTGCTAAGAAACTGAAATCAATATTGTAGGTTATTTGAAAAATAAACAATATCCACATAGAGAGCATCATGAATATGGGTAATAATAGGCTTCTCTTCATATTACAATTTCCTATAAATATCTATTATTTAGTTGTTTAAGGCGATTAAAAATCAATTTATGCACTAATTTTATTAGTATTTTTTTTAATAAACCGTTGAACATCCTTACTTTAGCAATCTAAATTTTTATGGCAATGATTGTTGCAGTACCAATAGAAACAAAATTCAAGGAGAACAGGGTAGCACTAGTGCCTGTTGTAGTAAAAGATCTTGTTGCGAAAGGATTTTCTGTTCAGGTAGAAGCAGGAGCGGGATTGAATTCTTTCTTTAGTGATGAAGCCTATCAACAATCAGGGGCCACTATAGTTAGTGATAAAAAAAGCCTTTATGCCACTGCAGATGTGGTACTTAAAGTAAATGCTCCTCAAGTAGATGAAATTGCATGGATGAAGCGTGAGGCAGTATTGGTATCATTTATGTGGGCTGCTACTAATCAGGATTTGGTAAGTGCTTGTGTTCAAGCTGGAATAAGTGCATTCTCCATGGATGCTGTACCTCGTATTTCTCGTGCGCAGAAGATGGATGCCTTGTCTTCCCAAGCCAATCTGGCAGGATATAAAGCGGTACTTATGTGTGCAAATACACTTGGAAAGATATTTCCAATGATGACTACAGCTGCAGGGACTATAAAACCATCTAAAGTTGTAATCTTTGGAGCAGGTGTAGCCGGATTACAGGCAGTAGCAACTGCTAAGCGACTTGGTGCTATTGTAGAGGTGTCAGATATTCGTCCGGAAACTAAAGAGCAGGTACAATCTTTAGGCGGTAAGTTCATTGAAGTGAAAGGAGATGATACCATAAAGATGGAAGGTGGTTATGTAAAAGGTGTGTCTGAAGAATTCTTAAAGATGCAACAAGAGTTGGTAGGAAAACATGTTGCTGAGGCAGATATCGTTATTACTACTGCTTTGATTCCTGGAAGAAAAGCACCTGTTTTGGTAACTGAAGAGATGGTGAAGTCCATGAAATTTGGGTCTGTTATATTAGATATGGCTGTAGAGCAGGGAGGTAATGTAGTGGGCAGTAAACTTAATGAAACGGTAAATATAAATGGTGTTGCCATCTTAGGGGAGGGTAATATTCCTTCTCTTTTACCGATGAATGCAAGTGACTTATATGCTAAAAATATCCAAACTTTATTATATCATCTGGCCGATAAAGAAGGATTTAAGTATGAGTTGGAAGAAGAAATTACTAAAGGCAGTTTAATAGTCTTTAAGGGTGAGAAGCAAGGTTAAATTATTCATTTTAAAAGTATAACATGGAAATATTTCAATTTTTTGTAGACTACAAAGAGATGATTTACTTTATTGCCTTAGCGGTTTTTGTTGGCGTAGAAGTAATTGGCGGAGTACCTACTGTTCTTCATACGCCATTGATGTCTGGAGCCAATGCTATACATGGTGTAGTTGTCGTCGGTGCTATTATTGTTATGTTGGATACTGAACCTGATAATTATATTGGATTAGTTTTAGGTTTTCTTGCGGTGATACTTGGAACCTTGAATGTAGTGGGCGGATTTGTTGTTACCGATAGGATGCTCGAGATGTTTAAAAAGAAATAAATTTTGAGGTGTAAAAGCGTATTGTTGTTTTTAACGCTTACTTCATTTCAGAACATAAATTATAGTCATGAACGAAACAATATTAAAAGGGATTTTAGAAATTGCATACTTAATTGGGTCTGTAACCTTTGTCCTTGGTTTAAAGATGATGGGTAATGCCAAGACGGCTAGAAGAGGAAATCTTATAGGTGCGTTTGGAATGACGATAGCCATCTTAGGTACAATATTCTTATTTAGTGAAGAGTTGGTTCCTTTTAAGCTCATACTGATTTTTGCTGCTATTGCAATAGGCAGTATTATTGGTTGGATAACTGCCAAGAAAGTTGAGATGACTAAAATGCCTGAATTGGTTTCTATGTTTAATGGAATGGGCGGAGCTTGTGCAGCCTTGATTGGATTAATTGAGTTTCCTCATATTATAAATAAGATGGGTCCTTCTCACGAGGGTACTGGCTCACTAGCATTTATTATTGCAGGGATGGTTATTGGTACGATTTCTTTTTCGGGATCCATCATTGCTTATCTTAAGTTGGCAGGTAAGATGAATACTATCCGTCTACCCCAATACAATATTATTAACAATGCAATTCTTCTTGGTATTCTAATATTCTCAGTCCTTATAGTTTTTAACGGTGTTACCTTCCCCATCTACATAGTATGGGTGTTATTTGCTGTGGCCATTTTATATGGTATTTTATTTACAATGCCTATTGGTGGCGCAGATATGCCGGTGGTGATTTCTTTACTCAATTCTTTTACGGGATTAGCAGCAGCATTTGGCGGCTTTTTATACCAGAATAAACCTATGTTAACCGGTGGTATTTTAGTGGGTTCTGCAGGTACACTGCTTACACTGGCAATGTGCAAGGCAATGAATCGTCCGCTCAGTAATGTCATCTTTGGAGCATTTGGTGGGGGTGGCGCAGTTGCTTCCGGGGCGGACGTAACTGGAAATATAAAGGATATACAAGTTTCTGATTTAGCGGTTATGTTGAACTACTCTAAGAAGGTAGTAATTGTTCCAGGTTATGGTTTGGCTGTAGCTCAGGCACAACATATCATTCATGAATTAGAAAAAATATTAGAGGAAAGAGGGGTAGAGGTTAAGTATGCAATACACCCGGTAGCAGGCCGTATGCCCGGACATATGAATGTATTATTAGCAGAATCTAATGTAGAATACGATAAGTTAGTGGAAATGGAGGATATTAATCCGGAGTTTGAACAAACAGATGTTGTATTGGTCGTTGGTGCAAATGACGTTGTTAATCCTGCAGCAAAAACGGATCCATCTTCTCCTATTTATGGTATGCCAATTCTGGAAGTTGATAAGGCAAAGCATATTATTGTGAATAAGCGATCTATGAGTGCAGGATATGCAGGTATAGATAACTTATTATTCTATGATCCAAAGTGTTCGATGTTCTTTGGTGATGCCAAAAAAGCGCTTACAGAATTGGTTGCTGAGATAAAAACACTGTAAGATTTCCTTTTATTTTAACTGATATGCAGCTACTGTGTTGCTAAAGAAGGTAGGTATATATATTATCCTGCTCGTTGGGTTATATCCTATATCGGCACTGTTTATATTTTGTTCCCTCTGGTCTAGTAAAACTTGCTTATCACCGTTCAGTTTTATAAAGTAGACAATTCCACTCCAGCTACTAACGATAAATTCATCCGGGCTAATCTGCTCAATTCCGTCTGTACTTTCATCCATTCCGCTAACTAATAGAATAGGGTGTCCATATTGATCTACATGGTACAAGCCGCCATTATTTAAAAGATAGATTCCTTGTTCTGTTGCTAGAAGACCGTTGGGTCTTTTTAAGTTTTCTATGAATACAGAAATCTTTTCTTTTTTTATTTTATGTACTTTACCAGTTCTGGTATCACTTACATAGAGGATACCCTTGCTGTCTATCGCAATATCATTTAAAAATAGGGCACCCGTAATAGGAATATGCTTAATGACTTTTCCAGTAGGAATATCAATACCTATTATTTCATTTAGGTCTGTTACATATAATGTTTGCTTATATATTCGCATTCCTTTAGGTGCGTTCAGATTGGTAATCCAATCTTTCTTAATAATATTACCCTCTAAATCTAACTTTGCGATGAATCCTTTTCCATCTTTTTTATCCGGTTCTCCATCAATATTTGATACCAGTAAATAACCTCCTTCTGGGTAAAACAATACAGATTCAGGCGTCTTTAACAAGGGGCTGGTTTCCCAGATT
Source organism: Sphingobacteriales bacterium (assembly GCA_947460245.1). GTDB lineage: Bacteria > Bacteroidota > Bacteroidia > Chitinophagales > JADIYW01 > JADJSS01. The sequence continues at coordinate 106,740 of CANHGL010000002.1, forward strand.
TTCTGAATAATATGTTCCTGGCTATAGCTACTTTCTACAGATATGGAAAATAATAGGATGTAAAAATATTTCATTTTCATAAGTTAAGTAATATTGATTTGATTTAGATTTTATATTTCGCTACTTATTTTTAGGTATTAAAATAACAATATTAGTTATTGTTTACTATTTAGATTGATTCTAAATTTGTACTTCTAAATTAATTTTAATTAGTCTAAATAAGAATTGATGATTAGGATAATAAATGTATTTTTTCTTTCTTTTTTTATACTCTCTTTAAATGCTAAAGATAGCACCCAATTTTTGGATTCAACATTCCAATTACAGGAAGTAAATATAAAAGCCAATCAGAATTCAAATGGGATTGGTTTTTTTGGATATGTAAAGGATCAGATTATACTGACAGGTAAAAAAAATGAGTTAATCAATTTAAACCAGACTGATGGAAATAAGATTACTAACCAGTCAAGACAGGTTTTTGCTAAAATACCGGGCATCTTTGTTTGGGAAAATGAAAGTTCTGGTACACAAATTAATATATCAACCCGCGGATTGAGTCCTAATCGCAGTTGGGAATTTAATGTAAGGCAAAATGGATATGATATCACCCCAGATCCATTCGGTTATCCGGAGGCTTATTACAACCCACCGTTGGAGGCCGTTAGTAAAATTCAGGTTATTCGGGGTGCTGCTGCTTTACAATTTGGAACTCAATTCGGAGGTCTTTTAAACTATATATTACCCAAAGGATCTGATAAAAAGAAGATAAGTTTTGAGACCTCCAATAGTACAGGAACGAATGGACTGGTTAGCACCTTTAATAGCATTGGTGGTACTATCGGGAAATTTAATTATTTCACTTACTATAATTTTAAGCGTGGCAATGGATGGAGAGATAATAATGATTTCAGTGTACACAATGCTTTTGTGCAGGTGCAATATGCTTTTAATCCTAAGGTCTCCATATCTGGAGAATATACTTTCTCCAGATATATTAATCAACAACCAGGAGGCTTAACCGATTCCATGTTTAGGGAAAATCCAAGACAATCCCTCAGAAGCAGGAATTGGTTTAATGTAAACTGGCATATTGCATCGCTGCAATTGGAATATAAACCTAAAAGTAATCTGTCTATTACCTGGAAAAATAATATGGTAGTTGGTGAACGAAATAGCATAGGATTTAATAAATCTATTACTACAAAGGATAGTATAAATGCCTCCACGTTGGAGTTTAATGCCAGACAAATTGATCGAGATAGCTATAAAACTTTTAATTCAGAAGCAAGATTTTTTTATACCTATAAGATATTACAAAAAGAACAAGCTCTGAGTGCTGGTGTGCGAGCATCTTATGCAAGTACTTTGCGAAGACAAATAGGGAAGGGTGATTTTGGAACAGATTTTAATCTTTCTTTGCAGCAAGATAGTTTTCCCAGGTCTTTGAATTTTACTTCTACAAACATTGCTTTGTTTGCAGAAAACATGTTTCATTTTGGTAAATATTTTTTTATTACTCCTGGAATACGTTACGAATTTGTACGTAATACTGCAAATGGCAGGATAGACATCCAGAGAGGCACACCGGTATTAATGCCTGAGGGTAATAAACAGTATCATATATTTTTGGCAGGCATTGGATTGCAATATGATCTTTTCAGTACAACAAACTTCTATGCAAATATTACACAAGCATATCGTCCGGTATTATATTCAGATTTGACACCATCCTCCACAACAGACGTTATAGAGGATAATTTGAAATCATCCTCTGGTGTTAATATCGACTTTGGATATAGGGGAACCTATAAAGATTTTCTCACCTTTGATTTTTCAGGATACTATTTGTTGTATAAAAACCGTATTGGAAATGTAATACGCTATGTTGAGGATAATCCGGCAAATGCATCATATATTTTTAAATCTAACCTGGGAGATTCGAGAAGTGTAGGTTTAGAAGCTTTTGCAGAGATAGACTTAGTGAAGCCTTTTACGTCAAAACGTAAATTTGGAACGGTGAGTATATTCACTTCATTAGCTATAACAGATGCCCGTTACAATGATTTTACGATTTATAAAAGCTCCGGATCATCACCTAATGTACAAATTAGTGAAATAAATTTAAAAGGAAAAAAAGTTGAATATGCACCCTTGAATAATCATCGTTTTGGCTTAACATATAAGATTAAAGAATTTTCAACAACGTTTCAGGTTAGTGTAACTGGTAGCGTTTACACGGATGCGGAGAATACAGAAACATCAAATGCTGCTGCTACTGTGGGTAAATTAAATGGTTATACTTTACTAGATTGGTCGTTCAGTTACTATTTTTTAAACCATTTTAATGTAAAGGGTGGTATTAATAATTTGACGAATAAACATTATGCTACGCGTAGATCCGGAGGTTATCCTGGTCCCGGTTTGCTGCCTGGAGACGGCCTTACGTGGTTTGTTTCATTTGGTATTAAAATTTAGGGCAGATTATAATTTCATTTTTTGCTTTATCGTTTATCTTTTATAAATACTGCAAATAAGCTTTTGCCTTTATACATATATAAAAGCCTCGAGTTTATCTTGTATTGTGTAGTCTGGCTTAATGCAAATAGAAAATCATTTTCTATAGTATTTTTCTTGCAGTACATTTTGGTAGTACCGATGGTGCCAAATGATAATGCTGTAGAGTCTGCAGAATAGCTGGAGAATAAGTTGTTGCAATCTGTATTCCCTGTAATTTGGTTATTAGATTGGAAAATTAGATAAGCTTTGCTGATTGAAAATGTTCTAGTGCCATCTTTTGTTCTTAATTTATATAAAAACCATTTTACATCTGTAGGTATACTATTTTTATTACTTATATTGCTCGTTCGTTCTTTTTTTGCCTTGGAGCGTATTTCAATCAAGCGATATTTTTCGAATGTAATAGTATCCTTTCTTTCCTTCGAAACTTCCATTAAAAGACAATATTCGTATCCAGGTTCAGCATTAAATCCTGTAATTAGATAAGGTAATATCTTCCAGTTGTCTTCGGTGTTTTCTCTGTATTTCAGACAATTTATTGTATCATCACAAGGTGATTTTTCTGAAGAAATATAGATAACTTTTAAGTACTCCTGACTAAAAGTCGCCAGTGAGCAAAATAGTATTAAGAGTGTTAGTGCCTTTCTCATTCAGATTAAAATTAGCTTTTTGCTTTTAAATTGTATAAATTTAATGTTTAAAGTGATTATAAAATGATAAGAAAAGTAGCAATAGTTACAGTGTTTGCTTTGGTCGTGCTTCAGTTTTTCCCATCTTCGAGGAATTTAAATTCGGACTTAGTTGCATCTGATATTAGTATCGTAAAGCATGTTCCTTCAGATGTGATGGAGCTATTGCATGTTGCTTGTTATGACTGTCATAGTAATAATACACGATATCCGTGGTATGCTAGTGTTCAACCTTTAGGATGGTGGATAAATAGACATGTTGCACAAGGAAAGCATCATCTAAATTTTTCTGATTTTGGTAAATATTCTATTAAGAAGTCGAACCATAAATTAGACGAGATAGCAGAGATTGTTGGAGAAGGAGAGATGCCTTTGGGTAGCTATAGCTTAATGCATGCATCTGCAAGACTAAATTCAAATCAAAGGCAGTTGTTAATAAACTGGGCTAAGCAAGCTCAGTAATTAAAAGTTTCTAACTACGAGGTGTTCTACCAAGCTCTTTAGGATATCTCTTTTTGATGCTGTTAATTTAATTTTATCTAAAACAGATAGGGAGTTATTTACATAATAATCTCTTTGCTTGGTTGCGAATTCTTTAATTTTAAATTCATCATAGATGGCTAATACACCATTTATTTTTTCTGAAGGTTGGATGGTGGTTTCGATCATTAAGTGAGTCAGTCGCTCATCATTATGTTTTAGGGCTTCAATCATCAGTAATGTTTTCTTATTTTGTATAATATCACCACCGGGTTGTTTTCCTACGAGTGTCTCATCGCCATAACAATCCAGGATATCATCTTGAATCTGGAAAGCTATCCCAAGATTCTCTGCATAGGTATAAATTAATTTTGCCTCTTCATCACTGGCATTTCCTAATAAAGCACCGATTTGCATACTTGCTGCAAGCAGTACTGATGTCTTCAAGCGAATCATTTCAATGTATTCCGCGTGACTTACCAATTCTTTACGCTCAAAATCGATATCGTATTGTTGTCCCTCGCAAACTTCTATTGCAGTTTTTGTATAGATTTTAAAGATCTCCTGAAACTTTGCAGAAGGCAGTCTCCCAAGTATTTCATAAGCTTTTACCAACAATACATCCCCACTAAGAATGGCAGTATTTAAGTTGTATTTTTCATGGATAGTTTGAAAGCCTCTTCTTGTAGGAGCCTGATCCATAACATCATCATGTATTAAGGTGAAATTATGAAAGTATTCTATAGATAATGCAGCTGGAAGAGCTGTATCTATATCTCCTTCAAAGAGTTCAGCTGCTAATAATAACAGAATTGGCCTTAAACGTTTCCCTCCGATTTGTAAAAAATAGTTGTTTGGCGCATAGAGATTCTGAGGTTCTGTCTCAAAAGATTCCTGCTTGAGATAATCAATAAATAGTATTCTTAATTCTTCTATGGTATGCATCTAAATATCTTCTAATTTTAAAAGCGTGTCGAATTCAATGCCCCTGTCAGTTCGTTTCAACGTACAACATTCTACGTCTTTATCATGCTCAAAGAATAAGATATGATTGTTTTCATAAGCTTTCTCCAGAAAAATTGTCTTTTCTTTTAAACTCTCTAAGGGTCTGATATCGTATGCCATGATATAGGGTAATTTAATATGGTGATGTGAGGGGATAAGATCCGCACAGTAGGTTATAGTTTGTTTCTTCTTATAGATATGACAAAGCATCATGGCTTCTGTATGTCCATAAACATATTCGATTTCCATGTTTTTCATTCCCAATTCCTCATTCTCTACAAACTTTAATTTACCCGAATTGAATATGGTGGTCAGGTATTCTTTTAGGTAGGATGCTTTCTCTCTTGCATTTGGATTCATTGCCCATTCCCACTGGTTATAAGATGACCAATGGGTTGCATTTGGAAACCGCAAGGTTGGTTTTCCATTGCCATCATTTTTTAATGCACCGATACAATGGTCAAAATGAAGATGAGTTAAAAATACATCTGTAATATCGTTTGGTGTGAAGCCCAGTTTTGCTAATGATTTTTCTAATGTTGCATCACCGAATGGCTGATAGCGTTTTCTGTAGGTGTCGTCTATAAAGTCACCCATTCCGGTATCAATCAACATTAAGCGGTCGTTATCTTCCACTAACAGACATCGCATTGACCAGGTACACATATTCTCTTTATCGGGTGGATTTAGTTTTTCCCATAAAGTTTTTGGTACAACACCAAACATTGCTCCTCCATCCAACTTAAAGAATCCGGTGTCTATGGTGTGTAATTTCATACTGTCTATATTTAATTAAAACTATACGAAGTACATGCGCAAAAGCATTGAATTAAATGGCACTCATTTTTAAAGCTGTAATAGCTGCTTCCACTCCTTTGTTGCCGTGTTTCCCCCCGGCTCTATCTATTGCCTGTTGTTCATTATTAGGCGTTAGAACACCAAATATGAAAGGTATATTGAGTTCTATATTGAGTTGTTGGAGGGCATTAGCTACAGATGTATTGATGTATATATCGTGGTCGGTTTCTCCTTTTATCACACAACCGAGGCAGATGATAGCAGATAAATGCATTTGTGCCATTTTCTTTGCTGCAAATGGAAGTTCAAAGGTTCCTGGAACATAGATGACATGGATGTCTTCATTCGCAACTTTATGGAGGAGTAGAGTTTCTACACAGCCTTTTAGCAATTCAAATGTAATGTGTCTATTCCATTCGGCAACAGCAATTCCATACGACTTACCACTGCCATCAGGAACCTTATCTGGTTGATAGCTGGATAAATTTTGTAATGAGGTTGCCATATAGTGTCGCTTTATTTTAGAGCGTCTGCGCTTCTAACTTGGCGATATACAACTCTGCAGCCATACCTTCCTGTGAGCTGGGGTAATCTGTATTTAGTTTTTTGTACAGTTCGAGCGCTTCTTTCTTATTCCCTTTCTTTTCATTCGCTAAAGCAGCTCTAAACAAGTAAAGAGGTGTAACAAGCTCATTGTCTGTAGCTTCAGATGCCTTAGTGTAGTTTTCTATGGCATTGTCCATCTTATTTTGTTCTGCGTATGCATCTCCAAGGCAACCAAATTTTCTTGCCTGAAGGATAGCATCGGAAGTATTAAAGTCTTCCAGGTATTTTATAGCTGCTGTATAATTTCCAAGTTTCAGGTTGCAAACTCCTGCACAAAATGCAGCTCTGTTTCCTCCAGCCGTTCCGCTAAATTGCTTTGCAATAGCTTCAAATCCAAGATGTAGGCCATCTCCTTTGAGGGCAGCATTCAATGAGTCTATCTCAAAATATCTTTGAGCATAAATGATTGCATCTTTTGCTTTAGTTTCTTTCGGTCCTTTGATAAAGTTGGTATAACCCCACCATCCACCAATGGAAATTAAAGTGATAGCAAGTATCGCAAGTATGATATTTTTGTATTTCTCGAAGTAATACTCCAGATTATTCATTGTTTCTGTCAGCTTCTCATTACCTTCTTCTAATACATCGGGTTGTGCTGATATTGGATTCTTTTTTGACATATTCATTAGATTAAACAGACCGCAAAGGTAATATATTTAGTCCATTTTTTAAAATATATGACATCCCATTTGAGTGTTTAGTATTCACATTTTTGAACGTATATTTGAACGATGTCTATCGGGTCTTTCCATCTTCGTCATATAAAGCTGACCAATTTCAAGAATTATACTACCCGCGAATTCTCATTTTCGGATAAATTAAACTTTATAGTAGGAAATAACGGACAGGGGAAGACTAACTTACTCGATGCTATATACTACTCCTGTCTCACCAAAAGTTACCTGAGTACTAATGATCTTTATGTACCTAATTTTGATTCTAATTTTTTTAGAATTGAAACAAATTTTTCATTAAATAGTGATAAACAATTAGTTGAGATTAAATACTTAAAGCAAGAAAAGAAAGAAATAAAGCTTAATTCAAGCGTTATTGAAAAGCAATCAACGTATATAGGTCGCTTTCCTTGTGTGATTATTACTCCTGATGACAATAGCTTGATTCTGGGGCATGGCGAGGTGAGAAGACGATTTTTAGATTTCACTCTTTCTCAATTCTCTTCCGAATATCTATCTAATTTAATGACTTACAATAAAATATTGGCTCAACGGAATGCTTTATTGAAGTCGTTTTATGATCATAGAAGTTTTGACAGAGCATTATTGGATGTGTATAATACATCTCTAATTGCCAGCGCAAGGGTGATACACCGATATCGCTTAGACTTCATACAGCAACTTACTCCTATATTTGATACCTTTTATAGGCAAATTTTCGAAGGCTATGAGACTTCATCTATTACTTATGATTCAGAATTAAATAATATTGATATAGAAGATCTTATAATTAAAAATGAAGATCAAGATAGAAAGGCGCAGCGCACTACTCAAGGTGTGCATACTGATGATTTGACTTTTCTTCTTAATGGTTATCCATTAAAGAAGATTGGATCGCAGGGGCAACAAAAAACCTTCTTACTTTCCTTAAAGTTAGCCCAATTTGAATTGCTTAAGAAAGAAAAATTGGTGTATCCTGTTTTGCTTTTGGATGATATTTTTGATAAATTAGATGCGGATAGAGTTTCTAAGATTTTTAAGCTTATACATCAAGAAGCTTTTGGTCAGGTGTTTATTACCCATACAGAAACATCTAATATAGAATCATTAATTACTGATAATCAAATTATTAACTATAATATCATAAAGCTTGGCTCAATATAGAAATAGTCGTTTTTTTACCTTAAAAGACATTTTAGATGATATGATCCGTGATCTTCGTATCGGTGGAAAGATGGATGAAATGAAGGTAAGGAAGTATTGGCATGAACTTATGGGATCTTATATCACCAATCATACTTCTAAAATTTACTACAAGCATGGGAAGCTTTTTGTTTACCTCGAGTCCTCCGCTCTTAAACAGGAACTTTTTATGGCCAGGACTAAGATTATAGCAGACCTTAATGCAAGGCTTCAGGAGAATTTGGTCCAGGAGTTGATTATTCGATAAGTTTTTACGATATCTAAATCAATAGAATTAATTAGCTAATTAAGGTTCTTTTGATACCTTTGGAACTGAATTGGAAAATAATTGTTATCTCTATAAACTTTAAAAAAATGGCATTAGAATTTACAAACAACAACTTTCATGAAAAAGTCCTTGCAATTAAAGGCGTAGCATTAGTAGATTTTTGGGCAGAATGGTGTGGTCCTTGCAGATTGATTGGTCCGGTAGTGGAGGAACTCTCCAAAGAGTATGGTGAAACAGTTGCCATAGGCAAATTAAATGTCGATGACAATAGAGAGATAGCAGCGCAATATGGTATTATGAGTATCCCTACCTTACTATTCTTCAAAGATGGTCAGGTGATAGATAAGCATGTGGGTGTAGCTTCCAAGTCAGACCTTAAGAAAAAATTAGATGCTTTATTAGTCTAAACTATAGATTTTTGAATACTTTTAATGGTCAGCTCTATGCTGACCATTTTTAATTTTTGTAATGATTATTCAACGACAAGATTTCATACAATTTGAACAATTGGATCTTTTGGCGCGTCAGGTGGTGGAAGGTTTTATTATAGGGCTGCATAAAAGTCCCTATCATGGATTTTCCGTAGAATTTGCAGAACATAGGCTACACAATATTGGAGATTCCGTGAAGGATATCGACTGGAAGGTTTTTGCGCGTACGGAGAAATTATACACTAAAAGATTTGAGGAGGAAACAAACCTTCGTTGTCAGATTGTAATAGATGCTTCATCTTCTATGTATTTCCCTCAAGAGAGAGCACCCGGAGTATTGAATAAAATAGAATTTTCCTGTGTAGCTGCTGCGGCTCTAATGTATTTATTAAAGAAACAACGTGATGCAGTTGGCTTAACGGTATTTGATACAGATATCACTACGCAAACGTCAGCAAAGTCGAACGCAGTTCATCATCATTTACTGATGACAGAATTGTATAAGTTGATCAAAAATTCGAAGCTACAGCAGTCTACCTCCGCTGCAAAGTGTTTACATCAAATTGCGGATATTATCCATAAGCGTTCTCTTGTATTTCTTTTCAGTGATATGATTGATTCTATGGAGGAACAAGAGCTCTTTTTGGCATTGCAACACTTAAAGCATAATAAACATGAGGTAGTATTGTTTCATGTGGTTGATAAATCTAAAGAGGTGGATTTTGTCTTCGAGAATCGTCCATACAAATTTGTGGATATGGAAACGGGAGAGGAGCTTAAATTACAGCCTAATCAGGTGAAAGATTTTTATACAGAGAAGATGCAGCAGCGTAAAGCAAATCTTAAGTTAAAGTGTGCTCAATATAAAATTGATTTTGTGGAGGCAGATATCTCTGAGGGTTATCATGCTGTCTTAATGTCCTATTTGCTGAAAAGGAGTAAAATGGTGTAGTCTATACGATAACTTTTATGCAACTCAATTATAAAAAAACAGGCGATACCGGTCCAGTAATAATTATACTTCATGGTCTTTTGGGCTCTTTGGATAATTGGCAGACGGTTGCAAGGCAACTGAGTAAACGTTTTCAGGTGTATACTATAGATCAGCGCAACCATGGTAGATCTCCTCATGCTCCCGAAATGAATTATACTTTATTGGCTAATGATTTAATGGATTTTTTTAAGCAACAACATATTGATAAGGCTATTATTATAGGACACTCTATGGGTGGTAAAGTGGCGATGCTGGCTGCACTTTTACATCCGGAATTAATTGATAAATTAATCTCGGTGGATATTGCTCCTGTCTATTATCAAGGAGGGCATGAGTCTATTTTATTCGCTATGGCAGAGGCTCCTTTGAAACTGGCAAACAAACGGGAAGATGTAGATTCCTTCTTGCAATCCAGGATACACGACTTCGGTGTAAGACAGTTCATTTTAAAAAATCTTTTCAGAGATGAATCTGGAAAACTAGAATGGAAATGTAATCTAAAAGTGCTGATAGCATCTTATAGATTCCTTATGGATTTTCCGCAGCTTAGTTCGGCATATAATGGTCCAGCTTATTTTATAAGAGGAGAAAAGTCCGATTATATTACGGAGGACAATTGGACAAGGTGTTTGACGCTCTTCCCTAAGGCTCAATTATATTCAGTTCCTGAAGCAGGTCATTGGGTTCATGCTGAAGCGCCGGCTAAATTCTTATCGGTTTTGGAGTCTATCCTGTAGCATTATCTCGTCGTTACTCTTAATACTTCCATAGTACCATAATGTATGCTATTGATGATTCCTTTTGTATTTTTAAGAATAATTTTATCTCATGCTTAAAAAAGCTATCTTATCGTTATTGTTGTTGTTAGTAGTTTTTTACTTCTATGCTTGTTATGGAAGAAAAAATAGAATATTATCAAAAGAGGAGGTAAAGCAGTTATACTGTACGCCAGATTCAAAATTTTTTAAATGGAATGGAGTTGATGTACATTATACAGATGCCGGTAAGGGTATTCCTGTTTTAATGATACATGGATTTGGTGGAAGCGTTTACGATTTTTATATGTTGGATTCTTTAATTAGAGACCAGTATAGGGTTATACGTGTAGATCTTCCTGGTTTCGGTCTATCAGATTTTCCTACTACAAAAGATCCTAATCCTGATTTCTATAGCGCTTATTCCGAGTTCTTTAAAGTTTTCATGGATACACTTCATGTCGATACAGCATATGTTATGGGTAATTCTTTAGGCGGTTCAATGGCTTGGAATTTATGTGTCCAACATCCTGAAGTATTTAAGAAACTGGTTTTATTCAACAGCGCCGGATATGAGATGGACAAAGTGATAAAATCTGCAAATGCGAATTTGCTTAGAAATGATTTTGTAAAGAACGTCACACAGAAGGGATTGCCGGAATTATTTACCAGGATTGCTGTTCAGAGAATATTTTATAATCAAAATAGTATAGATAAAAAAACAATTAAAAGAATGAACGATTTATGGAATAGAGATGGAAACCTAAATCATGTATTGGCCATTGCAAATTCAGAAAAGTTTTTAGATACTGCTTTAATTAAAACAATCTCTTGTCCTACATTGATTATCTGGGGTAAACAGGATAATATTATTCCTGTGGGTCATACGAATAGATTCCATCGAGATATAAAAAATAGTACGGAGATTATCTATGATTCTTGTGGGCACGTTCCTATGATGGAGCGACCTTTGGATGTGAAAAGAGATGTGCTGAAATTCCTTCAAAAATAGTTTTATCTTTTAAATCTTGGATGATGCAAGGATAAGGATTCTCTCAGATATTGTTGATCAAGGTGCGTATAGATTTCTGTTGTAGTAATTGAGGAATGTCCAAGCATTTGCTGAACGGCACGCAGGTCTGCACCACCTTCTATCAAATGTGTTGCAAAAGAATGACGGAAGGTATGCGGTGAAATATTCTTGTTTAATCCTATCAGGTGTGCTAGTTTTTTTATGACTAAAAATACCATTACTCTACTTATGGGTGTTCCTCTTTTATTTAGAAAAAGAATATCGGAATGTTTTGGATATTGTGGAAGTTTCCCCCTTACATGTTCGAGGTAAATTCCAATATGTTTGAGCGCTTCACCGCCAATAGGAATCAATCTTTCCTTATTGCCTTTTCCGATAACCCTTATAAATCCTACATCCTTGTAAATATGGGATATCTGAAGTCCAATCAGTTCGGATACCCTTAACCCACTGCTATACAGTGTCTCTATTATTGCCTTGTTACGTATATTTTCATCTTTACTTAAATCAAGTGCTCCGATCAGTTTCTCTATTTCTTCAAAGGATAGTGTATCCGGCAGCTTCTTACCAAGTTTTGGTCCCTCTAATAGCGTTGTGGGATCTTCTTTGATATGATCATCTATGACGAGGTACTTGTAGAAGGCTTTTAAGCCGGATATAATTCGCGCTTGACTTCTATCGCTCAATCCCAGGTCATGAAGATGTGCTATGAAATTTTCCAGATCCATGAGTTTTAGTTCCTCGGGAGATAAAATTCTAGATGCCATATTAAGATATTGCAACAGCAGTTGCACATCATGCAGGTAGGCATCAATCGAGTTTTGGGAAAGTGATTTCTCAATTTTCAGATAGGCTTCAAAGCTTTTGATATAATGTTTCCAATCGGCCATAGGGCTGCAATATAGGAAACTCCACTATTTTCAGTGTAATTACTTATCTTTAAACACTTAAAAGTTATGAAAAAGATAATCATTATTAATGGTCCGAATCTTAATTTATTAGGCAATCGGGAGCCTGATATTTATGGTTCTGAAACTTTTGAAAGCTATTTAGATAAGCTAAGATCAGATTATAAGGACCTAGAAATCGAGTATTTTCAAAGTAATATAGAAGGAGAATTGATTACCAAATTACAGGAAACCGGTTTTTCTTATGATGGAATTATTTTAAATGCTGCCGGATATACGCATACATCTATTTCAATTGCTGATGCCGTAAGAGCTATAAAAACTCCGGTTATAGAGGTGCATATCAGTAATACGTTTTCTAGAGAAGAGACGAGACATCATTCTTTTATCTCACCTGTTGCCAACGGAATAATAGTTGGTTTTGGTTTAAGAAGCTATGAGTTAGCGCTAAACTATTTTTTATAGCTATTGCTATTTCTTCAAAATAATTTTTCGTTCAGAGGTATTGAACGGACTATCTACAAGTTTTCCATTTTTGTCTAATAGCCTTAGCTTGATAGTGTTTTCTCCTTTCGGTAATCCTTCCATGAAATAGCCACACCATTTTGTTAGTTTGAATGTATTACCATTAACTTCTGCCGATACATAGTAGCCATTTTTTGATAAATCGCAATTCACTAAATAGAAGTCTAACAAAACTGCATCAGTCTCACTACCTGTATATTCTCCCTTCGGTCTGCTGTAAAACAACATCGGCTTGGTTAGATCAGGTTGTGCATATCTAATCACTGTTCTGGATGCTCCTGTTATAGTTGAAGAAATGGTATAGGCATTTTTATTTTTAATGCTTTCGTGGTAGGACCTGGATAAGAAAGAAAGAACGATGTGTTGTCCGTCATTCTTTGCTTTTACTTTAGCATTTAAATCATAAAGTGCAGTGTACGGCTGATTGTCAATAATATTATGTATGTGCTGTCCTTTTGCAGAGTTGGCGCAGGTTTTAATTCCGCTCATTCCGGTTTGTTTGCCTAGTTCATAATTTTCTATGGTATAGTTAGCACTAAAGGTATTGGTGTCCAGATCTTCACTGCTTCCTCCAAAACTTTGGGTAATTTTCGCATTAGAGAAACTTTCCGGGGAGTAGAGTTCTGTTAAGGTGATTCCATTTTTTGTTTGCGTAATCAATTTTGCAGATTTTGGATTAGAACACGTCTGTTTTTTTGTTTTTTTAGTAGTTGCAGCAATTAATAAGATGAATGCGAGCGGTAATAAAAGGAAATAGTATTTTTTCATGTATAGTAGTTAATTGTTATATTGTATAACACTCAAATTAAAGAATGTTTTTCATTTTAACGATGATATTCTTTCTTTAGGATGTTAAAATTTATAAAATATAATAAATATAAGTTTATAAGTATTCCAGAAATGGAGTAGAGTAATAAGGATAGATAGAAGTTATTTAACAGACCTCCAATAATTATTGAGGTAATCCCAGCAGCTAATAAAATAATATTCACTCGGAATTCAAATTTCAATTCATTGCGTACGTCTAGAATACTAGTGATGGGTGAGGTGATGGTTCTCATAAAATACCAGAGTATAAGGTATTGAGTAATTTTTCCGGCTTCTATCCATTCGCCACTGAATAGTAAAAAAAAGAATTCCTGACCAAAAAATAACAGAAGTAAAGTAGGTATTATAGATACTAATAGAGAAAATAAGATAATTTTTTTGGTCTGTATTCTAACTGTTTCATGACTTTCTTCGCTAGCCATCTTGAAGTAAACCTGACTAAGAGCGCTGTTATACATACCGGAAGGTGCATTGAGTAGCCTAGTGGAATATGAATAAAAGCCAACGAGTTGTTGGGAGAAGAACTGTGCTAAAACTAAGGGTATGCTGTTGCGGGATAGATTGTTTATTAAAGACGACCAGGTACCATATTTTGGAAATTGATCGTATTCTTTTAGGGATTCTTTCAAAGCAGTTAGGCTGAATCTAGGCGGACTAAATCTTATACTATAAAGAGAAGCCAATAGTAATCCGCTTACGAATCCTAAAATCAACGAATGACTAACTTGTTCTCTGCCTAAGATGATTGTAACCAAGCTGGTAGTGAGAACTTGAATAATACGGAATATGTTTATTGTACTATACTTTCCTTGCTTATTGAGGTAAACTAATATGGGTTGATGGATTCCATAAAGCAATAGCGTAAATGGAAGTAAGATATAGACTTTACTAAACAACAAACAAATTGGAACACAAGCCATTAAAACTATGAAGGATATAATTACTGCAAAGGTAAAAGCACCATCTAACAGTTTTTTAGTGTCTTTAGGCTCCTTTGTAAGCATGACAGCCATATCTAGCTTCGCATTCACAACTTCTATGAATATGAAGACAAGAGAGGTAAATATGCCGAATTCAGCAAATGCATTTGGAGAAAAGTATTTGGGTAGTATTAATGAAAATAGGAAGTTGATTAGCTGAACCAGAAGCAGTCCGGTAAATAAAGCAGTAAAATTTTTGAATATTGATTTCTTGCCGTTATCGGAGTTCATGTTGGCTAAGTTACGACTTTGTCGTGGTTTGATTAGTGTTATGAAAGGCTATTCAAACTTGAATTTTACCGTAAGCCATAAGCTAATCATTCTTGCCCATCTGAAAATCAGAGGCCATAAGATGATTAGTATCAAAGCATTGGTAAAGAGTAAGGTAGGAATCCAGTCGAGCCCCAGAATTATGGAGCTTGGGATTAAAAACGTAAATGAAAAGGCCATACATACAATATAACTCATGTACATGGACAGGAAATGGAATCCGGTCTCATTCTCCAGGTTAAAGCCACATTTTGGACATGTCTTTTCCATCTTACTGATATTACTGAGGTGATATGGATTCTGATCGATGAAGATTTTTCCCTCTTGACATTTAGGGCATCGGCAGAGTAGAATAGTAGTTAATGCAGACATAAATAGAATGAGATAGTAAAGGTACTCTTTTTATTAGGTTCTGATTTACAGAACAGTCAGTTTTAGAAGATATTATTAGGGATTTTTCTTCTGTGATTGAACTAAATCTTTTAATCCGAAATATTCAGTCTGGTTAACTTTCACTTTTATAGGAATAAATCCTAATGCTTTTACTTTTACATATCCTTTTAGAACTACTGCAACTTTCTTTCCAGAGAATAATAATTTAGTGCCTTCTTTAAAGAGCGTAGCAATGGTTGGGCCTGACTTCACATCAATTTTCAGGGGCAGGTCAAAAGCACTCTCTTTCTGAATTTTTACAATATCTGCTGCTTCTGTAACTGTAGTTAGCTTCTTATTATTTATAAATACATCGATAAGAATTTCATCAATACTTACTTTAACCTTATAGGGGTTAAAGATAACAGCAGTAATGCCCATATCGATATGCTTTAATGCAAAATCATTTACATGGAAATCCTTAGTTTTTACTAAATAAGGCTCCTTATCTGCAGCTTTTGTAGCAAAGTTAGCTAGCAATAAAAATACTAAGCAAATCAGTTGGATAGTATTTCTCAAGTTTTTTCTTAATAAATGATTAGTCATTAGCTTTTCGTTGTGCTCTTCGTGCTTTTCTTTCTTCACGTCTTTCTTGTCTGGCTTCCTTCCTGCTTTCTCTCTTCTCTACTCTTTTCTCCTTATTACTCAGGTAATCAATGGTAGCACTAAAGTCTACAGGTATTTTTATTTCTTCACCCTTCTGATTTTTTGCAGTTAATTCTCCTGATATTTTTACTTCGTAAGCACTCGATGGGTCATGACCTTCTTCTATAAATAATTTAGTTTCATAGGTGTAGGAGAGCGGTATGGTAAATTCAGACTTTGCTTCTGCAATTTTATTAGCTTGTATAACAATAGTTCCCACATCTTTTCCATCAATACTTAGATCTAGTATCATATCTTCTAGATTAAGTACCTCATCCATCTTATTGTTGAAAGATAGATTTCCTCTAATGGTAGCAGATTTTTTTGAAAGATTACCTAAGTCCAAATTAGTAATAGACTTAAATTCAACATCTTTATTAGAGGAACAACTGCTAAAAAGCAGGGTGGCAATCAGGAGGAAGTTTATATTTTTTAGCATAATTTTAAATTGATTGAACAAAGATATTTAATAGTTATATCTTATGTAGACTTTTAATATTTTTACAAATAATTTTATCCGCTACCAGCTTCCGGAACTCCCGCCACCGCCAAAACTACCACCACCAAATCCGCTGAATCCTCCTCCTGAACTACTGCTGCCACCCCAAGAGCTTCCGCCACCTGTAATTATCCAGCCGCCAGCACCGCCACCGCGGTAACTGTTGCCACTATTTCCTTTTGATGAAAATATAATAACTAGAACAATGATGATTAAAAGGATAGCCCAAAAAGGAATTTTTTCATTTCTGTGTTGGTTGCTGTCTGCCTTATAGCTGCCTTGCATAAGGGCAATTAATCTATCTGTTGCATCGTTCAGTCCGGTGTAGTAGTTACTTTGTTTAAATGCAGGAGTTATCAACTCATCAATGATGTGCTTGGAGTCATAGTCTGTTACATGACTTTCCAGGCCATAGCCCACCTCTATATCTACTTTTCTTTCTTCTTTGGCTACAGTAATTAGAATTCCATTGTTTTTTTCTTTTTGACCAATACCCCATTTTCTGCCTAATCTTTGAGCATAGTCTTCTATGCTGTAATCTCCGATGCTTTCTACAATAACAATACTTATCTGATTAGATGTTGAATCATTATAGGCTAGTAATTTTTTTTCTAATTCCTCAGAGTTATCCTTGCTTAATAATTTTGCAAAATCATTTACTAGTTTTTCTGTACCAGGTTTTTCAGGAATACCTTGTTGATCTAAGCTTTGTCCAAAGCTTAGAATACCTGCCAGAAAACAGGTGGCAAGAAGTAGCTGTTTAGAAAGAAATATCATCCGGTAGCTTATTGGTTTGTATATCTTCTAAATCGGGGAAATGTGTAATTAAAATTTCACCAATAGACTGGATAGCTATAATAATACCATTACAATAGTTGCCAACTTTAAAATTCTCTTGGAGTTGGTTGCTGGTTTCATTCCAAAAACTCGCTGCTACCTTTTGGTTGATAGCCTCATCACCAATAATAGCAAATTTTTTATCCTTAACCGCTATGTAAATAAGAACAGCATTTCGGAAAGGTGTTTTGTGCATTTGTAGTTCCTCAAAAACTTTGACTGTTCTTTTGAATACATCTTCCTTGCAATAGTCATCAACGTGTACTCGTATTTCTCCACTGGTAGATATTTCTACCTTTCGAATGGCATCTATGACGGCATTCTTCTCGTCTTCTGTAAAGAAGTTTTTAGCAGATGACATTTTTAGAATTGTACTTTTGGTGCTTTTTCGCTTCCAGGCTCTGCTTTAAACATTTCCTTGGATTTAAATTTAAACATACCTGCAGTTATATTTGCTGGAAAGGAGCGTAGTTGAGTATTGTAATTTTGTACAGCCTCATTGTAATCTCTTCGGGCAATATTTATTCGGTTTTCGGTGCGTTCCAGTTCATTCATCAATTCTCCAAATTGCGTATTGGTCTTCAAGTCCGGATATTGTTCGGATACTACGAGTAATCTTGAAAGTGCTCCACTCAACTGCGCCTGTGCAGCCTGAAACTTTGCAATATTTTCAGGAGTCAATTCATCTGCCTTGAATTGAACAGAGGTTGCTTTTGCTCTGGCTTCTACCACCGCAGTAAGTGTCTCTTGTTCAAATTTTGCTGCTCCTTTTACGGTTTGTACGAGGTTGTCAATCAAATCTGTTCTACGTTGGTAAGCAGCTTCTACATCTGCCCAGGCCTTATTAGAAGCTTCATCATAAGCCACTAAGCTATTATATGAGCAACTTTGAAAAAATAATGTTGCCGTGCTAATCAATAATAGATAGAAAAATCTTTTAGTCATAATTTTATTTTTTAATGGTGTAAATGTAATTAAATATTTTACTAAAATATAAGAATAACCGTTAAGAGATGCTAATCCTCAGGTAAATTACAGGCTTGTTATTTTTGTTGATTTCTCTTTAGAATCTCAAGAACCATTTCCCATAGTATATCGTAGAATATAATTTCACTCTCCTGTACAACATTATTATTATACTCTTCTGATAATAAGCTGTATTCTTTGAGGTTTTTAAGCTCTTTAATATTAAAGCTTTTTTTCTCCATTGTTAATAGGAGTTTAATAAATAATACACTTCTGGAATTACCTGCATCTTTTAAGTGTCTCGACTGATATATTTTTAAAGCGTCAATTTGTTGCATTGTATTATCTATATCATTTCTCCCCAGATAGAAAAGGATAGATATTATCCTGGCAGATAAGTTAAATCCGGATTTATCCTGTGCTGTAATCGGTATATCGTTACTGAATTTAGATAGGCTGAATTTATAAGAACTATCTAAAGTGTAGTTTTCGATAAATTCACGATATGCATTGTAGATATACCATCGCTCTTTTAATGCAGGGTTGGTATTTTTATAAGCAGGATTACTATTAATTTGTTGTTGTACCTCTTTAGCGCGATTAAACTCTTTTTTGTTTAATAATACTTTTATTTCAAATTCTCTGACAGCTAAATAACTTACACCTTTTGATTGTGGAAGAATGGTTTTTATAAGATCTAAAGATGTGTCATAATCTCTTAGCTCAAATAAGGATTTAAGTTTATAAATATAAACTGTATTAAGGTAGTTTTCAAGTAAAATCGAGGTGGTATATACGTTGTATTGATTTAAAAATATATCGCAAGTTTCATTGATTTTATTATTATCGCCCAATAATTCATAATAGAATAATTGGATTCGAATATATACGAAGAAGATAACAAGCGATTTGGATTGCCCTTGTAGTTGCGCAATTTCTTCCATGTATCCTTGTATCTCTCCAATCACTTCTGCTTTGCTTTTCTTTGGATGAGTGCTGGCCATTAGAACCCTGGAATAGATGATTTGTGCCTTCTGCTCTAATTCATATTCTTTTGCATATAATTGATAAGCATCGTACTCTTCTAAATATTTTTTTTCATCTCCTACCATTCCATAATATACCAGTAATTTATAGGCATACTCTTTAAGGATGTCGTAAAAGTTATGCTTCTTGGCAAGGGGATAGGTTTCCATAATTAATTGTATGGATGCATTTCTGTTTTCTGCATACCGAAGAAGGATATTGCTTAGGTATAATCTGTTTACACAATCAAAGTAGGCCTTTTTACTGCTATCAGTTTCAGAAGAATTATTGATATCTAAAAAGTAAAGTGTGTTTAGCAGCCTGCTTTTAAATCTGGATTTCAGTTTTCTGTAGTTAGTAGATTCATCTTTTCCGCCGTATAAATACGCTATCGCTTCTTCATCCGATTTTATATTGCCATCGGCAATGCCATCATAGAATTTAGCAAAGAGGGTGTCTTTTCTACTGATGAGAGATTTGTCGAGCAATTCTATCTGACTGATTTTGCGTTTGTTTATGATGCTGACCAGTTCTTTTAGGTTTTCCATAGTGAATACTTATTTATTACAGATATAAAGATACTGGTAGCTATATGATACATAATGCTACACTTTTCAACATAGGTTTAAAATAAGAATGTCACAAATTTGGATATGGTGAGGTTTTTAGAATAGCATTGTGGGTATATCTTTACACTATCAAATAAACGAAGAATGAAACAATCAATCATTATTAACATCCTGCAAAATTTTTATAAAGCTATGATTATCACAGAGGATGGAGCAGGTAGATACTGATACACTTGATTTTGAAATATAGAAACAACCCTAAAGTTTAGAAACATAAAACCTATTCTCTAAACTCGAAACATACCCCCCAATTCTAGATTATTTTAGTCTGGAAATATAAAAACCCCAAAAAAGCTGATCATTAGATCGGCTTTTCTCATTAAAAAATAAGAATATATTAATGGTTTTTTTGTGGATTATGTAGCACTTTTGCCTTAAATTTGCGATCCATTTTAAGTTTCTTTTGTTTAATCTAACCATATTTTAGAATGAATTTCAATCTATTCCACAAAATTTCAAGGAAAATTCTTTTAACCAGTATACTAGCTTTTTCATTTATTACTTCAGCGAGTGCTGCCAATGAGACATTGACCTCCGGAGCTTTTATCATTAACATGGGAGCCACTAATCCTAATACCATAGCAAATGGTGTTAAGCCTTATGGACTTGTTTATGATTTAATTAAGAACTACTATGTACCTGTAAAGTGGATAATTGGGCAAGGGAAGGTAAAGGATGGTGCTGACTTTACCTATAATGGTGTTCAGTACAAAGGAGGAACCTTTATTATTCCTGCGGAGTACAGATCAGCTGCCGTAAATGTAAGAATTGCATTCTGGCAAACCCAGGGCGTTGTAGGTACATCCACCACATCGTCTTTAACTGTAGATGTATATGCCTCACTCAAGACTTTCCCACGCTGGACTTTAGATGCCACTAATGGTTCTATAGCTCAAGCTTATTTAACTAATGCAGGTATTACGCTTACAGCGTTCCCGGGTGCTTACAACTGGAAAGCAGTTGCAGACTTGGATTGTTGTGACGATTTCTATGTAATGCCGCACGCAGATCCTACCTGGGCAACGCATAACAGATTATACACTTGGAATAAAACCTGTTTGGGTTCTATCTGGGCTGCTTGTCATGCTGTGAGTGCATTAAGTAACGCTATTAATCCTGCTGATTTGACACAGCAGATGAACTTCTTGACAGAAAAGAATCCTACACCTACAACTGTGCCTTATGCAAACAATAGTTTGAAATTATGGGGTACGCACAGTGCAGGTTCTGTGCCTTACACGCATAGATTATTTGACGATCCCGTTGCTCAATATATGGGAACAACAGATGCAGCTCAATTAAATGGTTCAGAGCAAATCTATATGCCCGTTCAAACTGGGCCTAATGCAAAGTGGAATCCCGGAGCAAAGGTTATCGCTTACGACCCAACTCAGGCAGATGTACCTGTCTTAAATCCTGATTTAAGTAATGCTGCAGCTTTATTGGTTTATGGTCGTGCATTTGATGATACCACTCGAGGTTATGTAATGTACGAAGCAGGACACTCCCATAATAAAGGTACAGTTGCAGACATTGCAGCACAGAGAGCATTTTTCAACTTTAGTTTTGTTCAGTTAATTATTAAAACACCACAATTAGTAACCGGTGGGGTAACGGTTAACCAAACAATAACTGGAGGGGCTTCCGTAAATCCTACGGTGTCTGCAAGTTCTCCATTGCCGGGAATTACGTTTACTTATCAGTGGACGTCCAGCTGCGGAGGTTCTTTTGTCAATGGGACTACAGCGAATCCAACTTTTATTGCGCCTACAGTTTCTTCTAATACACCTTGTTCTATTTCATGCTTGGTTTCTGATCCTTGTGGCAGGCAATCTTTCACCAGTATTCCTATTATAATTTTAGCACCTCCGGTTGGACCAATGCCTGTTAATGATACAGTCAATGTTCCTTCTGCTTGTGCAACTACTGCACCACCGGTTACTTTTAATGTGTTAACTAATGATTCACTTACGGCGGGTAATAGTGTAACTGTTTCATTGTTGGGTTCTGGTTCGAATGGAACTTTTGTTGATAATGGAAATGGAAGCATTACCTATACTGCAAATCCAGGTTTTATAGGAACAGATACAGCAAGATACCGTGTATGTGATAACGTAACAACATTGTGTTCTACTGCTTTAATAATTGTAAAGATTGGAACACTGGATGCCAATGGTTGCGGTCCGGATGAATTTTATGGTGTAGTAGCTGCCGGAGCTGCGGATAGTTCAATTACTTCCTTAACGAACAGTATTGGTACTCCAGACAATGCATTAGATGTTGCCGATGCTACTTTAGCAGCGTTTAACTCAACAGCAGACTCACTTACACTACGTTTAGATAATACGCTTGGTCTAAATGATTCTTTACAAATCACTTGGGCAAGCAATGGTGCCGGTTTAGCAACTATTAATGTTAAGGTTGCTGCAACACAAGCGGGTCCATATATTAATTTAGGTAATTTCACACTTAGTGGTACTGCTTTAGGTATTACGTATATTAATACTGCAGGAAACGTAAATTATGTTTGTATAAAGCAGATAGGTGCGCAGGCACTCAACATTGACGCAGTAGAGTTTGATATAAAGGGATGTGTGTCAAAATATCCTGCTGTTTCCAGTCAATCTTACAATATATATGAAGATAGCTGTACCACTTTAAGCGTTTTAGATGGTGCAGTTGATCCATTAGGGGGGACTTTATCGGTGACAAGAGTAGTTACCCAACCCAGAATTGGTAAGATTAGTATTAACCTGGATAATACCATTACTTATTGTAGCAATAGAGATGTTAGCGGCAGCGATACAGTATATATACAAGTGTGCAGTTCATCAGGCTATTGTTCTACAGAAATGTTGACCTTCAATGTAGCTGATGATGGCTGTCCTTCCGGGTCTTATAAGCCTTCTTCTAGTATTACAACACTAACACTTAATACCTCTACTACTATAGATGATGCAACCTTAAATCAAGAGGGAGCGGCTGCAACTACACCAGATGGTACAGGCAACTTCTTCCTAGTTGGTAAAAAGCCAAATAAAGTGAAACGTGGCGTAATGCGTTTTGATGTTTCTACCATTCCTACTAATGCTTTGGTGCAGTCAGCCGTATTGGCTTTAAAAACTTCTACAGGAGGTGAGACACAGAAAGGACCATACACCATGACCATAAGTGCTCAAAAGTTATTACAGTCATTTGTTGAAGCACAAACTACCTGGAACTTAAGAAGTACCGGAAATAACTGGACACCTGCAGGTGGTTCATTTAATTCAACTTCCTTATCAAGTGCAATAGTTACGATACCGAGCGCTAAAACATCTCAAACTGTTACTTTCAATTTATCTGGGATTACGCAGGATTGGGTTACTACTCCTGCTAATAACATAGGTATTCTTTTAAAACAACTGGATGAAACCAGAATAGATAAGAAGATTGGTATTTATAGTAGTGAAAATGGTACAGCAGGGAACAGACCTCAGTTTGTAGTAAAATATTCTACACCTTTAACATGTACTCCAATTTCTAATCATGCGCCTCTGGCACAACCGGACTTTGGTACAACAAACTCAACTACACCGGTTACCATAGCCGTTCTTCCAAATGATGGAGATGTGGATACCTTGAGTTCCATATCACTTACTAGCATAATATCTGCACCTTCTTCCGGAACGGCAGTAGTTTCAGGAAGCAATGTTATATATACTCCTGCTTCTGGGGTAACGGGAACATTTACATTTACCTATAGAATAGTAGATAATATTGGAGCTGCAGATACCGCTAAAGTAACGGTTACTGTAACCAACGCTGCACCGAATGCATTAGCAGACAGAGATTCTATGAATAGTAATGTTACTGCTTACTCCATAAGCGTAAAATCTAACGACGTAGATCCTGAAGGAAATCCAACAACTGCACCAACCATTATAATCAGTCCTCAAAATGGTACAGCTCTGGTTTCAGGTAATAATATTTTGTATACTCCAAATCCTAATTTCATCGGATTTGATACCTTGATTTATCAGATATGTGAAACGGCTGGAGGAGCTTGCAGTGAGCCTGCGTTATGTGATACAGCCATAGTTTATCTGAAAATAAAAAATCAGGCACCTGTTGCAATCAGAGATTTAAAATCTACTAATCAATGTCAGCCTGCAATTATTGATGTTTTAAGCAATGATAACGATCCTGAAAGTGGTTCTTTAACGGTTACGGTAACTACTGCTCCTGCAAATGGTACAACTTCAGTTTCCGGTGGACAAATTACCTATACTCCAAATCCTGGGTTCAGTGGTCCAACTGATCAGTTTATATACACCTTGTGTGATGATGCATCTCCGTCTCTATGTGATACAGCAAAAGTAATTGTATCTATAAATGCTTCTCCACAAAACACCAAGCCTATTGCTTTGGATGATTATGGTGACGGTATAACTAACAACCTAGTGTATTGGGATATCTTAACGAATGATTCAGATCCAAATAATGATGTGATTGTTGCTTCTCTTCCTGGTGGAATACTACAACCATCAAATGGTAGTGTATCAATTCTATCTAATGGGTTATTGTTATATACACCAGCGAGCGGATTTAGTGGAACAGATTCCATGGATTATGTGATCTGTGATAATTTTCCTACACCTCCGGGTGGTTGTCCTCCAACACCTAGCTTATGTGACACGGCAAGATTCTATGTAACTATTACAGGTCCTGCTGTTGACGGAAATCCTACAGCCATCAGAGATACAGCTGTTACCAATGAAGATACACCTGTTAACATAAATGTATTGGCAAACGATAGTTTTGGTATTAATGGACCAAGCTTATCAGCAATTACGATTACTGATAATGCTAATCACGGATTAGCAGTGGTAAATAATGGAGGTACTCCAACAGATCCTACAGATGATATTATCACCTATACGCCTAATCTTAACTATAATGGTAATGATACCTTGATATATCAGATTTGTGATGCTGACGGAGATTGTGATACGGCAATTGTTTATATAACCATTAGACCTGTAAATGATCCACCGGTTATTCCGGATAGTACAATAACTACACCAGAGAATACACCTAAAACAGTATGTGTGCCGTTTACTGATGTAGATGCAGGTGATACACATACGGCAAGTATAGGTTGTGGACCAAATCATGGAACTATTACCAGCGGACCAACAGTCAGCGGTGGTCAGGTATGTATTACTTATCAGCCAGATTTGAACTGGAAGGGTACGGATAGTGTATGTCTGATAGTATGTGATAATGGAGGTAAGTGTGATACAGGTCTAGTAAAAATTACTGTTACACCAGTTAATCACCCACCCGTTATACCAGACAGTACTGTAACTACACCAGAAGATACGCCTAAGACGATTTGTATACCATTTACAGATACCGATACAACAGATACACATACATCAACTATAGGCTGTGGCCCAAGTAATGGTACGATTACCAGTGGCCCAACAGTTAGCGGTGGCCAAATATGTATTACATATCAGCCAGCACTTAACTGGAATGGCACGGATAGCGTATGTATTATCGTATGTGATAATGGTGGTAAATGTGATACGGGATTGGTGAAGATTATTGTAACACCGGTAAATGATCCACCGATTGCGATAAGAGATTTAGCAACGACGAATGAAGACACATCGGTAACGATAGCTATATTAACGAACGACAGTGATATTGATGGAGGAATAGATTCTACGAGCGTAACGATTACAGACCAACCAAATCATGGAACTGTAGTGGTGAACCCAGATGGAACTATCACGTATACACCGAATGCTAATTACAATGGCAATGATACCTTGATCTATCAGGTATGTGATAAGGGTACACCGTTGCCGGCAC
>CANHGL010000003.1 GCA_947460245.1 Sphingobacteriales bacterium
GACATTACTATTGGATAAAAATAAATTTGGAGGTCACGCATTTATGCGGGGGGCAGATGTTAAGACAGTATCCAGTAAAATAAGGGATATATTGTTTAAATTTAAACAGATTCTAAGAGCAGTAAATTATAAGATATTTGGATATTCTAATTTATGATTAAAGTTGCATTAAATGGAGGTTTAGGTAATCAGCTTTTTCAATATGCTGCTGGAAGAGCCTTGTCTGTTGTTAATAATACAGAGTTGTGCTTCGATATAATTCCATTATACAGTAAGTTGCAGCTTTCTACATTGGCTTCTTATAGGAAATTTGAGTTGGATGTATTTTCTATACAAGCTAATACGAATGATTTTTTCTTTAAAAATAAATACTTATACCCTATTGGAAAGCTTCAGTTTTTTCTGAACAGATACTATAATAGATGGAAATATAGTTATTACAGAGAAACTGATTTTGCTTTTGATCCAGTTGTTTTAGAAATGCCTGATAATACTTATCTGGATGGTCACTTTCAGTCTGAAAAATATTTTAAGTCTATTGAGTCGATTATCAGCAAGGAATTAACTTTTAAGTTACCCTTAACAGATGAAAATAATTTTTGGAAGCAAAAAATTGAAAACTCATTGGCAGTCTCAATTCATATACGAAGAGGAGATTACGCATCCTTACAAAAAAATCTGCGTAAGCATGGAGTAGTTCCATTAGATTATTATTACAGAGCGATTCGCTATTTATCAGCAAAAATCACTAATCCTGTTTTTTTTATATTTACGGATGATACCGATTGGGTAAAAGATAATTTCAAGTGTGATTTTCCTTTTTATATTATTGAGAATAATAACCATGCGGAGACCAGTTATGCTGATATGCATTTGATGTCGCTCTGTTCACATCAGATTATCGCCAATAGTACATTTAGCTGGTGGGGGGCGTGGTTAAATGCCAATCCAGAAAAAATCGTTATCGCTCCTGAAAATTGGTTTGTAGATTCATCTATTGATTCAAAAGATATCTATCCTCCGGAATGGATAAAATTGTAGTTTTACCCTTAAATTTTTACTGATGGCACAAAAACAATCACCTAAAGCTCAGACTACTAGTTCAAAATCGCTTAATAAGCAAGTTGCTTCGTCGGGTGGCTCTGATTTTAATATATCGAATAAGGTAATGATACCTGCAATTCTATTTTTTTTCATTGTTATTGCATTAATCTATTGTAAGCCGATTCTACAGGGTATGCAGTTTTCCACACACGACTCCAATCAGTATATCGCGATGAGTAAGGAAAGTGCAGATTTTAAAGTGGCTACAGGACATGTATCTTTATGGTCCTCCCGTATGTTTGGTGGTATGCCGGCATTTATGATAGGAGGTCTAGAGTTTAGCCCTATTTTGGGATATACTCCTCTGATGATGGTGCACAAAGTATTTCGTCTCATTCCGGATCCCGCCATGAATATTGTGTTTTTACTGATTTGCTCTTTTATAGGATTTTACGTACTTGCCAGAAGATTTCGTTATGCATTTATTGGCGCAATTGCTATTGGGTTTTGTACAGCTAATTTTGTCAGTTTAGCTGCAGGTCATATCACTAAAGTGATTACAATAGCAATGTTTCTTCCCTTATTTTCAGGAGCTTGGCTGGTTTTTCAAAGAAAGTATATTCTTGGTGCATTATTATGGCTCATCTTCTTATATGAGATTATCGCGGGTGGTCATGTGCAGATTGCATATTATAGTTTAATAATAGTAGGTTTATTTATTGCTTATGAGTTTGTTAGGAATATTATAAGTAAAGAAATAAAACATGCTTTTAACAGTGTAGCGATACTGATTGGTGGTTTCCTAATTGCAGGTATGATGAACTTTAATAACTATTTTATTAATGATTTTTCAAAAGAAACCACTCGCGGAGGTGATATCTTGAATAGTGCAAAAATGAATCCATCTGCAGGTGCAAGTAGTCAAATAGGTAAATCCGATAATGATAAAGGTGTTGGGTTCGATTATGCTACTCAGTGGAGTTTTGGTATAGAAGAATTGGGAAGTTTGTTTATTCCTAACTTTGTTGGTGGTTCCTCAGGGGCAGGATTAGATGATCAATCTAATGTGTATAATACACTTATTAATAAAAATGTTCCACCGCAGCAGGCGGCTCAATTTGTTCAGCGTATGCCTTTGTATTGGGGGAGTGAGCCTTTTGTTCAAGGACCGATTTATCTTGGGGTTATCGTTATTTTCCTTTTCCTGTTTGGTTTATTTGCCTACAAAGGAAATCTTAAATGGTGGATTACAGGAAGTATAGTGCTCACTATATTAATTGCATTAGGTAAGAATTTTGAATTTTTCTATAGATTACTTTATAACGTTGTGCCTTTATTTAATAAGTTCAGAGCACCTACTATGATTCTCGCATTGACAGAGATATTAATGGTTACGCTTGGTATATTAGGTTTGCGTGATTTCTTTGATGATGCGCTTACATCAAAAACGGAACGATTAAAAGTGTTAAAGTTTTCTACAGGTATCGCCGCCGGATTACTTATTTTCTTAATTCTGTTTGGTAGTGTTCTTTCTTTTCATTCTAAATCAGCAGATGGAGGGAAATCTAGTGATGATCAATTTAAGGAGCAATTAATACAAATGACGGGAAATGAAGGGTTCGCTAATGATATTTATACGGCCTTATGCAAAGATAGAGCGTCTATGATGCGGTCTGATGCAATTCGTTCTTTAATATTTGTTTTACTGGCAAGTGCCGTACTGTTTCTTTTTGCATCCAATAGATTTAGAAAAGAGACGTATATTTTATCAGCTTTAAGTTTACTCATTCTCTTAGATTTCTGGCAGGTCAGTAAGCGCTATCTAAATGATACGCAATTCGAAGATAAGTCGACGGTAGAGTTAAATGCGTTTCCGCAAACAGCAGCAGATGCATCTATTCTGGCTTATAATAAAGATGGTGCGCGCATGGTAGATTTTAGTGGTGATGTCTTCAACAGTGCATCTCCTGTATATTTTCATCGTACCATTGGTGGCTATAACCCCGCCAAGCTTCGTCGTTATCAGGATATAATAGAATATGGCCTGAGTTATGATTTCCAACTGATAGGAAAGGCGGGTTTTGAAAATGCTAATTATATTAATATGCTTAATACAAGATATATTAAGCAATCATCTGAGGCGAATGGGGTGATACAGAATCCCTATGCTCTAGGAAATGCTTGGATGGTGAGTAGTATTCAGACTGTCGCCAGTCCGGAAGAAGAGATTCTTAAAGTGCGGGAAATAAATCCGGCGCATATTGCGCTAGTGCATCAGGAATTCAGTGCTTATCTTAAAGGGTTTACGCCTAATGCAGATTCTATAACGAATGAAACTCGTTTTGTCAAAATGGTGGATACTAAGAATCCTATGAAGTTGGAATATAATTTTAAATCATCAATAGACGAGTTTGTAGTGTTCTCTGAAGTCATTTACAGGCCTAATCAGGATTGGATTTCTTACGTTGATGGTAAAGAAGCAGATCATATCAGAGTGAATTATATATTGCGTGGCATGAAAGTCCCTGCGGGAGAACATAAAATTAGCTTTGAATTTAAGCCTAAGCTTTATGCGATGACAAATAGTATATTGCTCCTGGGTAACATCTTGTTCTATATTGCAATTGCTGCTTTGGGTTATATATATTACAAGGATAGAAAGAAATCAATAGGTCAAACAAGACATTCGCAAGATGCAGTAAGTGCCTGAAGGATTTAATTTCGAGAGATATATTGAAGGATATGGATCAGATTTTTTCATTTATAATTATCAGCTATAACAGATGTCAGGATACTATTGCTGCTGTTCAGAATGTATTACAGTTAGATGATTTTATCGGGTGGAAAAAAGAAATTATCGTTCTTAATAATGGCTCTTCAGAAAACTATAATCACTTTGAAGCTTACTTAAATCAGTTGCCACAAGATGAGCAGTCTTTGGTGCACTATGTAAATCATTCAGTAAACTTGGGTGTCGCAGGTGGTCGTAATCTATGTATTCGTGAAGCCACCGGAACTTATCTTTTATTTATGGATGATGATTCAGAGATTGTAAATAAAGATATCATAAGCAAAGTTCTTCATTTATATAAAAAATATGAGCAGGATAATCTGGCAATTATTGGATTCCTTGGAAAAAATACATTTACAGGTAAAACCGAAACTCCGTTAAAAAACGCTCAGCTTATCAAAGATAAACAAGAGGTTTTTTATAATTTATTTTTTGGTTATGGTCATGTTTTTCCTAAGCAACTTATAGAGCAGACAGGATATTATCAGGAAGATTTTTTCTATGGCATGGAGGAATATGACCTTAGTTATGCAACCATAAAAGCAGGGTATTCTATTTTATTTACGCAGGATTTATTGATGCTCCATAAGCAAAATCCCAATGGAAGAGAATCGAGTGTTAAGACCTATGCCCGTATGTTTGAGAATAAAATGGTAGTTGTATATAAGCATTTACCTGCGGTTTATGTCATTACACACTTTATTCTATGGAGTTGTTTTTTCTTATATAAATCAGGTTTTAAGTTGGGTGTTTATTTTCGTACTATACAATCTTTACGAAAGCGATTACATGTTGCGGAAAGAAATATTATGACTTCTTCAGGCATGTTGTATTTGAAGAAAGTTGGTGCCAGGCTATGGTACTAAATTATTTGCTTCTTCCAGATAGCTACCGGTACCTTATTCGCTCCAAATCCTTCAAAGAAATTTGCGATACTCTCTCTGGTGCTTCCACAAAAATTAAAATCAATTTTCTTTTTTGCACACTCTTGTATGTGGTGGTGTAGGAGGAATGGAATGGCTCCTGAATTCTTAAAAGATTCATTATATCCACTCATGAGATAGTAGCTTGTCTTTTCATCAGATACTAATAAAATGCTGCCCAGTATGTTATTATTCCTGTCTATGCAATCTATTACTTTTCCTTTTTGTTCTTGTTTTAACGTATTTACAAGACTTTTAAATTCGGTAAGATTTATTTTTACTGTTGAATATTGGCGATCAAAGGTAGACTTTATTAGTGCATAGGATTTTTCTATATGCTCACTTTCTGCGATAGAATAACCCTGATTAATTCCTTTCTGTATATAGCGTTGATGGTGCTGGCTCATTGGCTTTGTTGCCTGATGTTTCTCTATGATATAAGTGTAGTAGTCATCTTTTTTATACCCTTCAACCGATATGTCTATCGAATACAAATTAGGAATGAATTTAAAATAAGAACGTATCGTTAATGGAAGTTGAGTAAATAGATGATGTATTATGGCTTGCTTTTTATTAGCATCTATTTCTTCTAAATCAAATATAATAGGGGATTGGTAAAAGCTTAGGTCTGGTAAATAGATTCTTTTGGAAAAAAATATTCCCTTCCAGCAATAAGGTAGAACAGCTAATATTTTATTATGCTCCTCATACAGACAGACATCCCAGTTTTCAGCTACTGCATCGAGCCAAAAAGGAAGTAAAAAAACAGGAATTTCTGTGTGCTGTCCTTTTTTACATAGCTGTCTATATCTTTCCTTAGGAGACACTAATACTATTATTTTTTTAAGGTTTTATAATTCATGTTCCAAAAAAGGAATGCCCATTTGTCTGCTTCCTCTTCAATGATCTTTGAAGTTGGCTTGCCTGATCCATGACCGGCATTTACTTCAATGCGAATAAGTGCAGGATTCTTTGGATTGCTATATTCTTGTAATCGTGCCACAAATTTAAAACTGTGTGCAGGAACTACACGATCGTCGTGATCTGCGGTAGTTACCATAGTAGCAGGGTAAATCGTGTTTTTCTTAATATTGTGATAGGGAGAATAATTTTTTAAGTAATCAAACATCTCCTTACTTTGTTCGGAACTTCCATATTCAGGCACCCAACCCCATCCAACGGTGAATTTATGGAATTTCAACATGTCCATTACGCCTACAGCTGGAAAGGCTACTTTAAATAGATCTGGTCTTTGATTGATACATGCTCCAACTAATAAGCCTCCGTTGCTTCCTCCTGCAATAGCGAGTTTGTCTTTGGAAGTATAGTATCTGCTTATTAGGTATTCTCCGGCTGTAATCATATCGTCAAATACATTTTGTTTATTCATTAGCATACCTGCTTTATGCCAATCTTCACCATACTCCCCACCACCGCGAAGATTAGGTAAGGCAAATACACCGCCATTTTCCAAGAGTAATATTCTTGATGCAGAAAAATTAGGTGTTTGGCTGGAATTAAATCCGCCGTATGCATATAAAAAAGTAGGATTATTACTGTTTAGGATAATACCCTTTTTATGAACAATAAACATCGATACCATAGTGCCATCCTTAGACTTATACCATACTTGTTTAGAGTCGTAATCTGATGGATTAAATTTCAATTCAGCCTGTTTGAATATATCAGAGGTTCCTTTGGTGATATCGTAGGAGAAAATGGTTCTTGGGTAGGTAAAAGAGGTGTAGGTGTACAATAATAATTGTTCAGTTTCTTTTCCACCTGATATGTCTATTGAGCCAGGTCCGGGAAGTTTTACCTCGGTTTTATGATTTCCATCTAAATCAAATATGAATAGCTTATTAGATGCATTTTCCAGGTATTGGGTAATAATTTTTCCGCCAGTTGTCATCACCTTTTGTAATACGGATTTCTGTTCTGGTATAATTTCTATCCAGTTTTCTTTTTGAGGATTCTTCGGATCAACAGAAACTATTTTATAGTTTGGCGCATCAATATCTGTATGTACTATAAATTGTCCTTGGTTTACGGTTACGACAGCGCTTTTATGATCAAAACCGGTGAATAATGGAATGAAAGTATCCTGTATTGCATCAGTTCTTTTATAGTATACTTCATATCCATTTGTTCCGGCAGATCTGTAAAGAAATAAATATTGCTCATCTTCAGAGACATTCACTGAATTGTAGGTAAGTGGATTCTCTTTATCTCTATACACTATCTTATCATCTTCCTGGCGTTCACCAAGTTTATGGTAGTACACAGAATGGTATTCATTTTTCCCTGAAAGTAATGATCCATCTTTTGGTTTCTCATATCTTGAATAGAATATACCTTCTTTATGCCAGGATGGTTCAGAGAATTTTAGTTGATCTAGTTTATCTTCCAGCATAGTTTTTGTCTCTATATTGTATATTTTCAGATACTCCCAATCGCTTCCTGCGATATGATAAGTTAAGGTAACATAACGATTGTCCGGAGAAATAGAACTGATAGAGATAGCTGTTAATCCTTTAGGATCATATGTATTGGGATCTATAAGTACTGTAGGGTTTCCGTTCAAAGCATTTTGAATATAAAGTATAGGTTGGTTCTGTAGCCCTTCTGTTTTTTTATAAAAGATATAATTACCTGCATACATGGGTTCACTGAGTTTAGAATAATTATAAAGCTCTTTGAACCGCTCTTTCAGTGAGTCGCGGTAAGGTATACTTTTCAAATAATCAAAAGTTATCTTATTCTGTGATTTTACCCATTCTCCTGTTGCGAGAGATGTATCATTCTCTAGCCATTGGTAGGGGTCTTCTACTATGGTACCAAAATAGGTATCGCTGTGTTTTATTTTTTTTGTTACAGGATAGACAGTGCTTGTAATAGGTGCATTATTGTCTGCTCCATAAATAGTATTTATTAGAACACATGCAAAAAGAAGATTTAGTATTGATTTCATAAGGCTTTATTTAGCTTTACAAAAGTAACTTTTTATACAAAGTAATACGACTATTAAAGAACTTAAATCTTTGGAATTACACATTTACAAGAACTATTTATTTTGTATTTTTAGTTTAAATACATATTAATGTCTCATAAGATTAGCTCTTTGGAGCAGTACAGAGAAGTTTATCAAAAAAGCGTTCAACAGCCAGAAGCGTTTTGGTCGTCTATCGCAGAGAGTTTCGAATGGGAAAAGCGATGGGATAATGTGCTCAAATGGAATTTTATTTCACCAGAAGTAAAGTGGTTTAGTAATGGTAAATTGAATATTACAGAAAATTGTCTGGATAGGCACTTGGTATTAGATTCGGATAAGACTGCAATTATTTGGGAGCCTAATGGGATTAATGAACCCACGCGTAAATTATCGTATAAAGAGTTGGCGGAAGAGGTTAATAAGTTTTCAAACGTACTAAGAGATTTGGGTGCTGAAAAAGGAGATCGTATTTGTTTATATATGCCTATGGTACCCGAACTTACAATTGCTGTATTAGCATGCGCACGTATTGGCGCTATACATTCGGTAGTATTTGCAGGGTTTTCTGCTCAATCTTTAGGAGATAGAATCAATGATGCAGGATGTAAGATACTGATTACTGCTGACGGACTTTTTCGTGGAAGTAAAACGGTCAATCTTAAAGCTATTGCTGACGAAGCGCTGGAGTTGACATCAGTTATCAAAAGTGTAGTTGTATTTAAGCGTACGGGAGAAGATGTTCCTATGTTGCCTTCGAGAGATTATTGGTGGGGTGACTTAATGGAGGATGCATCTATCGAAGCTGCTCCTGAAATCATGGATAGTGAAGACCCTCTTTTTATCTTATATACATCCGGTTCCACTGGGAAGCCTAAGGGGGTGGTGCATTCCACTGCAGGATATATGATTTATGCATACTATACTTTCTTAAATGTATTCCAATATGAGTCGGAGGATATATTTTGGTGCACTGCAGACGTGGGATGGATAACAGGTCATACATATATTATCTACGGGCCTCTTTTAAATGGTGCAACTACCGTTATGTTTGAGGGTGTTCCTAACTTTCCCGATGCAGGAAGATTTTGGGCAATAATAGATAAGCTTCAGGTAACTAAATTCTATACTGCTCCTACAGCCATTCGTTCCTTAATGGCTGCCGGTACTGATTTTGTAAATCCTTATAAATTGAGCTCATTGAAAGTGATTGGCTCTGTTGGAGAGCCTATAAATGAAGAAGCATGGCATTGGTATGATGAACATATAGGAAAGAAAAGATGTCCTATTGTAGATACATGGTGGCAAACAGAAACCGGAGGTATTATGATTGCTCCAATTGCCCATGTAACGCCTACTAAGCCAACATTTGCAACTTTACCTCTGCCGGGTGTACAACCTATTTTGGTAGATAGTGAAGGCAATGAATTAAAAGAAAATGATGTGGAAGGATTGTTATGTATGAAGTTTCCATGGCCGGGTATAATACGGACTACTTATGGTGATCATGAGCGTTGTCGCCAAAATTATTTTACTACTTTCCCAGGATTATATTTTACAGGCGATGGTTGTAGAAGAGATAAAGATGGTTATTATAGAATTATTGGTCGCGTAGATGACGTAATGAATGTGAGTGGTCATAGATTGGGTACT
The DNA here is from genome assembly GCA_947460245.1 of Sphingobacteriales bacterium. Taxonomy (GTDB): domain Bacteria; phylum Bacteroidota; class Bacteroidia; order Chitinophagales; family JADIYW01; genus JADJSS01. The sequence continues at coordinate 9,401 of CANHGL010000003.1, forward strand.
GCAGAAGTAGAGAATGCAATTGATGAGCATAAAAATGTTATTGAAAGCGCTGTAGTGGGCTTTCCTCACGAAATTAAAGGACAAGGCATATTTGCATTTGTAATAACAGAATCTTTGATAGGAGATATAACCCAATTTGAGAATGAGATACGGGATCTGGTGAGTAAAATTATTTCACCTATTGCAAAACCTGATAAAATAGTCGTTGTCCCGGGATTGCCAAAAACCCGAAGCGGAAAGATAATGCGCAGAATTTTAAGAAAAATAGCCGAGGGAGATACTTCTAATCTGGGAGATATTACTACATTATTAGACCCTGGTGTTGTAGATGAAATTATTCAGCTTATTCAAATAAAAAAGTAGAAAAGAAGGCTATTTTTATTTTAAGAGTACACGATTTTTTTCGAATTCAATAATATCTCCTGCTTTAAGTTTATTACGTTTCCGAGTTTCTTTTTTTTTATTCACTTTTACAGCACCTGCTTCAATGGCGGCATTAGCATCTCCACCAGTTTCACACCATCCCATTGCTTTTAATAGCTGATTGAGTAGAATTAGTTCGTCTTTTATTTTGAATTCTTCCATGATGTAATTTATTTTTTCAGTGAAGATAAGTTATGATAATTAAAATTTATGTAGTAAAATTTATCTGGAGTTAATATATTTATCTAATTCTGAACTATAACTACTAAATGTAAAGTCATTATATAGAGTATAGTAGTTGCGTTTGTCTGTAGTGATGTCATAACAATATTTCGCGAGTTCCAATTTGTTCTTTTCAAATGCAAATTGAATAAGTAGCTGATGAACTTGCGCAGTAGCTAATTGCTTTCCTTTTAAAGCAGTTTTTGCTACCTCTATCATTTTTTCTTCAAAGGTTACATGCTTCATAGTTTCAATTAAACTTTGTAATCCGGCATCATCCATTAGGTTTCCATTATTCCCATATCCTCCATATGGATAGTTGTTATATGGGTCACGGTCGTCGTCGTCATTGTGATTATGACCAGAGGTATTGTTATTCCCATTGCCTATTGGAGGGCAGTTAGGTAATGGATAATTACAGACAGGTGGACCGTTTAATAGATTATCTATGTACCAGGTTCTTTGCACAAAAGGAATTCTATCAATTATTCTCAGATTGAAATAAGATTCTATCTCTGCAACAGTCCTGAATCCTTCTGCTATAGAGATAGTTCGGTTTATAACTAATCTATTCCCATATCTATTGTCATAAACCTTTAGTCTGTAATTACCAGGATATAAGTCAAAAAACCTATAGATATTGGTTGTTGACGTCATAGTTTGATTATTCAAACTAACGGTATAGTTTCCACGTGGATTAATTTTTAGAAAAAATTCCGCCGCCGCAAAGATACTGCTGCATAAGAAAATAGAAATTGCGAGTGTAGATACTTTTTTCATAGGAATTATTTCCAAAAGGTATTACAATCATCGTGCCAAAATCTATAATAAGGATTTATACCACAACTTTTACCACAATATTAGGAATTTGACTAAGGAGGAAGAATAAATCTTTATCAATCCTAACGCCTGTTTTTGCTGATCTGAATGTAAGAGGTTGTTCATTGTCATCAAACAGGAAAACAGTAAATGGCTTTTTCCCTGGGTATTTAGAAATAATCTTAAAAATTTTTTCCACCTTTTCATCATCCAGGTGCTTATAGTGCATTAGAAGACGAAATTCTTTAGAATATTTATCCAGCACATCCTGTAAGAATTCCATCTGGTGCACGCGCAATTCAAATCTCGATTTATCTCTATAGCTTTGTTTATAGGTTCCTTTTAGAAGTAATCGGTGGCCTTGTTCTAAAAATGCTAAGTATTTGTTGTAGTCTTCATGAAAGAAAGCAAACTCCATAGTTCCATCAAGATCTTCCATGGTAACAATTGCCCATGGTCTTCCATTTTTATCGGCTCGCTTAACTACACTGGATACCATACAAGCTAGAGCAACTTCTTTATCTCTGAACTTTTCAATATTGTCAAAGTCTGTATTGGTAAAATTCTTGATTTCTATTTCAAAGTCATCTAATGGGTGTCCGGAAATATAAATACCTGTTACTTCTTTTTCTTTTTGTAGTTTCTCAAAGGACTGCCATGGATTGGCATGTGGTATTTCCGGTTCTGGTATTTCCGCATCTGCAGTATCGCCAAACAAAGAAAAAGCATTGGAACTGCTTTGCTCTTTTGTATTATTTCCATATCGTATACTGAGTTCAATAAAATTAGAATCGTCTTTGTACTGATGAAAATATTGTGCACGGTGCACGTTAGGAAAGCCGTCAAATGCTCCTGCTTGTGCAAGCGCTTCCAGATTTTTCTTGTTTGCAGTCCTTAAATTAATTCTCTTAGTAAGATCAAAAATATTTTTGAATGGACCATTTTTTTCTCTTTCTTCTAATATGGAGGTTACAGCAGCTTCTCCGCATCCTTTGATGGCCGATAGTGCAAATCGAATTTCACCTGCTTTATTTACAGAGAATCTCACATCGCTTTCATTAATATCGGGACCGAGTGTCGGAACATTCATCCTTCTGCACTCACTCAGGAAGAAATTAATTTGTTTGATATCACTCATATTATGAGAGAGCACAGAAGCCATATACTCTGCAGGATAATGTGCTTTCAGGTAAGCAGTCTGATAAGCTACCAATGCATAGCAGGTAGAATGCGATTTATTAAATGCATAGGATGCAAAACGTTCCCAGTCTGTCCATATTTTTAAACAGACTTCTTCACTGATATTATTTTTTTCACATCCTTCAACGAATAAAGGCTTAAGACTGTCTAGTTTAGGCCTGTCTTTCTTACCCATTGCTTTTCTCAATTCATCTGCTTTACCCTTGGAGAATCCGGCAAGTTTCTGAGAGAGTAGCATCACTTGCTCTTGGTATACAGTTATACCATAGGTTTCCCTAAGTAATTCTTCCATTTCTGGTAAGTCATAGGAAATGGATTCTTTCCCATTTTTTCGAAGAATAAATTTGGGGATATATTCCATCGGGCCCGGACGATAAAGTGCGTTCATGGCAATTAAGTCACCAAATTTATCTGGCTTTAACTCACGTAAATATTTCTGCATTCCAGGGCTTTCAAACTGGAAGGTCCCAATGGTATCACCACGCTGATAGAGTTCAAATGTTTTTTTATCATCTAATGGAATAGTGTTGATGTCGATATTAATCCCATGAATTTTATCTATTAGTTTCAGGGCATCTCTAAGAATGGTAAGGGTCTTTAATCCCAGGAAATCCATTTTAAGCATGCCTGCATTTTCAATGATACTGCCATCGAACTGCGTAACTAAGAGTTCTGCGTCTTTTGAAGTACAGACAGGAACATAGTTTACAATATCATCCGGTGCAATAATCACAGCAGAGGCATGTATACCTCTGTTTCTTATAGAGCCTTCGAGGTTTTCTGCAAGCTTTAATGTTCTGCACCGCATATCCCCATCCTGCTGACGAATATTACGTAATTCTTCTACTTCTTTAAAGGCTTCTGCCAATGTTATCTTTGGTCGCTCAGGCACCAACTTAGACATTTTATCGGTGTCGGATAATGGAACCTTTAAAACGCGTCCAACGTCTTTGATGGAGCTCTTTGCTGCCATAGTTCCATAGGTGATAATTTGTGCCACCTGATTTTTGCCGTACTTTTCTACAACATAGTCGATTACTTTTTGTCTGCCTTCATCATCAAAGTCGATATCAATATCCGGCATAGAGATACGTTCGGGATTAAGAAAACGCTCGAAAAGTAAGTTGTATTTTATTGGGTCTACATTAGTGATACCAATTGCATAAGCCACTGCAGATCCTGCTGCAGATCCTCTTCCTGGTCCGATAGATACATTTAATTTTCTTCCCTCATTGATGAAGTCCTGAACAATCAGGAAGTAGCCTGGGAATCCCATATGCGCTATTGTCTTGAGTTCAAAATCCAGTCGCTCAATAATATCGATGGGTAAAATTTCTCCCCATCTTTTTCGTGCTCCATCAAAGGTTAAGAACTTTAGGTATTCATTCTGATCAGTGAAGCCAATCGGTAACTGAAAGGCGGGTAGTAGTATGTTTCTCTCCAAGTTCAGACTTTGAACTTTCTCTACAATATCTAGTGTGTTTTCAATAGCTTGCGGAATATCTTTAAAAAGCTCCTTCATCTCGTACTGAGTTTTGAAAAAGAACTTATCATTAGGGAATTTAAATCTATCCGGATCTATAAAGTCTTTACCTGTCTGAAGGCACAATAAAATATCGTGTGCCTCACTGTCTTTTTGATCTACATAGTGAGAATCGTTGGTGGCAATCACCTTTACGCGGTGTTTTACAGAAAATTTTAGTAATTCCTGATTAATCATCTCCTGACTCCACCCAGTTCCATCTAAATCATCTATTTCATGTCTTTGCAGTTCGATATAGTAATCTTCGCCAAAGATATCCAGCCATTCTAGAAATACCTTTTCTGCTGCTGCAACACCTTTGTGCATTATAGTTTGTGGTACCTCAGCACCTACACAACAAGTAGTGGCAATAATACCTTCGCTGTATTCTTTTATGAGTGCTCGGTCTACGCGTGGAAAGTCCATGTAGATACCATCAATAAACCCAGAGGATACAATCTTCATCAGATTTTTATATCCTATTTCATTTTTAGCCATCAGAAGCTGGTGGTATCTTTTGTCTCTGTGTTCGCGTGTAAACTTTTTATTAAAACGATCTTCTACTACATACACTTCACAACCTAATATAGGTTTTATACCATGCTTTTTACAAGCTGCAAAATGCTTAAAAACACCAAACATATTACCGTGATCGGTAATAGCCACAGCAGGCATGTTATCTGCTTTTGCTTTTTTAACCATTGAGTCAATATCTGCAGCTCCATCGAGCATGGAATATTGTGTGTGGCAATGGAGTGGAGCGAAATCGCACATGGGATTTATAATTTATCGAAATCTATATAATGCTAAACCATTCAATTACTCGGAGTACAGAGTACATTGAATACCTAAAATTAAGTCAGAATTAGCTTGCTAGTTTTTATTTTATAGTTTTTATTTTTCAACAAGTATTCATTTAAAGTTGACCATTTATAACTCGTTTTCAGTAAGATACTTAGGTGTTTTTCTGTATTCATGGGAAGTAGTAATAGTATATAAATCTTTTTCTACTTTCAATAAATATTGAAACTTTATTGGGATTATGTGTAAGTTTGTGTATGACAATCAAAGAGGCAAAACAGCAATTTATTCAATCATGGGGTGCCATTGGAACACAGTGGGGGGTTAACAAGACTATGGCGCAGATTCATGCGCTCTTGTTAGTGTCTAATGGTCCATTGAGTACGGAAGAAATTATGGAGCAATTGTCTATCTCTCGTGGAAATGCTAATATGAATATCCGGGAGTTAATGGAGTGGGCATTGGTAGATAAAGTATTTAAGGCGGGAGAGCGCAGAGATTTTTTTATTGCAGAAAAAGATATCTGGAGAGTAGCAAGACAGGTAGCTAAAATCCGTAAAAAGAGAGAGCTTGAGCCTATTATTCGACTTCTAGATCAGATTGAAAATATAGAAGGTGTAAAAAATGAAGAATTAAAAACTTTTTTAAAGCTTTTGCATGATGTCAGAAGGCTTGCGCTAAATGCAGAGCGGCTGATTGATGGTATTGTTAAATCCGAAGAGAATTGGTTTTGGGGCAGGGTGTTCAAGTTATTTACCAAGTGACAGGCTTGAGGATATATTATCCAGGATACGAGCTACCGCAGGGCATATTTCGGCATTCTTAACGGTAAGATCCAGTATTTTCTGAACTTTCTTTTGGTGAGTATGTGGATACTCTCTGCAAGCTTGTGGTCTGAAGCTGTAGATAGAACAAAAATTATCTGAGCCTAAAAAAGGACAAGGTGTTTCATTAAAAATAAAATCACCGTCTTCATCTTTCTTGACATATTCAGACATAAATTTTTTAGTGGATAGATGGAGTCCTTTACTAATGCTGTTAATGTCTTCATTTAGCAGTAACGGGGGAGTGGTTTTACAGCAGTTGGCGCACTTTAAACAATCTATTTCTGAGAATGCTTCCTCATGTTGAGTATGGAAAAGTTCATCCGCATCCATGCTTTTCAGTACTTTAATTTGTTGAATCGTCTTGAGGTGCGCTTTCTTATTTTTTAAAGCCTGTTGAGGTAATTTTTTTATGACTTCTTGTATGTTCATTGTCGCGATACAATTTTAAGTTATCGGATTTTTACCTTATACCCTTCTTTTTCGAGGATATCCTTTACCTTGCTTTTGAAATCTCCTTGAATTACTATTTCTCCTTCTTTAGCACTTCCTCCAACTCCACATTTTGTCTTTAATAGTTTTGCAAGATCTTCTAGATCTGAGCTGCTGCCTATAAAATTCTGTATTAGTGTTACTGTTTTACCTTTACGTTGTTTTGAATCAGATAGAACTATTAGTTGCTGTAATGAAGGTGCAAGTGTTTCTTGTTCATCGGAGTTATTCAACGTATAATCGAAATTAGGATCAGTTGAATATACGGTACCTAGTCTTTCTTTCCGGTTTTTGCTCATGGTAAATAATCTTGTGGAACAATATAATTAAGGGCTTGTTTTTTTATAGTAGCAGTGATGTTGTTAGTGCAGCCTTTAAAATCACCATCCATCTGTAAGGCTTGCAGGGTATTCGTGCTTAGTTTTAGTTTTTTACAGGTATATGTTTCCAAAAAATCCTCAGCTGCCACATCTCCCCAAAATGCTTCTTTAATAATATGAGGCAGTTTTAACTTATTAAAGTCTTTTACTATTGTGATTTCAAATATACCATCATTCATCACGCTTTCATGACAAAATTCTACGTTGTAGCCTACTTGTCCGGAATTGGTTATAAGAACGGTATAGGCTTTTCTTGTAAAGGGTTTGTGGTTGTCTAAAGTAATAGTATAGGTAGGGAGTTGATAGGTAAATACAGTCGATAGTATACTGGTTAGGTAAGACCCTACACCGCGAAAAGGGATTTTATCGAACTGCTGTATCACTTTTCCATCGTATCCTAATCCTGCAGCCATAAAAAATGCCTGACCATTCAATAATATGGCATCTATGGGAAATATTTTACCCGTATTAATTAATTGGATTGCTTGCGGAATATGAAGGGGTATATTTAATTTGCGAGCATTAGCATTACCCGATCCAGTTGGAATGTTAGCCATGGTAACACCGGTATTCATTAATACTTGTCCAACTTCATTTTGTGTACCATCTCCACCTACCACAGCAACGATATCTATTTCTTCAATTAAACATTGTTGCGCAATCTTAATAGCATGCCCTGCATATTGAGTAGGCATGATGTCATAGGTAAATTTATTAAGGTCGAGGTTTTGCTTAATCATACGCTCGTTGAATCGGGAACGCAGATTACCACCAGATCTTGGATTTAATATAAAACGGACGCTCTTTTTTTTCAAAATACAATAGATTTAAATAATCTCTGCTTTTAAGCTTAAGTCAAGACTCTTCACAGAGTGCGTAAGTGCCCCCACAGAAATGTAATTGACTCCTGTTTCAGCAAATTTACGTATGGTCTCCAATGTAATTCCTCCGCTGGCTTCTGTATCAAATCTTCCATTTATCAGTTCTATAGCTTCCTTCACTTTTTTAGGAGTAAAGTTGTCCAACATTATTCGATCTATTCCCCCGCACTCCAATACTTCTTTTACGTCTTCTATACTGCGTGTTTCAACTTCTATGGCCAATTTTAAATGTGTCTGTTCCAGATAGTGATGTGCTTTGCTGATAGCTTTGGTTATTCCTCCACAGAAATCAATATGATTATCTTTAAGTAGAATCATATCATAGAGTCCAAAACGATGGTTACAACCGCCACCAACAGTTACTGCATATTTTTCCAGAAAACGTAGGTTAGGTGTTGTTTTTCTTGTATCCATTACCTTTGCCCTTGTACCCTCAATGGCTTTAACATAGGCATTTGTTATGGTAGCAATACCACTCATGCGCTGCATGCAGTTTAAAACTAATCGCTCTGCTGTTAAAATAGATATGGCATTGCCATAGACAGTTAGAATAATATCTCCTTTTTGTACATATGCACCATCAGTGTAATTACATTTTACTGTAAGGTCTGAATCTACTTTTTGAAATATGGCAAGTGCCACAGGGATACCACAAATAATGCCATCTTCTTTTACGAGAAGCTGAGCGCTTCCTGTACTGTCTTTTTCCAATGCTGCCAGAGAGGTGTGATCGCCATCACGAACGTCTTCCTGTAAGGCTTTTTCAATAAGCTGATCGAGTTCATGTTTATCTATCATGAAGCAAGATTAATGATTTTGATGAAATAAATGAAATAAACGGAATATCTGTTCTACTAAAATACTTATTCTTTCTCGAACCGGATTTCCTGAGTGTAATTTACGCCATTACTCTTTTTGATGTATACATAGGAACGGTAAGAACCATTATTAGTACTAAGGCTCCCAATAATATATTGGGCACCATCAGGTGATGTTCCTTTATGAAGTATAGAAAAGTCTCTGGAAGTAAATCTCCCCAAAAAGTTTCTTAATATCATCTCTGCCTGTTGGCTACTGTAATTATCAGAAACTTCATCTATGGTAATGTCTACTCGTTTATCAAAATTCTTCGCTAATGCTGAGGCATTTGCCGTTTTTAATGCTGCAGGAATGGAGCTGATAACGTCCTGACTATTCGCCTTAAATATATAAATCAGAGAAAATATTAATAAGAATATTGGCTTTAAAACCTTCATAAAATCGTATTTTTGTACATGTTAGTGCACATTTAGTGCCAAACATACTCTAAAAAAATAAATTCTAATAAAAAATCACTTTATTGAAAAGGCGGCAACAAAAGGCAATGTTGATAATTATGGATGGATGGGGTATCAATAGAGATCCATCTTCTAGTGCCATTGAAGCAGCAGCTACTCCCTTTGTGGATAGTTTGTATTTAAATTACCCCAACACTGGACTTTTGACACATGGGGATTATGTGGGTTTACCCTCACATCAAATGGGAAATTCTGAAGTTGGGCATATGAATTTAGGTGCCGGCAGGATAGTTTATCAGGATTTAATGTTGATTAACCAAAAGATTAAAACCCTAGAGATAGAGAAGAATGAAGTTTTGATGCAAGCCATGGACTATGCTGTACAGGAACAGAAGAAAGTGCATTTTTTAGGTTTAGTATCTGATGGGGGAATACACGCTCATATAAATCATTTAAAGAGTTTAATTAGTATTGCCCATAAGAAAGGGGTGAGCCAAAGTTTTATTCATGCTTTTACTGATGGGAGAGATACAGATCCAAAGAGTGGGTTACGTTTTTTAAGCGACCTGGAGGCGTATTGTTTAGATACCCCTACCCGTATTGCTTCTGTTTGTGGAAGGTATTATGCTATGGATCGCGATAGCAGGTGGGAGCGTATCAGAGAGGCCTATGATCTTATTGTTTCTGCGAAGGGTGCGAAGTTTTCTAATGTAAAGGATGGAATCAGTAATTCATACGGTAATAACATTACAGATGAATTTATTAAGCCCTTTTTCATTACTGGTGCTGATGGAAATCCAACTGCAGTTATTGAAGAAGGCGATGTTGTAATCTGTTTTAATTTCAGGACAGACAGATGTCGGGAAATCACTATTGCACTGACGCAGCAAAATATGCCTGATTATCACATGTATTGTATGCCATTATATTTTGTTACCATGACCATATATGATGAACGCTTTAAAAATATAAAGACAATCTTTGGTAAAGACAATATAAAGAATTCTCTGGGTGAGGTTATTTCGAAAAACGGATTGACACAATTGCGCATTGCAGAAACGGAAAAATATCCTCATGTTACCTTCTTTTTTTCAGGAGGCAGGGAGCCTGTATTTGAAGGGGAGGAGCGCGTTGTAATTCCTTCGCCAAAGGTTGCTACGTATGATTTACAACCAGAAATGAGTGCCTATCAAATTAAGGATGCGGTTATCAATAAAATAGAGTCTTCTGCCCCAGACTTTATCTGTCTTAATTTCGCTAATGCTGATATGGTAGGGCATACAGGTATTTTTAAAGCAGCTGTAAAGGCGGCAGAGACCGTAGATACTTGTGTGGGTCAGGTAATTAAAAAAGCATTGGAAAAAGACTACTATATATTTTTGACTGCTGATCACGGTAATGCAGATTATATTGTTAATGAAGATGGTACCCCAAATACAGCGCATACAAAAAATATTGTGCCTTTATTTTTTATCAGCAATACCTTCATAGGTAATTTACAACCGGGCAAGCTTTCGGATATAGCCCCTACTATCTTAAAATCTATGCATTTAGAAATTCCTCAGGAGATGGATGGAGTAAATTTGCTACAAGAATCTTAAACATGGGAGATAGTAAAATTGATATAAGCTTGTTAAAAGCAGAAAGAAGGCTAAAAATCATTTTTTTCTACATTTTTATTTTAGTTCCCATTGTGTTCATGGTATCCTGTAAACAGGAAAAGGCTGATATTTCTGAGAAAGGCTCTTATTTTGATTTAAAAGCTGTTGTAGAGGATGACATAGCCTATAATACCAAGAATGCTTGTGCGGAGCTGAAGCAAGTGATGGTAAATTCTATTCAGGAGCGCAAGTTCATTGCCAATGTAGATTGGTATAAAGAATTACAAGCTATATTAGAGAGTGATATCAATAAGCCTGCATGGAAAGGTAAGTTTCTGGTAGATACTATTATGGGTGATTTATCTGGTCAGTATACTATTCAATACAGCGCTATATCTGATAAGATAAATATTAAACTACTGAAGGTGAGTTTTGTGAATGGTCATCTTGAAAAGATTTATATACTTAAGCAAATACAATCCTTTATTTTTGCATCTAATCAGACAATAGAATATTTTCCAAAGAAAGGATTCAAAGTATCGGGAGAGCAGCGTGCAGTAATGATGAAAAAATTTGATTTAAACGTAGAGGTAAATTATAGTTGTAAATAGAGAATATGTCGAAGATAATTCCAAGAGTTTTTAAGGGAGCACGTGATTTTTTACCTGAGCAGATGTTGCATCGGGAACGTATCATGCAAATTATGCGAACGACATTTAAGAAGTATGGTTTTGCTCCTTTGGAAACCCCTGCTATAGAATACCTTGATGTGCTAACTGGAAAGTACGGTGAAGATGCAGATAGATTAATCTATCACCTAAACTATAAAAATGGAACAAAAGATGAGGCGGCATTGCACTATGATCTAACAGTGCCATTCTCTAGAGTAGTTGCTATGCATCCGGATTTAGTTTTACCATTTAAACGTTATCAGATGCAGCCGGTATGGAGAGCCGATAGGCCTCAGCCACATCAGGGAAGATTCCGAGAGTTTTATCAGTGTGATGTAGACTGTGTGGGTGCTACAACAATGATTGTAGATGCTGAAATGATAGCAATAACCTATGAAGTCTTATCTCAGTTGGGATTTACTGACTTTTTGATTAAAATCAATAATCGAAAAATCCTAAATGGGCTAGTTCAGTTTATAGGCCTTGATGGCAATTTCACGCAAGAGGTTTGTCGCTCTATCGACAAGATGGATAAAATGGATTGGAAGGATATTGTAAAAGAACTGAAAGAAAAGAATATTCCTGATGCTGCCATTGCTAAGTTAGAAGGATTACTCCAGAAAGATCTTTCTTTAGAAAGTCTTGGTGTAGAATTAAAGGAAGTGGAGGGTTGTCAGGAAGGTATAGCAGAGTTAAAGCAGGTCTTTACCTATTTAAATGTTTTAGGTATTCCTAAGCATGCATATAAATTTGATATTGCTTTGGCGAGAGGTCTCGATTATTATACAGGACCAATTTTTGAAACTAAATTGCCGGAACATCCACATATAGGATCATTAACAGGAGGCGGCAGATATGATACGCTTATTGGTGCATTTACCGGTAAATCAATGCCTGCAGTGGGTACCACGCTTGGCTTGGATAGAATTTATACCGCTTTGCATCAGCTTAATCTGCTTGAGGATATTAAAACATCTACGAAGGTTCTGGTAGGGAATTTTGGGGAGGATACAATGGAAGCTGCCCTTAAGTTAGTTGCTGCTTTAAGAAGCAAAGGGATAAATACAGAATTTTATCCTGAATCTGAGAAACTTAAAAAACAGTTTTCTTATTGCGACCGAAAAAATATACCCTATATCTGTATTATAGGGGAAAGTGAGCTTCAGGAAGACAAGATTTCACTTAAAAATATGAAGTCAGGGGAGCAACAAATGATGTCTATTCAGGAAATTATTGCCCTATTGCAATAAATAACTAAACAATCACCCTTCTTCTGTGTTTGTACTAAATGCAGGAGATAGTACGAAAAAATTATACCTCTCTTAATGTGTTGTTAATTATAGCAGGTGTTTATCATCTTCTTTGGGGTTGCAGTATATTAATTTTTCCCAATTTCTTTTTTTTCATGGAAGACATACCTGTTCCAAATTACATGGAACTATGGCAGATAACAGGATTTTACACAGCTATATTTGGTGTTGCGTATTTTATGGCTTCCTTTAATCCAATCAGGCATTGGCGTATCGTTTTCTTGGGCTTCATTACTAAGCTATTGATTGTTCTTTCTTTCCTTTGGAGTTACATCCATGATACTTCTTCCTTTTATATTCTTTACAAGATGATTCTCGTAAACCATGGTATTTGGCTATTCCCATTTGGATTAGTATTGTACTATGCTTACAGACAAAAATATATAATAGATAACGAGTTGATAATTTTCAATAATTCTTCGGCCGATGAGTTACTTGAGATTTTTACTACTAATAAAGGTGATACTATTAAAGATAGTAGTAACGTACAACCTGTATTGTTGGTATTTTTAAGGCATATTGGTTGTGTGTTTTGTAAGGAGACACTGATGAATATTAAGAAGCTGAAAGACGAGATAGATTTAGGAGATACTAAGATAATTCTGGTTAATATGACAGATGAAAAGAACTTCAGCAGAGCTTTGTTGAAGTACGACCTTTCGGATACAGATTTTGTATGTGATCCAGAATCAATTCTTTATAAAGCATTTAAATTAAAAAGAGGCTCACTCACCCAGTTATTTGGCCTTAAAGTCTTATTCCGCGCCTTTCAATTCTGGTTAAAAACTGGGGACTTTGTCACAGTAGATAATGATGCTGATGTTTATCAGATGCCGGGTATATTTTTGATTTACAAAGGAGAGATTATAAAACAGTACGTATATGAGTCTGTTGCAGATATCCCTTCACTTAAGCACCTGACTACACTTGATGCTAAAGTTCCTTCCTAATTTACCCTTTAGTTTTACCCCCTTGTATTGTAGTAGTTATTTTATATTTTTAAAATGAAGTGCTTTAATAGCCTACATTCAACATCTAATTTTCAAAAAGCGAGATGATAGCCTATCGATTTTCCAAATATATTTCCGTTACAGATCAGGATGCATCTGATTATGATAAGTTATTTAATATCATGAGGCAGATTCTTACTTATACCTCAGGCGATGTTCAAGAAGCATTACAATGGCTTACTGAATTAGATAAACAATACAAGTTGTCTAATAATGAATATGGAATTGGAGATTTTGTCCGTGATTTGGTAGATAAAGGATATTTACAGCAAGAAAATCCAAATAGTGATAATTTGAAGATTTCGGCAAAGATGGAAAAGTCTATTCGCCAGAGGTCTTTGGAAGATATTTTTGGAAAACTTAAAAAATCTAAACGTGGAAATCATAAATCTAACTTTGGTGGAAATGGGGATGAGCCAACAGGAAATATCCGACCTTATCAGTTTGGAGATAAACCTGAGCAGATATTAATGACAGAGTCACTGAGAAATGCACAAGTGAATAACACATCTGATGAATTTCTTTTACAAGAAAGTGATTTAGAAGTGTCGGAGCAAGAGCATCAGGTTCAGTCATCTACAGTGCTGATGATTGATATCTCTCATTCCATGATATTATATGGTGAAGACAGGATAACTCCGGCCAAGAAGGTTGCTATGGCTTTGTCTGAACTTATCATGACCAAATACCCTAAAGACACCTTGGATGTTATTGTTTTTGGTAACGATGCCTGGCAAATTAAAGTAAAAGACTTGCCTTATTTGCAGGTTGGTCCATATCATACCAATACAGTTGCTGGATTGGATTTGGCTATGGATATTCTCAGAAGAAGAAAGAATGCAAACAAGCATATATTTATGATTACAGATGGCAAACCTACTTGTCTAAAAGAAGGACTAACTTATTATAAGAACAGTTTTGGGTTAGACAGAAAAATCATCAATAAGTGTTATAACTATGCTGCTCAATGTAGAAGAAATAACATACCTATTACAACTTTTATGATTGCTCAAGATCCTTACCTACAACAGTTTGTTCAGGAGTTTACAGAGATTAATAAAGGAAAGGCATACTACACATCGCTGGATGGCTTGGGTGATTTTCTTTTTGAGGATTATGAGAGAAATAGAAAACGAAAAGTACGTTAATTTTTATCTAGTAAATATTCATTTCAGAAAATTAGTTTTAAAAAACATGAAAAAAATAACAACTCTTGGTCAGTTAAAGAAGTCTTCTTATAAGTCTAAATCTATTAAGGAAGAATTGAGAGATAATTTATTGGAACGTCTAAAGGCACATCAAAAATCATTTAATGGAATAATAGGTTATGATACTACCGTTATTCCTGATGTGGAGCGTGCTATCCTGTCCAGGCACAATATTTTACTATTGGGGCTAAGAGGTCAGGCTAAGACCCGTATAGCACGACAGATGGTAAACCTCTTAGATGAGTATATTCCAATAGTTGGAGGTAGTGAAATATTGGATGATCCTTTTCAGCCTTTATCTATTTATTCTAGAAATTTAATTGAAATAAATGGAGATGAAACACCGGTTGAATGGGTGCATAGAGATGAGCGTTTTGGAGAAAAGCTTGCTACACCAGATGTAACTGTAGCGGATTTAATCGGAGATGTTGATCCAATCAAGGCTGCTACGCAAAAGTTGCATTATGCTGACGAACGAGTATTGCATTTTGGGATTATCCCCCGTAGTAATCGTAGTATTTTTGTGATTAATGAGTTGCCAGATTTACAGGCGCGTATTCAAGTGGCTCTGTTCAATCTATTGGAGGAGGGCGATTTACAAATCAGAGGATTCAAACTAAGATTTCCTTTAGATATTCAGTTTGTATTTACAGCCAATCCTGAAGATTATACGAATCGTGGCAGTATAGTTACTCCTTTGAAAGATAGAATTGAATCGCAGATATTGACACATTACCCTAAAACTATAGCAGATTCTAAAGCGATCACTGCACAAGAGGCAAAACTATCTGACGCTCAACTTAAGCGAGTACTTATTCCTGATATATCAAAAGATCTAATTGAAAATATCGCTTTTGCAGCAAGAGATAGTGAGTTTGTTGACGAGAAAAGTGGAGTATCTGCTCGATTAACGATTTCTGCAATGGAGAATTTGGTAAGTACTGCTGAGCGTAGGGCTGTTTTAAACGGAGAAAAACAGACGATGATACGATTGTCTGATTTTTCTGGAGTTTTTGCTGCAATAACGGGAAAAATTGAAATGGTATATGAGGGGGAGCAGGAAGGCCCTGTTCGTGTTGCTCAAAATATAATTGATAAGGCTATTCGTAATGTATTTGTTCAATATTTTCCAAATCCTACTAAGGTTAAAAAAAGAAAATCTGCACAATCGGAGGATACTATTTATCGTACGGTTCAGGCTTATTTTGAGGAGGGGAATGTGATAGATATAATGGTTGATCAGTCGGATGAAGCGTATAAAAAGAAATTAGATGGGATTAGCGGGTTACGTGACCTTGTAATGGCGCACGTAAAAGTAGCCACTAAAAATGAGCTATATGTATGGATGGAATTTGTATTACATGGCATGGCTGCCTATTCTTTATTGAGTAAGTTTCAATTGGAGGAGGGTAGTAAATTTTCAGATATTACCACTGCTATGTTTAATTTCTCAAAGGGTGGAGAGGTAGATGATGATTTAAAAGAATTATTTACCTAGAGTGATGGTGTCCGGTAAGTAGTGCTTCTTTTATTTTTCTGTCTTTTGGATTTCTCCCAAGGTAAATTCCAAAAATAGTTTCCGCAAACAGCTTGCCGTCTTTATTAGAATAGATTTCCTTTCCGTTTTTGAAAATTTTTAATTCGGATTTGTCGCTGTAATAGATATCTATGATGTCTTTATACTGAATTTGGGAAGACTCCAAAACATGAATGAGTTGTTCTATAGTCTCTTTGTTTAAATGATATAGTTTTCCCATACCCTCTTTCATGCCACTTTGAATATTTTCACTAACTGCCTTTGAGGTTGCAAGTGGAGTGATAATTTGCATACGAAGGCATCTCTCTATAAGGCTTTCAACTCCAATTTTATCATGGAGGATAGGTGTTTCCGTATAAAGGGAAATAATATAGGTTTGTACAAAGAATTTTGTGCGAATAGCGGCTCCATTTAATATCAATTCTTTGTTGTTAAGGTTGATATTCTCAGCTATTTCTATACCTGCAAGCTTCATGATTATTTTCTATGTTCTGAAAAGTTATTTATTGGTCGGAGGTTTCCATTCCTTTTGTAAAACATTCCCGACAACGAGGCTCATAGCTTTCTTTCTCTCCCAGTAATACTTTGACATCACTTTCTACCAAGCGATAGGAGTGATTAGCCAAAGAACCGCAACGGACACATATGGCATGAACTTTTGTAATATATTCTGCCTTGGCTAATAATGCCGGAATTGGTCCAAATGGTCTGCCTACAAAGTCCATATCCAACCCGGCTATGATAACACGAATACCTCTTTTTGCCAGTTGTTCGCAAACTTCAGGTAGCCCTTCGTCAAAGAACTGTGCTTCGTCGATGCCTACCACGTCTACATCACTAGACAGTAAAAGAATATTCTGAGAACTGCTTACAGGGGTACTTGATATAATATTGGAATCGTGAGAAACCACGTGTGTTTCATTGTACCGAATATCAATTGCCGGCTTAAAAATTTCAACTTTCAGATTAGCTATTTTGGCGCGTTTTAAACGCCTGATGAGCTCTTCTGTCTTTCCGGAAAACATAGATCCGCAGACAACCTCAATCCAACCAGTTTTGGACTTATTAACATTTGGTTCTAAAAACATTTATAAATTTTGAATTATAGCCTATAATTTCGATCCAAATTACTAAAACCAATGGAAATAAGGAACGCTTTGCAAAAAATAGAGAACTATTTAACGGTAGTTTCCAACCTTAATAAGACAATTTTGTCAGAAGGAACGATGTCTAAAGATGAGTTACTGCTGATGAAGAAGTACTTATACACCAGTATAGACAGGGTGGAGGATATTGAGCGTTTATTAGTAATAGATAAATCACAGGAGAAATCATTTACCCCTTCAGATCCTGGAGTGGATGCTTTTACGGCTTTAAAACCTAAAGAAATTATTGCCGTTAAGGAGTATTTTAACGCCGAGGATATGGAGTCTACTCTAATTCCAGAATTAAATACAGCTGCTGAGTCGGTAAATAACGTCAATGATATTATTACGGAAGATTTTTCAATAGATGCTTTTAATGAAGAGGCTATTGTAGCGGAAGTTACACCGGTGGTAGAAAATATCATTACGGAAGATTTTTCAGTAGATGCCTTTAATGAGGAAGCTATTGTAGCGGAAGTTACACCAGTGGTAGAAAATATTATCACTGAAGATTTTTCAGTAGATGCCTTTAATGAGGAAGCTATTGTAGCGGAAGTTACACCGGTGGTAGAAAATATCATCACGGAAGATTTTTCAGTAGATGCCTTTAATGAGGAAGCTATTGTAGCGGAAGTTACACCGGTGGTAGAAAATATTATCACTGAAGATTTTTCAGTTGATGCTGTTCATGAAACTATTACAACACAGTTTTTTGAAAATAAGGCGACAACATTTGCTGAAGAAATGGAAAATAGGAACAAAGCGGAGAAGTCTCTCTTCGAAGAATTTAACCAGCAATTTAATGCAACGCCCCAACAGCAATTATTTGATTTGTTCGAAGAGGAAGAAACAACAGCAGAGCTTTCCCATGAATCTCCCACCGCCTATCAACCGTTAAAGATTGATTTTGATTATAGTGATCATTCAAGCGGATCTTCTGTGTTAGTTGCAGATAAAGAGGTAGAAACCGTAATTGAAGAGCTTACCCCATCATTTTTGAATCAGATTTTCAAACCTCAGGTTGTAACAGAAAATAATGTTAGAGATTTAAGTAAGACATTTAGTGAAACAATAGCCCTAAATGATAAATTTATTTTTGTTCGGGAGTTATTTTGTAATCAATTTGCAGAATATGAGCTTAGTTTAAGACAATTAGATCAACAGTCAAATTTTATTTCTGCAGAGAAATATTGTAAGGATAATTTATGGAATAAATATAATTGGAGCGAGAAGGGTCAGGTTGCGGAGCGTTTTATGAATCTGCTGCAAAAAAGATTTTAGTTTGTCTCTAGATAATTTATTTTGATTCCCGTTCTTTCTGAACGGGAATTTTTAATTTAGGATATCAGCGATGATTCTGGCGGAGCAGTTTTCTTGTTGCAAAAAGTAGGATTCAATTTTGTTCTTTATATCATCTCTAGTTTCAGCTCCTTCAATTAGTTCTAGCATTTTTTGCTCAAAAATAGAATAATCTTTAACTGAAAATCCTATACCAGACTCGATAAAGTCTAGGGCCTCTTCAAATTTTTGATATTTTGGGCCGAACAGGATTGGAATGCCATATACTGCAGCTTCTGCGGTATTGTGTACTGTTTTCTCGAAGCCTCCGCCGATAAATGCTATTTGACTGAATCTATAAATGAATTTCAGTATACCTAATCGATCTAATAAGAGGATGCGGCTTTCTTGATTACTGTAAAGCGCATTTTGATAACTAATTATTTTAGCACCAAACAGATCTTCTAAGTACACTTTTTTAGAAGCTGCAGCTTCATGAGGTGCAATAATGATTTTTAGTGAGGGTATTGTTTTATTATATTTTTGATAAAACTTTGCAGCCATTTCTTCCTCTTTTGGCCAACTACTGCCTAATATTATTACTAATGAATTGGTGCTGAAGTCCTGAATAATAGAATCGGTAAAATCCTCTTCTTTGATTGCTTTTACACGCTCCAATTTGGTATTCCCATATGTAGAGGTGTCATATATCTTTGTAAAAAAGGGTAATGTTTTTTGTAAGTATTTTTTGTAGAAAAATAATGTCTGCTTCAAGGGGTTGAAGTTTACCAGGTATGTAGGGATGTGATTTTTTTTAAGATGCAACAGGATATTTCTCCAAATTTCATTTCGTACAAAAATTACAGCTTTGGGTCTTACTAGAGTGATAACTTTTTTAGCATTCAATGGAGTATCTAGCGGTATGTTAAAATATAAATCTGCTATTTTAGAGTTGCAGTACATCTTATATCCGGAGGGGGAGAAGAAGCTAACTGCTATTTTAACCTTAGGTTCGAGTTTTTTTATATTTGTAATTAGTGGGATTGATTGCTCAAACTCTCCGGCAGAGGCACAATGTAACCAATAGTAAGTTGCTCCTTTTTCAATTTGTTGAGACAAGGCTTGTTCCCAATTTACTCTTAGTTTTACCCATAGAGCTGATTTTTTATAAAATATGGAGGTAGTATGGATTAGTAGGCCATAAAAATGAATAAAAACAGAATAAAGTATGGCCATATTTAATTATCTCCGTATAATAGAAAATACCTTTCGGAATTTAAGCAAACTTATTATTAATTAAGGTGTTGCACTTAAAATATTAGGTAAAAATTCCTTATTTTTGTTTATATATACTAATAAATGAGCATCTCAAAGCAATTTATTGAACCCTATGTTCAGAAGCAAAAGTCTATCGGTGTAATCGGATTAGGTTACGTTGGTCTGCCTATAGCTCTGGAATTATCTAAACATTTTAAGGTAATTGGATTTGATATCAATGAAAATAGGGTAGCTATGATGGCTAACCATATTGATCCAAGTAATGAACTGCCCAAAGAGGCATTTAACAATTGTGATATCACCTTTACTTATGATATAGAAGTGCTGAAGCAAGCAAACTTCTATATAGTTGCAGTACCCACCCCTGTAGATGAACATAATATGCCGGATTTAAGACCGCTCACCGGTGCATCCGTAACCATTGGAAAGGTGATAAAAAAAGGGGATTATGTAGTTTTTGAATCTACCGTATATCCGGGATGTACAGAGGAAGATTGTGTGCCTATCATACAAGACACATCAGGATTAGAGTTTAAGAAAGATTTTAAGGTTGGCTACTCTCCTGAAAGAATTAATCCGGGCGATAGCCTTCATACGCTTACAAAGATTACTAAAATTGTATCTGGGTGTTGTAGCGAGTCTTTAGAAAATATTGCAGCTATATATAATGTTATTATAGAGCCTGGGGTGTATAGGGCTTCATCGATAAAAGTTGCAGAGGCTGCTAAAATTATAGAAAATACGCAACGGGATCTCAATATTGCCCTGATGAATGAACTTTCACAAATATTCAGTTTAATGAATATTAATACCGGAGAGGTTCTGGAGGCAGCAGGTACAAAGTGGAATTTCTTAAAATTCCAGCCGGGTTTAGTAGGCGGGCATTGTATAGGTGTTGATCCATATTATCTTACTTACAAGGCTAATGAATTAGGTTATAAGCCACAGATTATATTAAGTGGAAGAAATATTAATGACGGTATGCCTCATTATATTGCTAAGAAAGTTGTTCAATATTTATTATCTCTAAAGAAAAATCCATCTGATTGCAGGGTGTTGATTATGGGAGCAACATTTAAAGAGAATGTAACAGACATTCGAAATTCTAAAGTCTTTGATCTGCATAAAGAATTGAATGATTTTCAATTTGA
The DNA here is from genome assembly GCA_947460245.1 of Sphingobacteriales bacterium. GTDB lineage: Bacteria > Bacteroidota > Bacteroidia > Chitinophagales > JADIYW01 > JADJSS01. The sequence goes on from CANHGL010000003.1 coordinate 30,431, forward strand.
GGTAGATATGGTTGATCCTCTTGCTTCCGCGCACGAAGTCTTAGAGGAGTATGGTGTAAGTCTAAAACACCAGCCAACTGGAAAGTATGATGCAGTTATTGTTTCTGTAGCGCACGATAGCTTCAAAATCTTATCCGAAGATTATTTTCTAGGTTTAACAAAAGAAGATGCTATTTTGGTAGATATAAAAAATCTCTTTACGTCTAAAATATCCAAACTTACTTACTGGACATTATAATTTCTGCCAGTGTAAGTAATAAAAATAAAAAATAGGTTAATGAATACGATGAAGTCTATTTTAATTACAGGTGGTGCGGGTTTTATTGGTTCGCATGTAGTAAGGTTATTTGTAAATAAATATCCGGGATATAGTATTGTAAATGCAGACAAACTAACCTACGCCGGAAATCTGGAAAATCTAAAAGATATAGAGGATAAGGATAATTATACCTTTGAGAAAGTAGATATAGTAGATGCAGTTGCTGTAAACGAACTCTTTGAAAAATATAAATTTGATGGTGTTATTCATCTTGCTGCAGAGTCTCATGTAGATCGTTCTATTTTAAATCCTCTGGAGTTTATTATGACGAATGTGGTTGGAACAGTAAACCTTTTAAACGCAGCAAAAGACCACTGGAAGGATGATTTTTCAAATAAGTTGTTTTATCATGTTTCTACGGATGAGGTATATGGTAGTCTTGGCGAGGAGGGTTTATTTACGGAACAAACTGCTTACGATCCGCGATCACCCTATTCAGCTTCTAAGGCAAGTTCTGATCATTTCGTCAGAGCCTACGATAATACTTATGGAATGCCGGTGGTGATTTCTAATTGTTCTAATAATTATGGTTCTTTTCAGTTTCCTGAAAAATTAATTCCATTATTCATCAATAATATAAAGAATAATAAACCCTTACCGGTTTATGGCAAAGGTGATTATACACGGGATTGGCTGTATGTTGAAGATCACGCAGAGGCTATAGATACTATCTTTCACAGAGGTAAGCTTGGAGATACTTACAATATTGGTGGTTTTAATGAGTGGCAAAATATAGACTTAATTAAGTTATTATGTTCTATAATGGATAAGAAACTGGGTAGAGCCGTAGGAAGCTCGGAAGGATTAATTACTTTTGTTAAAGATAGGCCTGGTCACGATAAACGTTATGCTATCGACGCAAGTAAACTTAACAGAGAACTAGGATGGTCTCCTTCTTTACAGTTTGAGGAGGGTTTGGAAAAGACAGTGGATTGGTATTTAACAAACGAAGAATGGTTGGTCAGAGTTACATCAGGGGCTTACCTAAATTATTACAAGAATCAATATGAATTATCTTAAAATGAAAAATATTTTAAAAATTACATCTCTAGGCTGCCTTTTTTTTACAGTCTTATTGGCTAAAGCTCAATTGGTAAGCCCTTTAATTCCACCTGCAAGTCCGGAGCCAACGGTAAAAGAGATCTTTCAAAAAATTGAGGACACCTTACAGGTAAAGCAAGGTACGTTGAAGGTAGATGAGGTTAAAAAGTCACAGGAACTTTCAAAAGGGTATACGCCCAGAACGAAAGATGCTGATGAGCAGGAAGGAGCTATGGGTAATGCAGCAAATGCAGGAGAAGTAAAAGGAAATGTCAATACTCCAGATAAATTATTAAAAGAGGCGCAAAAGGCATCTGAGACAGTAGAGAAACTTACTGCTTCTGCTACACGAGAGTTAAGGGAGAAGTTGGCAGACGTTGATATCTATGGATTTAGCTATTTCAGACAAAAGGATGTCAAGATTTTTAATAATGCTGTAGATATCAAGCCCCCATCCAATTACGTTTTGGGTGTTGGCGATCAGATTGTTGTTTCTATTTGGGGCTATGCAGATTATAATCGACTTTTCTTCATTGATAAAGAAGGTTATATACAACAGGAAAATATTGGTAGGGTATATCTTAAAGGGTTAACGCTGGAGCAGGCTAAAGAACTTTTACGCACGCGTTTTGCAAATGCTTACATGATTGAGAAGTCTGATTTTGACGTTTCTATTAATTATTCGAGAGTAATTACTATCAATGTAGTTGGCGATGTTGAGAATCCAGGTTCATACACCTTTCCTGCAATTAATACGGCCTATAATATCCTGGCTTATGTGGGAGGTCCTTCTAAGTCGGGTTCCATTAGAGATATACAGGTTAAGAGAAACGGAAAGATTATTCGTCATTTTGACCTTTATAAATTTCTTTTTACTCCAGAAAAGCAGGATGATATCTTCTTAGATAATAATGATTATATCTATGTTCCGGCACAAAAAAATATTGTTACCATAGAGGGAGCAGTCAACAGGGTGGGTAAGTATGAAATGATGCCTGGTGAAACTTTTGATGACATCTTAAAGTTTTGTGGAAACTACAGACCTGATGCATTTACGAAAGTAATTCAGATCAGAAGATATGCTCAGAATAAGCAAATTATTATCGATTACAATCTCGATAGTGTCCGTGTATCTGGGGGTAAAATTGAATTGATGAATGGGGATGTGGTTAGCGTTCGTTCTATACCTGATAAAGTAAAAAACTATAATGAGATTTCAGGTTCAGTCTTACTGCCAGGAAGATATCAGTGGAAAGAAGGCGATAGAGTTTTGGATCTTATACAGAAGGCCCAGGGTTTAAAGGAAGATGCTTATCTGGATCAGGCCGTTTTGGTAAGGACAAATTATGATGATTTTAGAAAATACTCTTATAAGATCGACTTAAATAAGGTTATTGCGGATGAGCAATCAGAAGATAACATGTTGTTGACTTTTAGGGACGTAATTGAAGTGTATGCTAAGACTGATTTCTTTGATAAATTTGATATTGAAATCTCTGGGGAGGTTAGAAAGCCTAGACGTTTCGAGTCGGAGAAGGGTATGTCTTTGAGAGATGCAATCATTATGAGTAATGGTTTGAAAGAGGAGGCTTTGCTTGATGAAATTATTATTTATCGGGTAAATGATGATCTTACAGAACAGCTTATTTCTTTTAGAATTGATACATCTAATAATCTCGCTGCATTAGATACTTTTAAGCTCAAAAAAAGAGATAGAATTGTGGTGATGAAAGATCTTCGGAGGATTGACCAGTATTTTGTAGAAGTAAATGGTATGGTTAGAGGCGCCTCCAAATTTCCTTATATGGAAGGTATGACTTTGGCAGATGCTTTAACTTTAGCGAAAGGTTTTAAAATGGAAGCGGCTTCCAATAGGATTGAAATTGCACGTATAGCAAACTATGATAAGGCAATATCGCAATCTGTTCCGACTCAGGTTACCATCTTAAATTACAGTATTAGTAAAAATATCGGAATAGATCCGGTGGCTAATTCTATTAAACTCCAGCCCTATGATCAAATCTATGTTAGACCGACGCCGGAATTTGAATATCAGTCTAAAGTACTGGTAAAAGGCGAAGTACTTTATCCGGGAGAATATGTTTTAACTACAAAAGATGAGCGCCTGTCATCTGTTATTGAACGTGCTGGTGGTTTAACAAGGTTTGCATATGCTGATGGTATGCGTCTGAATAGAAAAGAAGATGGAATAGGAAATGTATTGACGAATCTTTCTGTTGCGCTAAAGAATAATAGTTCAAAGTTTAACTATGTGTTAAAGCCAGGAGATTCTATCGTTATTCCTGCTGTAAAGGATTTTGTTGCTTTACAAGGAGCATTTAATTACCCGTCGGATAAAAAGCCAGATAACCTCTATGTTCCTTTCACTGAGAATAGGGATGCTAAATTCTATATATATAAATATGGAGCTGGATTTAGTGATAGTGCAGATAGATTGAAGACATACGTAATCCGTCCTAATGGACAAATACTAGGAACTCATCGTTCTTTATTCGGTAAGAATTTCCCTAAAGTGGAAAAAGGTTCTGTTATCGTTATTCCTGAAAGGCCCAATAAAGTCAAGGAAAAGAAGGTTAAATCATCTAATGTTGGAGGTCTTCAAAAAGTTATAACAGCAACCATTGGTACAATTACCTCTGTACTTACTTTGTATCTTTTGTATCTAACGGTAAAAAATACTAATAAATAGATTCCCATTATAATCATGGATGATATAGATAAGATAGATATTGATAGTGTCTCCTCAGATGGGCAGGAGGATGCTTCATCTGGAGGTTTAGCCAATGATGATACTGTAAAAGGTATTATCAGGGTTGTTAAGGAGCTATATGGAATTTTTAAGAGTTACGCCATACTATTCGTAGTTCCCATTGTTATAGCAGGTCTTTTTGCGGTCTATAAGGCTAGGCAGGAAAAACCAACATATTCAGCAAAGATTACATTTTTCCTATCCGAAGAAAGGCCTCAAGTTGTTGGATCCGGATCTTTCTCCAATCTCCTTCAATCAACAAATATAAGTTTTGGTAATCCCAAGAAGTTAAAGGAGTATTCTTTTACAGAAAAGGTAGGTTCAAAGATGCTTTTTAAAAAGTATGTATTTAGAGGTAAAGAAGATTTTCTTGCTAATCATTACTTGCGACTTATTTCAGGCTACAATAAGAGTTACTTTAAAGAATTCACCTCTGTAAAGGATATGAGTATACCGGATTATCTTGTTTTTAAACAGATATTGATGGGGTTGCGATCAATGGTAGCCATTGATTATAATGAAGCAGAGATTTACTCAATTACTATAGAAACTTCAGATGAAGAGTTTGCTAAGCTCTTGTGTGAAGGATTTTATGAGAATTTGATTGACTATTATATTGAACGTGCAACCCGAAAAGCAAAAATAACCGTAGACTTCCTTGAAGAAAAGCTGGCCTATGTAAAGGCACAGTTGGAGAATTCAGAATTTAATCTTGCTGATTATAAAGATAAGGCTAATAATCTTGTAACATTTAAAGCAGATTTGAATGAGACAAGATACATTCGGAATAAAGCATTGCTGGAAGGATTATATAGTCAGACTGCCACAGCATTAGAGATGTCTAAGACCAATCTACAGTCAATTATGCCATTGTTTCAGTCTATTGATGAGCCTCACTTACCCTTGCTCATGAATACAGTGTCTACCTGGAAGAGAATTCTTATGTTTATATTTCTCGGTGTCTTTATAGATCTATTTATAATAGCGTTAATATATACCAGGAGGCATTATTGGGGTGGATTTAAAACACTAATAAAAGAATCCTAAGTAGAGATGAATATTATTCCAACAGATTTCAAAGGATTATACATAATCCAACCTACGGTTTTTGAGGATAGTCGTGGTTTTTTTTATGAGAGCTTTAATATTAATCGGCTGGAAAATGCAGGTCTTTATTATAATTTCATTCAGGATAATCATTCTAAATCTTCTTATGGTGTATTAAGGGGGTTACACTATCAGAATGGAGTTCACGCTCAGTCTAAGTTGGTACGTGTTACTCAGGGAAGGGTTCTGGATGTAGTTGTAGATTTACGTCAGGATTCTCCATCCTTCTTACATCATTTTTCCATTGAATTATCTGAAGAAAATAAAACTCAATTATTGATTCCACGAGGTTTTGCACATGGTTTTGTGGTGTTGTCTCCTACTTGTGAGTTTCTATACAAGTGTGATAATTACTATAATAAAGAGTCGGAAGGTAGCGTGGCTTATAACGATCCATCATTAGCAATAGACTGGATGGTTCCCACAGAAGATATAATATTGAGTGAGAAGGATAAGAATAATCCTACGCTTCAAAATGCATCTTTTAATTTTTCGATAGAGTCATAATGATAAAGTCTTTACTGGATATTGCCCACCAGGCCGGAGATGCTATTCTGGAGATTTATCATCAAGACTTTACAGTCGATTTTAAAGAGGATAATTCTCCTCTTACTATTGCTGATAAAAAATCAAATGATATCATCTTACATGGACTCAGAAAGCTCGATAGTACTACTCCGATAATCTCCGAAGAAAATAAATTAACAGATTATGTAATCCGTAGAAACTGGTCTTCTTGTTGGATGGTTGACCCCCTCGATGGAACTAAAGAATTTATCAAAAAAAATGGAGAGTTTACGGTAAATATTGCACTCGTAAAAGATGGATTTCCGGTATTAGGTGTAGTGCATGTTCCAGTTACTGGCGTAACTTATTATGCAGAAAAAGGAAAGGGTAGCTATAGATTAGAGCATGGTATTGTATCTCCCTTGCATATTAGAACATTGGCTAAAGATGGAATCCTAAAGATTGTAGGCAGCCGTTCTCACCAGACTCCCGATCTATTAAAATATGTTGAAGACCAGAAAGCTAAATTCGCTCAGGTAGAGTTTGTTAGCGCTGGAAGTTCTCTGAAATTTTGTCTGATTGCTGAAGGTAAGGCGGACGTTTATCCAAGGCTTGGTCCAACTATGGAGTGGGATACTTGTGCAGGTCAGATAGTAGCTACGGAGGCCGGTGCTGAAGTCGTAAGATTTGACAATGGAGAGCCGTTAAACTACAATAGGGAGGATCTGTTAAATCCTTACTTTATGGTAAGAAATCCTCATCTACGCTAAAACGCAATGTTTTCTCATAATACTCTTCCTTTGCTGCACTTAAGGTGTTTTGTAGCAAGGATACTACGGTCATAATTCCAATGCCGCCTGGAACTGGAGTAATATAACTGCATTTTTTACTGACTTCCTCAAAATCGACATCGCCCAAAAGTCTATAACCTGATTTTCTCGTTTTATCTTCTATCCTGGTAATGCCTACATCAATTACAACTGCACCTTTTTTTACCATATTAGCTTTTAGGAACTCTTTTTGACCTAAGGCTGCGATAATAATATCTGCTTTAAGGGTTTCTTCTGATAAATTCCTGGTCTTACTGTGACATAATGTTACTGTGCTGTTTCCTGGATATCCTTTCCTGGCCATTAGAATACTCATGGGCAGACCAACAATATTGCTCCTTCCTATTATTACGCAGTGTTTTCCTTCAGTCTCAATCTTGTAACGTTTAATAATTTCTAGTATACCCTTTGGTGTTGCTGGGATATATCCGGGCATATTTAATGTCATTCTTCCGACATTTACAGGATGAAAGCCATCTACATCTTTTTCAGGAGCAATAGATAATAGTATCCTTTCTTCGTTAATATGTTTTGGAAGAGGAAGTTGCACAATAAATCCATCAACAGAATCATCATTATTTAATAGATTGATCTGTGTAATGAGCTCATTTTGGGTGATATCTTTCTTTAATTTAATGAGCGTAGACTTGAATCCTACTTCTTCACAGGATTTGACTTTGCTGTTTACATAAGTTTGACTGGCACCATCATCTCCCACGAGGATTGCAGCTAAATGAGGGGCTTTTCTGCCTCTTCCCTTTATTTTTAGTACTTCTGCGGCAATCTCTTCCTTGATCTCCTGAGCTATTTTTTTACCGTCTAAAAGTTGCATATAAAAATTTGTCTTAAAAATAGGTAAGATATTTCCGATTGATTAGTTTTGAGATATATTTTTTTAAACAACATGGAGCAGAAATCATTCATAATCGGTATATCTGGAGGTAGCGGTAGTGGTAAGACTACTTTAGTTAGAGAATTGGCAAAGAGCTTCTCACTGGATGAATTATGTATTCTGAGTCAGGATAATTATTACAAACCCAGGGAAGAACAACATGTGGATGTTAATGAGGAGGTTAATTTTGATTTACCGGAGTCTTTTAAAGAAGAAGAGTATCATAGGGATGTGCTCAGGTTGCTAAATGGCGAAGATGTCGTACTAAAAGAATATACTTATAACAATCCTTTGGAAGCACCTAAATTGATTACGTATAAGGCCGCACCAATTGTAGTTATTGAAGGGATATTTGTTTTTCATTTTTCGGATGTATCCAATCTAATGGATTATAAGATATTTGTTGATGCCGACGAACATATCAAGTTAATACGAAGAATTCGACGCGATCAAATAGAAAGGAATTATCCATTGGAGGATGTTTTGTACCGATATCAACATCATGTTTTTCCATCTTATCAGAAGTATATTCATCCTTACAAAGATGACTGTGATGTCGTTGTAGATAATAATATCAGTTTTGATGAAGCCTTGGAAACTATAAAATCATCTATCCGTGAAAGATTGGATAGTTTAAAGAAATCCTAAAGTATTTCTTACCCTTCAAAATTTACGGAAAAGGCAAATCCTCTGTTGTATAATCCCTTTATAAATCTGGAATGGTAATAAGTATTGTCCTGTTGGTGAATATTTAGGACAGAATTGTAAACTTTAAACTCAGGGCTTAAGATAAATAAAGGAAAATGTATCTCTATGCCTACGCCATAGTCCACTCCAAAATCATGAGCCAGTTGCTTGGGCATATCCAACTCTTTTCTTGCTTTGAAGTTTCCGCCTATATCATAACCATATTTTAAGCCAGCAATAACATAGAATTTAATATTTCTAAGCGGTTCAGACTTAAACTTCATTTCTATGGGAAAATCAAAATAGATTTGTGAAATGGATTTCTTTTTATTGCTCAAGTCGCTGAAATCATAGCTGATATTTTTATCAGCAAAACAGAAACTGGGAACTGTTCGAAATTCTACATACTTGTTGATGTGATAACTGATGACAGCTCCAATCTCGAATCCTAATCCAAATTTGGAGTTTATACCAAGGATGCTATCGCTTAAAGCAAATGCTTCATTTTGCTTTATCTTGAAATCAGAGATGCTCGCGCCTAAGTGAATACCGAAATGATAGGGTTTGGCAGCATATTTCATGTCATTTTCCATAACATTACGTTGTGTAAATGCTATAGAGGGTAGCAGGAAAAATGTAATGAGAATTACTTTTCTGCAATATATATGGAGCTTATGCCAAAGGTTAATAGTTTGCATTCTATGTTTTTATATCCGGCACTTTTTAGTAGTTCTATAAATTGTTCTCCATCCGGGAAGAGTTGAACGCTTTCAGGTAAGTAGTTGTAAGCTTTTGCATCTCTGGATACTAAACTGCCAATAAATGGTAAAACGTTGCAAAAATAGAAATAATATATTCTCCTTATAAACCAGTTTTTGGGTTTGGAAAATTCTAAAATAAATACCTTTCCTCCGGGTTTGACTACTCTGCGCATTTCTGCAAGCCCTTTGGGTACGTTTTCAAAGTTTCTTACACCAAAGGATACGCTTACTGCATCAAAAGTATTATCCGGAAATTGTAGTTGCTCACTGTCACCCAACTGAAGTTCAATGGAAGGATAGGGCTTTATTTTAGTTCTTCCAACTTCCAGCATCTTTTCAGAAATATCTATACCTATAATCTTTTCCGGTTGTAGCCTTGTTTCTGCAATGGCAAGATCTGCGGTGCCTGTGGCTACATCTAAAATAGATTTAGGATGAGATAATCCTATGAGTTTTACAAGTCTCCTTCGCCACAGTTTATCAATGCCCATTGAAAAAAAATGATTCAGGAAATCATAAGTACCTGCAACATTATTAAACATGGTAGCAACCTGTTCTTTCTTGCTTTCTGAAGAATTATATGGCGTTAAAGGTGTTCCCATTTTATAGTATCGTTCAAAAGTACAACATTCTGCTATATTGTATGGAAAATAGTACTCATCTTTGCATTAATAAAATCAAATCTTGATACATTCTGCAAAATTTATTGGTGCCTTTCCAAAAACAGACGATTGTCCAAAGTTGGACATTCCGGAGTTTGCGTTTATAGGCAGAAGTAACGTCGGTAAATCCTCTTTGATTAATCTCATTACTAACAGGAAGGAGCTTGCAAAGGTTTCAAAGACACCTGGAAAAACGCAGACTATTAATTTTTTCTTAATCGATGAGACTTGGCATTTGGTAGATTTGCCGGGATATGGTTATGCGAAAGTATCTAAAACCACAAGGGCTGTGTTTGACAAGATGATACGCTATTATCTGATTAACAGGCAGCAGTTACTCAATGTCTTTGTTTTAGTTGATGCAACTATATCTCCGCAAAAGATAGATTTGGAATTTATGAATTGGCTGGGAGAAATGCACATACCTTTTTCTATAATCTTTACCAAGTCGGACAGGGAGAAGACATTGGTTATACAAAAGAATATTAAGGTTTTTAAATCTAAAATGCTGGAAAACTGGGAGTCAATTCCACCTTCCATCCTTACATCAGCAGAAAAAAACAGAGGTGCTAAAGAAATTATCAAATTTATAAAAGAGGCGATGCACCCTGAAGAATTTGAAAATTTGGCGGATTAGACATTACTAAGTATTCTTTAAAGTTTATTAATAATCTTTGGTAACATCTATTTAGTTTTACCTCCTAAATTTTTCTAATTTTATTGACCATGAGAGGTTTGATACTGCTTTTATTTTCCTTTCCTTTCCTTTCCCTTACACAAGAAATTGAGGGTAAATGGGTCGGTAGTTTTATTCAATATACACACAACACGTACGATGTTGAATTGACGGTATCTAAACTTTCGCAGGGTAATAATTTTTCCGCTCAACTCCGTATCACAAATGGTTATTATTTTGGGGAGTATCAGATTAGCGGTTTTATCTGCCAGCTTAGAAACCTGGAAATTAATACGATTATTTTAGTAAAGGAAAATGAAAGTGGTGGCTGGGTAGATTGTTTGAATGGCACCTGGGATCTCAACGATGATGAGAATGAACTTACTTTTACGGATACTTGGATTGATAAAAATGGTAAGAATAATGCCTGTAAGGTAAAATACCTTCAGAAAGAGATGTTTCAGTGCCTCAGGTCTTCTTACCTCAGAAAAGTAAAATATAGCTATGAACTTGCAGAATTTGAGAAGAATTGGGAAGATTATATTTTAAGGGTAAAACCTCAGCAAGTATCGCCTACTGTACCCAAACCCCTTGCAGTTGCAGAGCAGGCAATATTGCCGATCAAATCAGAGACGAAGATCGTTTCTAAGAATGAGGAGCGTGCCCCGATAATTGATACTTTTGAAGAAGTAAAGAATCGTCAGGTTTTGGTCAGGGATGAAATCGAGGTAAGTAGTGCAGATATTACTATAGAGTATTGGGATAGATATACTGAAGATGGAGATTCTATAGATATATATTTAAACAAGAAGCCTTTGGTAGAAAATGTCCGACTTACTAAGGTTAAGAAGATTATCCAGGTGCATCTGGAGAAAACTAATAATTATCTGGTTGTTAACGCTCTCAATTTGGGTACTGAACCGCCCAATACAGCATCAGTTACAGTTAAGGATGGTAAGAAAATCCAAAATGTATCGCTTACTTCTACACTTAAATCGAGTGGAGCATTAAAGATTATTCATAAAAAGTAATTAATAATCAATTACTTAGGGTATTTAAAGGTGTTTTGAGAGATTAAATGATTTATCTGTTGTTCAAATTTTCAAATTTTCAAAATAAGTAGTATATTCGCATCTCATTTTAAAATTGTTATATGAAAGCAGATATCCACCCAAAAGAATACAGATTCGTAGTTTTCAAGGACTTTTCTTGTGACCATATGTTCCTGGCTAAGTCATGTGCTAATTCCAGAGAGACTATTAAATGGGAAGATGGCAATGATTACCCTTTGGTTAAACTAGAGGTATCAAATGTATCTCACCCATATTATACAGGTAAAGTTAAATTATTGGATACCGCAGGTCGTATCGATAAGTTTAATAAGAAGTATGCTAAAAAATAATTAGCATCTTTCTTAAGATATTCTATTAAAGTCGCAATATTACGTTGCGACTTTTTTATTTTTACAGTATGCAGACCGACCACATTATACTTTTTGATGGCATTGAACGCAATCATTTATTGCCCTTGTCTGCTACCAGGGCTATCGCAGACTTCCGTATAGGGATTCTTACAATTCGTGAAAAGTGGGAGAAATACTTTGGCTTAGTATCTGATGTGTTAACATTGCCTTATCTGCAAACTAAGTATAGTTATCATCAAAAGGATAATAGTGTATTTATAAATGCCACGGTATTGCCCGATAAAAGGCTTATTGCAGAAATAGAAAAACTTCACCAAAACGCTGTATTAAAAGATAAAGACACGGTTATTGCTTTCAAAACAGATACTCCGATTAATACATTAGAAGATTTATGGTTATTAGATAACTTGGCAATATATACCGTAAATCATGATATTCAGATTAGAAATACCTGGGATGTTTTCTTGCTGAATGGTCAGGAAATCATCAATGATATTGCTTTATTGAATTTACAGCCTAATAGCGAGTCTCTATCTAAAACTAATAGCCTGTTAGGTCGGGAGAATATATATGTTGAAGAAGGCGTTCAGTGTGAATATGCAGTATTAAATGCTTCAAAAGGACCTATATTCCTCGGAAAAGAGAGTGAGGTAATGGAGGGGACCACCATACGTGGAGCATTCTCTCTGGGTAAACATGCCACTCTTAAGATGCAATCTAAAATATATGGAGATACTTCTATCGGGCCTTATTGTAAAGTGGGGGGAGAAGTGAGTAACTCAGTACTGTTTGCATTTAGTAATAAAGCACATGATGGATTTTTGGGAAATGCTGTGATAGGAGAGTGGTGTAATCTGGGGGCGGATACCAATAATTCTAATCTAAAGAATAATTATGGCAATGTAAGCGCGTGGAATTATGCAGCTAAGGATTATATCAATAGTGGACTGCAATTCCTGGGGCTGATTATGGGAGATCATTCTAAGTCGGGAATAAATACTATGTTTAATACTGGTACAGTAGCTGGAGTAGGGGCAAATATTTTTGGAGGGGGGTTTCCTTCTAAGTTTATCCCGGATTTTTCATGGGGAGGTGCGGAAGGATTTCAGGACTTTAAATTAGAAAAGATGTTTGAAGTTGCTGAGCGTGTAATGGAGCGCAGGGGGGTAGATTTTTCCGTTCAGGATAAAGCTATATTGACACATATCTTTGAAGCTACAAAAGAACTTAGGTTGGAGAAATAATTAGGGTAGGGGTATAGCGAATATTATAATGACTAGAAAAAAGATAATAGCAGGTAACTGGAAAATGAATCTGGTTAAAGAAGAGGCATCAGCCTTATTGGATGAATTGCTTGCAGCCTATCCGGAGTATAATTTATCGGAAGAGAAACAGGTAGTTATTGCTGCTTCTTTTCCTTTTATTCACTACTGTTCTTCTCGGTTTTCTGAATATCCTTTCTTTCGTAATGCTGCTCAAAATTGTAGTGAGCATGAAGAAGGTGCTTATACAGGAGAGGTTTCCGCAAAGATGCTAGCCTCTCTAGGGACTAAGTATGTGATTATAGGTCACAGTGAACGCCGTCATTATTTTTTAGAGTCCGACACTTCATTATTGCGGAAATTAAACCAGGTACTTAAATATGAAATGATGCCTATTTTCTGCTGTGGGGAAACGTTAGAGCGAAGAGAAAAAGAAGAACATTTTTTGACGATAAAGCAGCAGTTGAAAGATTGTGTTTTTCAGCTTTCTCCACAAGATTTCAAAAATGTAGTTATAGCTTATGAGCCTGTTTGGGCTATAGGTACAGGTAAAACAGCTACTCCGGCGCAAGCGCAAGAAATGCATTTATTCATACGAAAATCTATTGAAGAAGCTTACGATGCTGAGGTTGCAGATAAAACTACTATTCTCTATGGTGGCAGCGTCAATGCAAAAAACGCTTCACATCTGTTCTCTTGTCCTGATATTGATGGAGGATTAGTAGGTGGAGCTTCTCTAAAGGCGGATGAGTTTTCAGAAATTATTAGAGCAGAGATTAAGCAATAATCCTTAAAATATGACATATATCTTTCACATTCCATATCCAGAAGACATTGATAAGGAAGACTTCAGTGGTTTGTTCAATGCTTTAGAGCTGGAAGGCATTGAGGAAGGTGAGCTACATCTATCCATCTATATCACAGAACAAGGTGTAGAAGAAGCTGAACCCTATATAAAAGAGGTTTGCGATAATTTTGATACAAGTTATGAAAAAACAATACTGGAAAATAAGAATTGGAATGAGCAGTGGGAGCGAAGTTTTCAGCCTCTTCTGATAGATGATTTTGTTTTGGTTCGTGCAACATTTCATCCGGAAAATAGAGCGGTGGAACATGAGATTATTATAGAGCCTAAGATGTCATTTGGCACGGGGCATCATCCAACTACAGCTCAGATGATGCAGCAAATGAGACTTCTGGATTTTAAGGGGAAGAAGGTATTAGATTGTGGATCCGGAACGGGTATCCTTGCTGTATTGGCAGAAAAAATGGGAGCATCCAGTTGTATTGCCTTGGATAATGATACGTGGTGTTATGAAAATTGCAGAGAAAATATAGTTTTAAATTCGGCATCCGTCGTACAACCAGTATTGGGAGAAATTAATCAGTTTTTAGGAGATACTTTTGATAGCGTACTCGCCAATATACATCGAAATTTCCTATTGGAATATATGGATGTGCTCGCTTCGATTCTGAAAAAGGATGGCTGTCTCTTAATATCAGGCTTTTATTCGGAAGATGCAAAACTTATTTTAGATAAGGCTATGTCATATGGCTTATCAGCCACCTATCGAACATCTTCCAATAATTGGGATTGTATTCTATTAAAAAAATCATCTGAATAATGCATAAATCATTTTTTTTTGCAAGTTTGCTGTGTCTGATTTGTCAGCTTTCCTTGGCACAATATCCAAAGGAGTTTCCAAATGATAATACAGGATTTGGCAAAGCATATGCGGAGCTTTTAAAAACATGTACACGTGATGATTGTAAAGAGATATCTGATAAATTCCCGACAATAATTACTTCTGGAAAAGCTTCAATTTATTTTTTTAAGATAAAAGGGATTTCGCAGTCCATGCTGTTAAAGAAGGCATCAGCATATCCAATATTTTTACAATTTGCTTCCTTATTGACTACACTGGATGTTACTAAAGTTAATGCTACCTCTATTGATAAAAATTTTGATATTCTTCAGTTGTTGATTGATAAATCAAAACAAGGCAATCTAAAGGAGTTTACAACCTATCTAAACTACCTCACTAATTTATACACACAGAATGCTGTTTATTATACAAATACTAATGCGTGGAAGGCTACAGGTGATTTTTCAGTAGATCTGATGGATGATAAGCCAGTATATAGCTTTTCCAAGACGGATTTAATAGGCATGTCAACGGTAGATACATTGACAATAAAAGATGCAAGTGGCAAATACTATCCTTTAGAAAATTTATGGGTAGGTTCTAAAGGCAGTATTTCTCTACAGCGCAATGGATTTGATGCAATAAATAACTTTGTAAATTTCGGAAATCATCAGATAGATTTTTCTAAGTCGGATATAAATATAGACTCTGCCAACTTTACTTTTAAGCCGGTGTTGTCTAAGCCTATATTAGGGGTGTATACGGATAAATTATTGCAAGCTAAATCGCAAGAAAGATTATATCCAAAATTTCGTTCCTACAGTAATGATATAGATTTTAATACTTTAGGAAAAGAGGTGAAATTTAGTGGAGGCTTTCAGTTGGAGAGCACTAATATTTATGGTGTTGGATCTGACACTGCGCTGGCAAAATTATCCTTATCCGGAAGGGATGGAAAGGAATTAGTACGTGTTTCGGCAAATAGAATTCAAATTAAAGATTTTAAAGATATTAATATAGAGGATGCCAGTCTTATGATATTCCTGGAGGATAATACTATTTCACATCCATATGTAAATTTTACCTATACTTCAAAAACAAAGGATGTCAAAGTGTATAGAGATGTAAAGCCATTATCTAAGCAACCTTTTACTAGTGAGTATCATAAAATGTTCTTGTACATAGATGAGTTGAAATGGAATCTTGATAGTACGGTTATAAAATTTAGTATGATTACGCTTTCCGGTGATAGACCGGCTATTATTGAATCGTTCAACTATTATCAACCCAATCTGGAGAATAAATATAAAGGAACTTTTGAGCAAGGTCCAATTGATAAAATTTACAGAACTATTGAAGGCGGTAGTAGTCGCTACGTAGATGCCGTAGCTCTGGCATTAGATATTAATCCAGGAGCACCTTTTATTGCTACTCAGCCTGTATTCTTCCGTTTGATGGAGGATGGTTATATAAGCTATGATCCAAAACTAAAAAATATTGAAGTCAAGGATAAATTAATTAATCAGGCATTAGCAGCACGTGGTAAACAGGATTATGATTTTATAAAGTTTGCTTCTTTTAAAAGAGTTTTGAATGCGAAGATGGATATCCGGACAAATATTCTGGAGATATATGGTGTCGAAGAAATTAATATGAGTACAAAGTCAGGAGTGAAGTTTATTCCAATTAATGATACGGTTAGGATTGGTAAAAACAGAGTGATGACTCTGGGTGGTAAGATTCAGGTGGGTAAATTTGATTTTGTAGCCAAGCAGGTAGACTTTGATTATGATAGTTATTCCTTCAACATGAAGAATGTTGATTCTATGGTAATTTACGTTCCGGAGGGAGATGGTAAGCCAAATGAAAGAGGTGAGGTTAAGTTAATTAGATCTAAAACACCTTTACAAAATATTACGGGCTCACTACATATTGCAGCACCGGATAATAAATCGGGCACCAATAATGATAAGAAATATCCATACTTTACTAGTGGAGATACGGCCAAGGTAGCTTATGATAAAGGTCCTAATGGAGATAAATACAATAAAGATAAATTCTACTATCAAGTCTATCCCTTTGAGTTGGATAGTCTAGGTGAAATTAACACAGAGAATTTGCAGTTAGACGGTCAGTTGATTTCTGGCGGTATATTTGAGCCAATCAAGTCTGGACTACAACTTCAGGGTGATAAATCTTTTGGGTTGAGCCTGGAAACTGATGCTGATGGGTTTAATCTCTTTGGCAATAAAGGAAAATATACGGCTTCCCTTAAGTTAGATGGTAGCGGACTGACAGGGAAGGGTTTTTTTGAATTTGGTTCAGCTATGTTATATGCGGATACAACTTTCTTCTTTCTGGATAGCGTGTATTCGCAATTGGATAGTGTCCGTATACTAGAGAGTAAATCTTTCGATTTACCACAAACCAATATCAATCAATCTTCTTTTATTTGGAATGTTCCAAAAGATTCATTGGTCATATCACCCGGTAAAGAAGAGAAGTTTAGTATGTATAATAGTACTATTGACTTTGATGGGAAATTAATACTGAATAATAAACATCTCAATGGATTTGGAATGCTTTCCTTAAATCATACCAAGCTGGAGTCTAAGGATATAAGATTTAATGCAACAGAATTTGAGGCGAAAAATTGTAAGTTGAATCTTTCAACAGATGATGGGCAACCTTTATTGGCTTCTAATGATGTTAATGCAATATTTAATTTAGAGAAGAAGTTGGCAGATATAGAGTTTAATAAAAACGATACTATTCCTCTGCAGTCGTTTAATTATTTGGCTAATCCTAAATTCCTACACTTTGACATTTCGAATAATATACTTACACTAAATGCAGCTTCAGCTGGAGTAAAATTCTTCCTGCTCTCTACGGATCCCCTTAAGGATTCATTGAAGTTTGTTACTGCTGAAGCGCTATTGAATCTTAAAGAAAAATCGATACAGTTTGCAGGTATTAATGAGTTATTACTGGCAGACTCCAAAATTATACCTGATAGCGGACAAATTTTCATTGACGAGAACGGAGCAGTAAGACCATTGAAAAATGCCTTAATTATATTTAATGCAGATAGCTCTTTTCATACAGTAAGAGATGCTGAAGTGACTATAGAAGGCAGAAATCAATTTATCGGAACTGGAAATTATTATTTTAAAATGAATAATGGGACTATAGAGAAAGTGCCTATTGCAGAGATTAGTGTCAATAATCCATATAAAGGAATTCCGCTTACAGATAATAAGAAAGGCAAGAAGCCTTCAGAACAAAGAGACTGGAGTAAAGTATATACTATTGCTAAAACTTCTATTGAAGAGGATGCAAATTTCAAGTTGGATAATAAGATTTTTTATAAAGGAAAATTTGATTTTGATTCCAAGCATAAAGATATCTTCCTCGATGGTTCAGTTAAAATTGAAATTGCTAATAATACAAGTGACTGGATTGCTAATGTGCAATTGTTAGATCCCAAGAATCCATCGGTTAATATAGATAGTATCCTCAGTAAAGCGAATAATAGTCTTTTTGTTGGCCTGATGTTAGATAAAAGTAACCTTGAATTTTATTCTGTAATTCTTCAGGATAAACATAATGCAGATGATGCGGAGATTATGAATATAAAGAGTTCTCTAACTTTTAGCAAAACGGAGGAGAATACAGTTGTATTTGGAGATGAGAATGCTTTTAGAACTCAATATGCGCGCACTTCTTGTCTGAAGTATAATGAAACAACAAAGGGGATGCAAGCTGTTGGAGAGATTGGAATGGGTTTTAATATGGGGCCTTGTAAGGTTACTACAGTGGGGAGTTTTTCTTTCAGACCTGATCAACAGAAATTAGAAATTAATGCTGACTTAGCGATTAAATTCTTTATGCAACCTGCGATAGCAAGTATAATTATGAATCAGTTTTCATCAGCTGCTGCTATTGCTGATTTTTCATCCTATAAGCGTAATAAGGTAATTCAAAGGACATTGTCTGTGTTGACGAAAGATACAGTAGAGTCAAATAGATTGATTGCAGAGATTTATACCTCTGATAATATGTTTGTTCCTGCAAGTCTGGATTATAACCTTCTCATAACTGGTACTAAGTTTCTGTGGGATTCAATAGAAGCATCCTTCAAGAGTATGGAGCCCGTAAGTCTCGCTATTTTTGGCGGGGAGGTAGTGCAACGTCAATACGATGCTTATATAGAGATGGGGTATGGTAATGAAACAGATTTTATTAATGTTTATCTGCAAAATAAAAATAAGGATTGGTTATTCTTTAAGATTAAAGGTGACCAGATGGGTATTGCATCTTCCAATGTAGATTTGCAAAATACAATTACACTTTTTAAAGATGCGGAACGTGTTTATAAAGAAGGTAAAAATAAAGTCTTTGAGTTCATGCCTGTTGATAATATGATGCGAGATGATTTTGTGACACGAATGGAGGATTTTAGATGGAGATGGAATACAGGGTTAGATAGCAGTAAGTCTATAAAATCAATTATTGACAATACGATAATAAATAAGACAGAGGATACGTTACCTGAAATTCAACAGCCTTCCAATCCTACTGAAGAATCTCCCGTTGATGTTTCCACTGAGTTTAAACAAAAACCAAAGAAGAGATTTTCGCTTGTGCCTGAATCGATGCAGACTCCGATAGATACTCTTAAGGGCACGGAAGAGCAGGATGTAGCTGTAGATTCAATTGTCATATCAACTCCTATGCTTGATTCATTGGCTGATTCGGGAGTAGAAGTATCAAAGTCATCAAAAGATTCCATTCCAGAGGAGATAAAGAAAGAAGAGGAAATCAATATACCTGTCGTAATAAGTTCTACTCAGGATTCATTGTTTAAGTCGGAAGTAAAAGTAACTGAGCCTGCAAAGGATTCGATACCCCAAGTGGAAAATAATACGCTAATTATAGATTCATCTGTGGCTCCAGTTACTAAGCAAGATACTATTGTCACTCCTGAGTTAAATTCAGCATCGGAACAGTCTCGGGATACACTACAAGGTCAGAAGTCCGATACAAGTGATGGTGTTCAATCTTTCGATCCTAAGGATATTAATAGTTCTGATCCGAAGCCGAAAAAATCCAAGAAGAAAACCAAGTAGTGCAGGTGGTTAGTGTATTCAAAAAAATAGCTAGTTATCTCTTTGATCTTACCTTAGAAAAGAGAAAAAGTGATTTGAGTGGCGAGCTTACGGTTTCTATTCACAAAGGTCAGTACAAGTTATCTACGCAAGATGCAATCTATTCTTTTGGTAATGAATACACCTCTTTTTCAACTGTCTTTAAGGCTTTACATATTGAAAAGAGAACAACTGAAAAGGTTCTGATTCTGGGTTTTGGTTTAGGCAGTATAGTAGATTTATTGAGGAATAATACTTCGATAAAAAATATTACTGCATTAGATGCAGATAAGGTAGTTATTGAATTAGCAAAGAAATACCTTAATCCAGCACTTCAGGAAAAAGTAGAATTTCGTTGTACGGATGCATTGTATTTTACACAAAACTGCATAGATGCATTTGATTTGGTGGTTTTTGATGTTTTTATAGAGGATAAAACACCTGTTCAGTTTATGCAGCAAGAGTTTCTTTTCCTGCTAAAAAATCTAGTTAAACATAATGGATTATTGCTCTACTCAAAGATGGAAGATTCGCTCCATAGCAAAATTGAGAATTATCAGTTTTCCAAAAGTTTTTCATCAATTTTTGCAGATGCCTATACTATAACAACTGAAGGAAACAGGGTGTATGTGTGGAACAATAAATAGTTTATTTCCTTCTGAATTCACGACGATGGAGATAAGGGGTTAGCGTGCCTACCAATGCACCTACAGCATACCCTGTAATTACATCTGTCCAGTAATGTTTTCCAGCTTTATACCTTGTTATTGCGGTTAATGCAGGAAGAATAGCTGCACCTGTCCATATCAGTGGTTTCCATCTTGAATCAGGATGATAATCGGAATAGACCATTGCTATAAAAAAAGTACTGGCTGCGGTAATACTGGTATGGCCGGAAAAAAAAGAAGAGGTTGCATTCTTACTGGCATCTGTACCGTTACAATTATTTTTAAATTCTTCTGTGTAAACGTACGGTCTATTTCTATGTGATAGCTCTTTGGTAAATAATGTCAGAGCAGTTGTTAATGCTGCGGTCTCTGCCCATATGGGCATTACAGTAGCCCAATCCTTCCGTATGTTTTTATCTATGAATAGTAAGGCAGGACTGGCCATAGCAGTATATTGAAAGACATCACTGGCTATGGCAGCGGCTTTAGAATGCTGATATACAGCACCTCGGTCAAAGACATTGATATCATTGGCATTTAGCTCTTTCACAGCCGCACAGCTTAAAGCACTTTTCTTTTTGTGTAGTATCAGGCTGCTAGCACCTGTTCCGAGCGAAATAAGACCTATTGGAATATCTAGCCCAAGTTTATACCTGTATACACTTTTCCGTTTTAAGGAATCCTGGGCATGTGTTTCTGTCAATAAAAACAATGCTATCAGAATTAGAATAATTTTTTTAAGCATGGTATAAATGTATTATAAATTTTTATGGAATAGGGGTTGGTGTATAATTAAAAAAAGAAAAATTTTAGCTGCAAATAACAATCTTTTTAGATTCAAAGAAATCTTCTTCAAAGAAATCTTTCAATGCTATTAGACGAATATTCTTTTGAACAACAGACAGTTCATCTTTTAAGTCGCCGCCCTTTAAAGCGATTATTTTTTTAGCATTTTTATTTTTACTCCAATACAATAGGTCAGCAGTCTTTGCAACAGCTCTTGTTACGATATAGTCAAAGTCTTCTTTTAGATTTTCTGCTCTTACAACTTGGGTTTGTACATTCTTTAAATCTAATTCTTTAACTACCTCATTCACTACTTGTATTTTTTTTCCTATTGAATCAATGAGTGTAAATTCTGCCTCAGGAAAAAGGATAGCAAGTGGAATACCTGGGAATCCACCACCTGTTCCAATATCCAAGATTTTTGCCCCTTTTTCAAAGGAAATTACTTTTGCAATTGATAGGGAATGTAGAACATGACGTTCATAAAAATTAGCGGTATCTTTTCTGGAAATCACGTTAATCTTTTCGTTCCAGGTCGCATATATTGGGAGTAGCTGTTTTATTTGCTGGAATTGTGTTTCTTTTATTTCAGGGA
Organism: Sphingobacteriales bacterium; assembly: GCA_947460245.1. GTDB lineage: Bacteria > Bacteroidota > Bacteroidia > Chitinophagales > JADIYW01 > JADJSS01. The sequence continues at coordinate 52,210 of CANHGL010000003.1, forward strand.
AATATTTTTTAATGATATCTATTTCCATAAAGCTTTTGGTGTATTCAGGTCTGATAAAAATTGAACACCCAAAATAGATAAAATGATGCTTACATTTTTGATAGATTTTGCAATCTTTTTACAATTATTCTGAAAACGCAAAGAAATGTTAAGTCAACATTAAATTCTTCCCTTAGGTGCTCTTTGGCTATATTTAAAATATAGATTATCAAATACTTGTATTTTATTTAAATTCATTCTAAATAGCAGAATTATCCACAACAAGTACTAGCTAAAAGTACGAATACTATATTTGCAACCGAGAAAAAATAAGTCACAGAATGCATTCTTGTAAATCAATCAGAGGTATCCTCACATTAATAGCACTTTTTTTATCACTAACTCTTTCTACCAATTCTTATTCTGCTGTTGCTGTTCCTGATGTAAACCCATCAGATGCTGCTGCTATAGATAAGGCTAAACAGGGTATGGAATTGTTCAAAGCGAACTGTACTTCGTGTCACGCTGTAGATAAGAAAGTTGTAGGTCCTGCTTTGGCGGGCGTTTGGGATAGATGGGAAAATTCAGCAGATATTATAGCCTGGGTAAAGAACTCACAGAAACTTATAGCAAGTGGACATCCTTATGCGAATAAGATCTTTAATGAGTACAATAAGTCAGTGATGTCTGCATTTCCTCAGTTGTCTGACGATCAGATTATAAATATCCTTACCTATGTAAAGGCTAAATCTGCAGGTGTTGCTTTGCCTTTTGAAGCAGCTCCGGCGCCTGCAGCTGGTACTGCTCCGGCTACAAGCGATAAGGGTTCATCAGATTGGTATGTCTACATGCTCATATCATTCCTCTTGGTTTTAGCATTATTACTCTTTAATGTAACCTCTAAGTTAGATAAGGTTATCAGAGAAAAGGCAGGTGAAAAGGTAGAGGATGTTTCTTTAGATAAGAAAATATTTAACAGGAAAACATTTAAGGTGTTGCTTTTAATTGGTTCGATACTTTTAGTATTTAACATATTTAACGGTGCGATAGATTTAGGTCGTTCACAAGGCTATGAGCCTGATCAACCTATTAAATTCTCTCATGCTTTACACGTTGGTCAGAATAAGATTGAATGTCAGTATTGCCATACAGCTGTAGAGAAGAGTCGTCATGCTAGCATACCGGGTACACAGATTTGTATGAATTGTCATAAATATGTTCAACAAGGACCAAAATACGGCAAGGATGAAATCAGTAAGATTTATAGCTATGCCGGATGGGATCCTGATCAGCAGAAGTTTGTTAAAGCCCCTAAAAACATTGAGTGGGTTAAGATTCATAACCTTCCTGATCATGTTTATTTTAACCACTCTCAACACGTAAAGGTAGGAGGTGTTAAGTGTCAGACCTGCCACGGAAAGGTTGAAGAATATGAAGTGATGAAGCAATTTGCTCCTCTTTCTATGGGATGGTGTATAAACTGTCACAGACAAACAGAAGTGAAGTTTTCAGAAAATAAGTATTACTCTGTTTTCCAAAAATATCAGCAAGAGCTGAAGAAAGGAACTAAGGCAAAGGTTACTGTTGAGGATATTGGTGGTACAGAGTGTCAAAAATGTCACTATTAATAAAGATTTACGCAAGAAGCGTTATTGAGATAGAAAAGTAAAAACGTTAACATTATATAAATGAGTAACAAAAAATATTGGACCAGTCTGGATGAATTAAATGAAACTCCTCAATATAAAGAGCAGGCTTCGAAGGAATTCAATTACGAAGTGGATACTAATGAAGGCGAAGAAAATGGCGGAACTAATCGTCGTGATTTTCTTAAAGCGATGGGATTTAGTGTCTCTGTAGCAGCATTGGCGTCGGCTTGTAAAATACCTACTAATAAAGCTATACCATATACTATAGATACTAGAAAGGCCGTACCGGAAGTTGTTCCTGGTGTTGCTGATTATTTTGCTTCTACCTTTTGTGATGGTTGCGACTATGTAAGTGTTTTGGTAAAGACTCGTGAAGGTCGTCCGATAAAGATTGAAGGTAATGCAGATGCTCCACTTACTTTGGGAGGTACTTCTGCAAGAGCTCAGGCATCCGTTCTGAATTTATATGATGTTACCAGACTAGCTACACCAACTATTAAAAATAAGAAGTCAGACTGGAAAACGGTAGATGCAGAGATAACCAATAAGCTTTCTGCTATCACCCAGAGTGGAGGTAAGATCGCTTTAGTAACAGGTACTATTGCATCTCCAATTACTAAAAAAGCAATAGAAAAGTTTGTTGCTAAATATCCTTCCACTACCGTGGTGAGTTATGATGCAATTTCTAATTATGCTACCAGAAAGGCCAATCAGATAAGTTTAGGGTCAGCTATAATCCCATCAATTAATTTCGATAAAGCAGATGTTATCGTTGGCTTTAATGCAGATTTTTTAGGTACAGGTATCTCCAGTATTGAGAATGCTAAGAAATACATTGCAACACGTGTGCCTTCTAAGGAGCATCCACAAATGTCGCGTCACCATCAGTTCCAGTCTACTATGTCCATGACCGGAGCTAGTGCTGACTATAGATATCCTGTTAATCCTTCAGAAGAGAAACAGGCTTTGATTAATTTATTGGCTGCTATTGGCGGTACGGTAACAGGTGTTAAGTCATTGGCAGATGCTAAAACTAACGAAGGAATAGCTAAGGTTGCTAAAGAATTATTGGCAACTAAAGGTAAATCAGTGGTGCTATCTGGTACAAATGATTTAGATATTCAATTACTTGTAAACGCTATTAACGGAATCCTTGGTAATTATGGTAGCACTATTGATACTGCTAATACCTACAATCTTAAATCAGGAAACGACGAAGCATTGGCTACGCTAGCAAATGATTTGAAGAGTGGTTCCTATAAAGGAATTATACTGTTAGGTTCAAATCCTATATATAATACACCATATTCAGATATTTTTAAAGAGGCTATTAAGAAGGCAGAATTATCTGTTTCAACAGCAGACAGAACTGATGAATCAGCTCAATTTTGTCAGTATGTTTGTCCAAATTCAAACTACCTGGAATCTTGGGATATTATATCTCCAAAGACGGGATGCTATGGATTCGTTCAGCCTACTATAGTTACGCTATTTGATACTCGTCAGGCTCAGGAATCATTAATGTTATGGGCTGGTGATACCACTCCAATAGGAACATTCGTACAGAGTGAAATAGCTGCACTTACAGGTGGTAGCTATCAGCCTGGCGTTCAGTCAGGATTCTTTAGCAATGTTTCATCAGTAGGAGGGCCTAGCGCTAATGTAGCGGCTACTATAGCTGCTGTAAAAACTTCTATAGTTGCCCCAAAAGGCATGGAAGTTTATTTCTATGAGAAAGTATCTATAGGTGATGGTGCGCATGCAAATAATCCCTTCTTACAGGAATTACCGGATCCGATTGCAAAAGTAACTTGGGATAATTATGTATGTATACCATATTCTTATGCTAAGGAAAAAGGTCTAGATGTTATGCCTGCGGATAAGCGGGTACCGGTTGCAAAAGTTACATTGAATGGAAAGACAATAGAATTACCTGTAGTAGTTCAGTTTGGTCAGGCTACTAATACTATCGCTATTGCTTTAGGATATGGAAGAGAAAGAGCAGGACGTGCTGGAGATATGGTTGGAAAAAATGTTTATTCTTTTGTAAAATCAAATAATGGCATTGCTGCATATACTTTAGATGGTGCTACTCTGGAGCTAACTGATAAAATGTATGAGTTGGGTTTAAATCAGACCTACCATACATTGATGGAAGATAATAAGCTTCCTGGTAAAAAGTTACGTTACAGAGGAATGGTAGTTAAAGAAACTACCCTAAAAGATTTCCAGAAGAATGAGAATGCTGGTAACGAAGACAGAGAGAAAATAAAAGAAGAATTACACTCCCTTTATGATGCATATACGCCAAACGATTATTCGCAAGGTCATCATTGGGGTATGTCTGTAGATTTAAATGCATGTATTGGTTGCGGAGCTTGTGTTGTAGCGTGTAGTGTTGAAAATAATGTTCCTGTTGTTGGTAGACGTCAGGTTTACCGAAGCCAGGAAATGCATTGGCTGCGTATAGACAGATATTATAATGGCAATCCAGACAATCCAGATGTTTCTTTCCAGCCAATGATGTGCCAGCATTGCAACAACGCACCATGTGAAAACGTGTGCCCTGTAAATGCTACCAATCACAGTTCAGATGGATTGAATCAAATGGCCTACAATAGATGTATTGGTACGAGGTATTGTGCAAACAACTGTCCGTATAAAGTTCGTCGATTTAACTGGCTAGATTATCAAGGAACAGACAGTTTTGGAAAGTTCAATGACGGTAAGCGTTCATTCACAGACACAGAGGCTCAGTCTTACATGTTTGAAGATCTTACTAGAATGGTATTAAATCCTGATGTAGTTACACGTACACGTGGGGTAATTGAAAAATGCTCTTTCTGTGTGCAACGTATCCAAGAAGGTAAATTAAATGCTAAAAAAGAAGGTCGTACATTGAAAGATGGAGAAGTAAGAACTGCTTGTCAGACGGCATGTCCTACTAACGCACTTATATTTGGAGATCAAAATAATAAGGAAAGTGTTTTGGCAAAAACATTCGATAAGAGTGGAAGAAACTATTTCATCTTTGAAGAACAACATTTCCTTCCAGCAGTAGGATATCAGGTAAAAGTTAGGAATAAAGCGGAAGAGCCTGTAAGGGGTTTTATCCAAAACGAAGAAATATAATTTAATTAGTAAGTAGTATAACTAAAGTATATGTCAAGTCATTTTGAATCACCCATTCGGGAACCGTTAATACTAGGTAATAAAACCTATAAAGACGTTACGAACGATATTGTGAAGTCAACCACAGGAAAAGTACAACCCAAGTGGCTATTCTGGACTTCTATTTCTGCTGTTGTGGCATCTTTTGGTGTTTTTTGTTTAGCCTGGGAAGTTTGTTTCGGTATCGGAACATGGGGTGCAAATAAGACAGTAGGTTGGGCTTGGGATATTACGAATTTCGTTTGGTGGATTGGTATCGGTCACGCGGGTACCTTAATCTCTGCTATCTTGTTATTGTTCCGTCAGAAATGGCGTACAGGTGTAAATAGAGCAGCTGAGGCAATGACTATATTCGCCGTAATTTGCGCGGGTTTATTCCCTATTTTCCACATGGGAAGAGTTTGGGATGCATTTTTCATTTTCCCTTATCCAAATACAAGAGGACCACTTTGGGTGAACTTCAATTCTCCATTACTTTGGGACGTATTTGCGATATCAACTTATTTCACAGTATCTCTTCTGTTTTGGTATACAGGTTTAGTTCCTGACTTTGGAACTATTCGTGACCAGTCGAAGACACCAGGCAGATGGAAATTTTACAATTTCTTAAGTTTTGGTTGGATTGGTACAGCAAAACATTGGGAACGTTGGGAGTCTTTATCTTTAATATTAGCAGGTCTTTCTACTCCTCTAGTACTTTCTGTACATACCATAGTTTCCTTCGACTTTGCTACCTCTGTAGTTCCTGGTTGGCATACAACCATCATGCCTCCATACTTCGTAGCGGGTGCGATATTTTCTGGTTTTGCAATGGTACTAACCCTGATGTTAATAGCCAGATCTATTATGGGCTTGGAAGAGTATATAACATTGGCTCATATTGAGTCTATGAACAAGATTATTTTGCTTACCGGTACAATGGTGGGGATAGCATATCTTACTGAAATTTTTACAGCATGGTATTCCAGCAATCAGTATGAACAATACGCATTTGCTAACAGAGCTTTTGGACCTTATTGGTGGGCTTATTGGAGTATGATGTTCTGTAATTTAGTTTCTCCTCAGGTTTTCTGGATAAGAAAATTCAGAAGAAATATTGCGCTCACTTTCGTGATGTCAATTCTAATTAATATTGGTATGTGGTTTGAGCGATTTGTGATTATCGTAATATCTCTTCACAGAGACTATCTTCCATCTAGTTGGTTGTATTACTCTCCAACTTGGGTAGAAATAGGAATCTTTGTGGGTACAATGGGAATATTCATGACTTTATTCTTGTCATTCTGTCGCTTCTTCCCAGCAATAGCAATAGCTGAAGTTAAATCTATTCTTAAGATTTCAGGAGATCAGTATAGATCAAAACAGCTGGAAGAAGTAAAAAGTCAAGAGGTTTATCAAAATACAACTACAACGGCAGGAACCTGGGATTAATAAAATACTCTATATCTTCAAAATATGAGCGATACAAAAAAATACTTAGTAGGAATTTTCGATGACGATGATGTCTTATTGCATGCAGTTAAAGACATTCGCGGTGCAGGTTATGAGATTTCAGACGCATACACACCTTTTCCTGTTCATGGTTTAGAGCATGAGTTAGGTTTGGAGCCTACGCGTTTGCATACCGCAGGATTCTTTTTTGGGGCAACCGGACTTACGGTAGCACTTAGTATGATTACCTTTATTAATAAGTTTAACTATCCTACCAATGTGGGAGGTAAGCCATTTTTTGGCTTGTTAGCTTATATTCCAATTGTCTTTGAGCATACCGTGCTTTTTTCAGCTATTGGTATGACCGTTTCCTTTTACTATTTGTGTAAGCTGTGGCCTGGTAAGAAGCCAAAAATTATAGATGAGCGCACTACGGATCATTTATTTGCTTTAACATTTGAATTGGATAATAGCAAAACTTCTGCTTATGTATCAGAGGTAAGTGATTTATTAAAAAAAGAAGGTGCAATAGAAGTTTATCAAAAAGAAGTATAACATGTTGAATAAAGATAAAATTATAATAATTGCTTTGGTGTTAGGCTGTATATCCTGCATTAGAGATCCTAAGCAACCTGGAAGATGGTACATGCCGGATATGGCAAAATCTGTTGCCTATGACGCGGGTTCTTCAAATCCAATATTTAAGGATGGAAAATCTGACCAATTAGCTCCTGATGGGAGTGTAGGTAGAGGAAAGTATCTTTATCCTCTTGCTGAATCTGAATATGAAAAATCAGCAACGTTTATCAAAGATCCATTTGTATTTACAAAAGAAGAAATAGAAGGGGAAGGGAAGCATCTTTTTACGGTAAATTGTGCTATCTGTCATGGAGAAAAAGGCGATGGTCAGGGATATCTGGTTCAAATACAGAAATTTCCTCCTCCTCCGTCTTACCTAACAGAACCTTTGCTGTCTAAACCTGAGGGACAGCGTTATCATACATTGATGTACGGTAAGAATATGATGGGTTCTTATGCCAGTCAACTAGACCACAGAGAAAGATGGTTGGTATTAAATTATGTAAAGTCTTTACAAGGTGCTTCTATGTCGTCTGCTGTAAAGATGGATAGTACTAAAACAAAATAATAATTAAACAGATTCTCGCAATGAATACATACGTTTTTGATTCGGGCACACAGAAAAAACTTTTCATAACTTTTGGGATAGGTCTGTTGCTTTTATTTTTAGGAGTGTTCTTCTTTAACGACGGTTCGGCTTCTGCTGAAATGCATGGCGCAGCTCATGAAGCAGTTTCAAAGGTGCAGGAACATGCATCTGCGAATACTACAGAAGCTCATGCGGCACCAACACATGAAGAAAAACATGCAACAGTAGGTCTAGCAGTTATAGCTAATATTTATAATGCATTCTATTTCGGATTTTATATAGCACTAGCTGCTATGTTTTTTCTTGCTGCAACTACAATAGCTTGGGGCGGTTGGCAGATTCAGATTCAGAAAATACCTTTGGCAATGGCCATGAATATTATTCTTTTTCTTGGGCTTTTATTAGTGATGTTTATATTCTTCAGACATGATATTTTTGAATGGACTCATGAGTATTTATATGACCCGAAAGATCCACGTTTTGATAAGATTTTAGCAGATAAGCACGATTTTCTTAATATGGGAACGTTCTGGACATTCTTTGTAATCATTGCAGGGATTTCTATAACATTGGTTGCTTACTGGTGGAGTACTTTAACAACCTTAGATGAGCAGCCATCTATGAAGTTGTTCTCTAAAAGCAGAGCAATAGCTGCCATCACTATTGTGATAACAGCATTTGTGATTAATACATTTGCGACGTGGTTATGGTCAATGTCTATTCAGCCACATTGGTACAGTACAATGTATACTTGGAATACTATGGCAGGTGCTGTTGTAACGATGTTGTCATTGTTGATTCTTCTGATCTTTTTCTTAAAGAGTAAAGGGTATTTACCAAACGTAAATGAAAACCATGAGCATGATGTTGCAAAATTGATGTTTGCAATAAGTGTATTTTGGACATATACCTGGTTTGCGCAATATATGCTTATATGGTATGCGAATATTCCCGAAGAGACACAGTTTTTCAGGGTAAGAAGGACCATGGATAATTATGGTTTTTTATTCCACTTTACTTTCTTCTGTAACTTCATTCTTCCTTTCTTCATTTTAATGAAAAGAGGTTCAAAAAGAAACAAGACAGCAGTTATAGTAGCAGCTACAATCATAATTTTCGGTCAGTTCTCCTGGTTTTTCCTAATGAATTGTCCGGCATTACTTCCAAAAGGTGGTTTTGGTCTTATCAGTATTGGATCATTGTTGATGATAATAAGTGTATTTATATTTGTTACATTGAAAATGTTGTCAAGAGTTAAAGATCTTGCATCTACTACGCATCCTTATGTAAAAGAAAGTTATCAATTTAAAATTTAATCAGACATGTCAATCATATTAGGCTTATTAACATTGGTGTTGTTGTTTATTGTAATTCTACAAATAAGCAAGGCATCTGATTTGATAAAAACACTCCGTTTCGGAGATCGTCAGGAGGAATCTTTCGGAAATAATGCTATATTTTTATCAGTAATTGGTTTTGGTATACTTATATTTTCGATAGTTACATGTTTTACATACGCTGATACCTTATTGCCACGGTCTGCATCTGAACAAGGGGAGTGGATACAATGGTTAATTGACATAACACTGGTGCTTACTGCTATAGTATTTGTTGTAACTCAAGCACTCTTGTTTTGGTTTGTATATAAATACCATTACAGAAAAGGCAGAAAAGCATATTTTTTTGCAGATAATAATAAACTAGAGGTAGCCTGGACAGTGGTTCCTGCAATCGTACTTACTTTTTTGATTGGCTTTGGTCTTCAGAAATGGTTTAAGATTTTTTCTCCTACACCAAAGGATGCTATAGTTATAGAAGTTATAGGAAAACAATTTGCGTGGACTATACGTTATACTGGTCAGGACAAGAAGTTGGGTTCTAGAGATTTTACATTGGTAAATGGTGATAACGAATTGGGCATAAATTGGAAAGATACTACTAGTCATGACGACTTTTTTGCGGATGAAATTGTACTTCCCGTGAATACGCCTATTTCTGTTAATATAGGAGCGCTGGATGTTATTCATGATTTCTATTTACCGCATTTCAGGTTGATGATGGATGCTGTTCCGGGTATACCTACACATCTTTGGTTTCGTCCTATTGTTACTACTGAGGAGATGCGTAAAATCGTAAAAGATCCAAAGTTTGATTATGTATTGGCTTGCAACAAACTTTGTGGTTCTGGACATTATAATATGCAGAAGAAGGTGCGTGTAGTTTCTATGGCTGAATATAAAAAGTGGGAGCGTGAACAAAAGTCTTACTATTCTACAGTGGTGCAAACTGCAGTATCTGATAGTTCCGCAAAAAAATCAGACGTAGCTCCATTGGCTAGTTCCACTGTGGCTGAAATGAATAAATAATAATACTAAAAAGGATTAAACCCAAATATATGCAAACGACAACAGTAACTGAACCGCATGTAAAAGAACATAGTCAAGCTGCACATGCAGATGCTCATCATCATACAGAGACATTTATTTCAAAATACATATTCAGTTTAGATCATAAGACTATCGGAAAACAGTTTTTATTTCTTGGTATGGCTTGGGCTGTAATCGGAGGTTTGATGTCTGTGGTTTTTCGTATTCAATTGGGATGGCCTGATGAAACTTTTCCTTGGTTAGAAAAAATATTTGCAGCTTGGTTTACAGATGGTAAATTAAATCCTGAAGCCTATTATTCTTTGGTTACTATGCATGGTACCATAATGGTATTTTTCGTTTTAACGGCGAGTTTGAGTGGAACATTTGCGAATATCCTTATTCCACTTCAGATAGGTGCTCGTGATATGGCATCTCCACTTATGAATGCTATTTCTTTCTGGTTATTCTTTTTAGCTAGTGTTGTAATGTTCTCTTCCATCTTCTTGCCTACAGGTGCTGCCTCAGCAGGATGGACAATTTATCCGCCTTTGAGTGCATTGCCTCAGGCCTCTCCAGGATCTGGAATGGGTATGACCATGTGGTTAATTGCTATGGTAATATTTATTGGTTCTACACTAGTGGGCGGTTTGAATTATGTGTCTACCGTTCTGAACCTTCGTACCAGAGGTATGTCTATGTTTAGAATGCCACTTACTGTTTGGGCATTGTTCTTTACCGCTATTATTGGTATACTTTCTTTCCCTGTATTGGTTTCTTGTTGTGTATTATTGATTTTCGATAGAGGGCTTGGAACAAGTTTTTATTTATCTAATATTGTAATTGGTGGCAAGGCGCTTCCATTTGCAGGAGGTTCTCCTATTTTATTTCAGCATTTATTTTGGTTCTTGGGACACCCTGAAGTTTACATCGTAATTCTTCCAGCTATGGGTATGGTATCTGAAATCCTAGCGGTTCATTCACGTAAACCTATATTTGGTTACAAGGCGATGATTTTCTCCATACTGGGTATTACTGTTCTAGGTTTCATTGTTTGGGCTCACCACATGTATGTTACTGGTATGAATCCATTCATCGGTTCCATATTTGTTTTATTTACTTTATTGATAGCAATTCCTTCTGCGGTAAAAGTATTTAATTGGCTAACTACCTTATGGAGAGGAAATATTAGAGTCAATCCTCCGTCTATGTTTGCAGTTGGATTTGTTTCCATGTTTATTTCAGGTGGATTAACAGGTATCTGGTTGGGTAACGCTACTATAGATATTCAATTACATGATACCTATTTCGTTGTAGCACACTTCCATATTGTAATGGGTATTGCTGCATTCTTCGGTATGTTTGCAGGTATATACCATTGGTTTCCGCGTATGTTTGGAAGAATGATGAACGACACTATGGCGTATATTCACTTTGCGATTACGTTTATTGGTGCCTATTTAATCTTCTGGCCAATGCACTTCTTAGGCTTGGCTGGAGTTCCTAGAAGATATTATACATTTAATGAATTTGCTGCATTTTCTCAATATGCTACCTTAAATAAGGTGATTACTATTGCTGCTATTGTTGTTTTCCTTGGACAGTTGATTTTTGTGGTGAATTTCATATACAGCATATTTAAAGGAAGAAAGTCAGTTCAAAATCCTTGGGAGGCTAATACGTTAGAATGGACATCTCCTATTGAAGGTGTTCATGGTAACTGGAATGGGGATCTTCCAGAAGTACACCGTTGGCCTTATGATTATAGCAGAAATCCAAATAGTGATGTAGACTTTATTCCTCAGAATGTTCCATTGACTGAAGAAGAAAAGAAAGATTATGTTCATCATTAATACATGATATCTTAGTGAAGAGTTCAGCTATAAATATTAATAAGCCAACATTTGGTAAGGCACTTTCACTGAAGTTGAAGGATGTAATGGAATTGACAAAATTCAGATTATCCTTCTTAGTGGTTTTCTCTGCTGTGATGGCTTATCTTTTGGCTATACAAACTTCCTCTGTTGATTTCTTAAAGATTTTATTTTTATCGTTGGGAGGTTTCCTAATAACAGCATCTTCCAATACAATAAATCAGATTATTGAAAAAGATTCTGACAAGTTGATGGATAGAACTAAAAATCGTCCATTAGCTTCAGGCAGAATGAAATCTATGGAGGCTTGTCTTATTGCAGGACTAAGTGGGGTTTTAGGGATTTTTATACTAAGTATTTTTTTCAATACTATAAGTGGTTTATTAGGTGCACTTGCGCTTATCTCTTATGCATTTATATATACACCATTCAAGAAAATTAGTCCAACAGCAGTTTTTATAGGAGCTATACCTGGATCTATGCCTCTGCTTATCGGATGGACTGCAGCGACAGGAAGTATAGGAATTGGGGGGTTGGTTTTATTTGCAATCCAGTTCTTTTGGCAAATTCCGCATTTCTGGGCTATTGCTTGGTTATTAAATGATGATTATAAAAAAGGTGGGTATGCATTGTTACCGGGAGCGGAGGGAAAAACTAGAAGTGTAGCACTTCAAAATATACCTTATCTTTTAGGTCTTATAGGTGTTAGTGTATTGCCTTATGTATTAGGTATTTCGGGAAAGCTATCGCTTGCTGTTTCTTTGATAGCAGGGCTCTTCTTTTTAATCCAAGGGATTCAGTTAGCTACAGATCTTACCGACAAAAGTGCAAGAAAATTAATGTTTGCATCTTTTGGGTATATTCCGGTAGTATTTATTTCACTAGTACTAGATAGAATTTAAAAATGGATGTAAACGTAAAATATAAGGTTAATAATCAGGGTGCACATCGTTTCACGATGTGGCTATTTATTGTTACTATATGTATGGTATTTGCCGGCTTTACCAGTGCTTTTTTAGTGCGTAAAGGCGCAGGTGGTGCATGGACTCCTTTTGACATTCCCGGAATATTCAAAGTCTCTACACTTTTAATTCTCCTTAGCAGTGTATTTCTTCAGGTAGCTCATATTGCCAATAAGAAACGTCATAAATTAATGACATCTATAGGATTATTTTTTACACTTATTCTAGGAATATTATTCTGTTACTTCCAAATTCAAGGATGGGAGCAGCTTACTGACATGGGTATTTATCTTTCTTTTAATCCTAACCCGGCAGGCCCTTTCTTTTTTGTAATTACATTTATTCACGCTTTGCACGTTGCTTCAGGCATACTTTTTTTAGCAATAGCATTTATACATTCTATCATTGTATTAAGGAAATCCAACAAGATGGAAACTCATCTTGAAGAAGATAATATCCAAAAGGGTATGCTTACCATCAGAACAGACTTATTACTTTTGTTCTGGCACTTCTTAGGCTTTTTGTGGGTTTACTTATATTTCTTTTTAAACTTTAACTTAAAATAAATTTTATCGGAATGGCAGAAGTTTTAGAAATTCAGGAAGAGCATCATTTTGACCCATTAACACTGCCAAATAATGGCGAAGGTGGCGAAGAATCTCCAATGAAGATCAGTTATGGTAAAACCATGATGTGGTACTTCTTATTATCAGATGCGTTTACATTTTCAGCATTCTTGATTGCCTATGCAGCTATCAGAATCTCACAACCATGGTGGCCTAATCCTAATTCTGTTTTTAAAGGATTTCCTGGCTTCGGTCCAGAGGCAAACCTACCCTTAGGTTTTGTGAGTGTAATGACATTTGTTTTAATTCTAAGCTCTGTTGCTGTAGTGCGTGCAGTTCAGGAAGGTCATAGAATGAATAAGAAAGGGGTAATGATTTGGATGTTCTTTGGAATATTGGGAGGAGTTGCTTTTTTAGGTTGTCAAGCATGGGAATGGAATAATCTAATTCATGAAGGGCTAAGACCTTTCTACAATCCTTTCGGTCCCGATGCCAACGGATTAACACACTTAGTAGAAGAGCACCAACAATGGTCTCCAGGGCCTGTTGCTTTTGGAGCTTTGTTCTTCGGTATTACAGGATTTCACGGATTTCACGTATTTACAGGGGTTTTGCTTAATGTTTGGGGTTTTGTAGCTACAAGCATGGGGGTGTTCCACCGCAGAGGGCACTATGAAATGATAGAGAAATTAGGCCTTTACTGGCATTTTGTAGATTTAGTATGGGTATTTGTATTCTTGGCATTTTACCTCATGTAATTGTATATTTTTAAGAGTAAAAAAATAATTTATGGCAGACCATTTATCAGACGAACAATATAAATCAGCAGTTTCTGCAGTTTGGAAAGCTACTATTATCCTTGGTGTGGTAACAGTGGTTGAAGTAATAGCTGCATTGATTTTAGGACCGAAACTCCCTAAAGTCCTAATGAATTCATTTTACGCTTTAGCTAGTTTTGCAAAGGCATTTTTTATAGTGGGTGAGTTTATGCACTTAAAATATGAAAAACGGGCATTCATGATTTCTTTGGGCGTTCCATTGGTATTTTTGGTATGGGCAATTATTGCTTTTGCAAGCGAAGGACAAAGTTGGTTCTTAATGAACCATCCTAAATAATTTACGTTATATTATCGTGCTTAATAACAAAAGGAAGGGTTTTTTAATAGCTTTAACAGTTGTTTTACTATTTCCACTACTATTTTTTATCGTTTTTGACTACCTAAATGACCACCGTCCATCTTTGGAAACGGATAAGTGTTTACCTATATATGGTCCTAAAGAACCTTATGAGTCAAAAGACTCCAGAGGTAGAAAAAGAATCGATACTGCTTATTTTCATATTCCTCCTTTTTCCTTCTTAGATCAAAATGGGGATACTATTACGCAATCTATGATGAATGGTAAGATTGTCGTCGTAGATTTCTTCTTTACTACGTGTAAAAGTATTTGTGTTGATATGACAAGAAACTTGAGTCGTGTACAATCTACTTTTGCAAAAGAAGAAAGAAGAGATGTGCTCATTTTATCTCATTCAGTAGATCCCGAAACAGATACAGTAGGCCGTCTTTTTCAATATGCTATTGAGAAGGATATCAATTCTAATATGTGGAGGTTGTTAACCGGTGACAAGAAGGAGATTTATAAAATGGCGCGCAATGCTTACTTTATCACTGCTTTGCAGGGCGACGGCGGACCAAATGATTTTATTCATGACCAGAAGTTAGTATTAATAGATAAAGAAGGTAGGATACGTGGTTATTATAATGGAACAGAGGATGCAGCAGTAGATCGCATGATTAAAGATATACAGACATTATTGGTTAGTTATATTATTCCAATGAAACCGAGCAGACAAAGAGTTGATAAGCATTAAACTTACATTTCCTATTAACTTATTTTATGATTAAAAATATTTCAGAAAAAACCATTAATATCATAATAGCTGTTATATCTATAGCAGTTCCTGCCGTTGTAGTATTATTGCTGAAGGTTTCTCCACCTGAAGTGAAACTGAGTTTTGATATTAATTTTTTTCCTAAATTTCATGCATTATTAAATTCTCTGACTACAGTGTGTTTGTTGTCAGGATTATATTTCATTAAGTTCCGTAAAGATATTTTACGTCATCGTTATTCAATGTTTACAGCATTGATATTGTCAGCTTTGTTTTTGTTGTCTTATGTTGCATATCATACGCTTAAGGCTGAAGATACTAAGTTTGGAAGAGATGGATTTTTGCGTCAGTTATACTACTTTGTATTAATTACACATATTGTATTAGCAACTATTATTCTGCCTCTTGTTTTGAAAACTTTTTCCAAGGCATTATTGGGTAAGATAGAAGAGCACAAGGTTTGGGCTAAGTGGACTTACCCCTTGTGGCTATATGTGGCCATAACAGGTGTATTGGTGTATGTATTTTTAGCACCTTACTATTGATATTTAAATACTCTTTTACATTAGTAAGCTCAGTTTTTTGTAATTTAGATTTATGAAGATTCGTAAATATTTACCGTTTATACTTTTTCTCCTTTTTATAGGATTTTGTTTAGATACAGATGCACAGTGTGCTATGTGTAAGGCAACTTCAGAAAAGTCTGCATATGCAAAAAGTTTGAATCAGGGTATAGAGTATCTTTTGCTGGCTCCATTCGTAATCTTAGGTAGTGTTTTATTGCTTTGGCTAAAGAATAAAGATAAATTTGCCAGCAAGTCATAGTTTTTCTTTTCTTCCTTTTTATTATTCCGTATGCCTCAGTTCTGTAAGTTAAAGAATCCGAGTAATGTAAGCATCAAAGGTCGTATTCATCTGAATGGATCTAAAAGCATCAGTAATCGTTTGTTAATACTAGATGCAATCTCTTCAGGAATTGATATTGATAATCTTTCAAATGCATTAGATACAACTACCTTAAAATGCCTACTCCAGACTCAAGATAGTTTGTTGGATGCCGGTGCGGGAGGAACCACCTTTCGTTTCCTGACGGCATATTTAGCTATTCAGGATGGTAGAGAGGTAATTCTTACAGGAAGTGATAGAATACAGGAGCGTCCAATAGGAATTCTGGTTGATGCATTAAATAAGCTTGGTGCAGATATTACCTATTTGGGTAATTGTGGCTTTCCTCCTCTTAAAATAATTGGAAAGAAATTAAGTGGGGGTAAAATTGAAATTCCTGCAGATACTTCTTCTCAATTCATCACTGCTTTATTATTAATAGCACCAACTCTAGAAAATGGAATTGAGTTGAAATTGCTGGGCAAGGTCGTTTCTGGTTCTTATATTAAAATGACTTTGAGCTTGTTGGAGTATTTTGGAGTTAATACATCTTATGTTGATAATACGATTATCGTAAAGCCCGGTATTTTTAATTCAATCCCATTTTTTGTAGAGGCAGATTGGAGTGCAGCTGCTTATTATTATGCTATGGTGATTTTAGCAGAAGATATGGAAATTGAATTGGAGGGGCTTGCTAATCAGGGTATGCAAGGGGATGCTGTAATAGCTGATATAGCTGCATATTTTGGAGTGGAAACAGTTTGGAAAGAGCATTCTATTATTATCAGAAAGCATAAATTACTACTGCCAAAATCGCTAGAAATTGATTTCTTGGATTGTCCGGATTTAGCCCAGACAGTCATTGTGTTTTGTGCAGCATTAGGTGTTGAGTTGTATTGTAAGGGATTGCAAACCTTACGCACAAAAGAAACGGACAGGATATTAGCATTAGATAATGAACTCAAAAGATTGAGTTTGGCAACTTTGAAAGAGATAGATAAGGATAATTGGAAATTGGAAATAACATCGCCCATGGATTTAACAGCTGATGTTTTGATTCATACTTATGACGACCATAGGATGGCAATGGCATTTGCTCCGTTGGTTTTTTTAAATAAGGATTTATCAATTCTTCATCCAGAAGTTGTAGTTAAATCTTACCCTGATTTCTGGGAAGATTTAATGCGTTTAGGTGTCACAATAGAATGGGATTAATTTACTTTAAAAATTCTTTCAACCTAATCATCATGGTGTATGGAGCATCCACAATTCCAAGGTTAGCGATGGACTCGGGAAAATTGCCTCCGATTGAACTTAAAGCTTGCTGTGTAATCTCTGTTGTGCCATTCGCCAAGGGCGTAAATTTCCAATAGGCTTTCATCTTTGGAATCCGAACATAAAGGTCATTTAATGGAAGTAGATCTGGTGCCGCATCCAGCGTTATTAGTACTGCACCCTTGGAGTCAGGTTTATTGAAAATAAACCGAGTGATGGATTCTCTACCTTTAATGAGCGGAGCACTTACGACCATTCGTATAAAAAAATCATTTTCGTTATTTCTTTTTATTAGTTTAACACTTCCGGGTTCAACTTTATACATCCATTGGTCATAGTTCTTGTAATCCCTAAAGAAGGCTACCAGTTTGTCTACACTGATCTGCATGGTGGTAATTGCCTTATATTCTTTTAAGGTTGCGTTATCTGGCTTTCGAGTCCAAACTTTTATTCCATTCTTCTCTTTCTCCAATACCCAAGGACTTTCAGCAAATGAAATATGTGGATATAGGAATAAGTAAAATAGTATAAAGGTGGTAGTTTTCATCTCCGTATTTATATTAGAACATTAGAGCATCATACTTTGTTCATGCTGATTTTATGCTTCTATAAAAGTATCAAATTACATTAGATTCATCTTTTATTTGATGATAACAAACATGTCTTTAACATTATTTATGGAAGATGTAAAATATTAAGTTTGTAATGAGGAGTATTACATTCTTAAATCCTCAACTTGAACGCCTGGATGTTTTGAGAGATCAAATTTGAAATAGCTGTCTTCAAGTTTTTGTTTACTGTTAAAGCTATTAATAGAATAGGTGTATAAGGTTCCATTTTTGTCGAACACTTTCATGCGTGTTATATATTTAGCACTTTTATCTATCCAAATTCTAACCTTAAAGAAAGGTTTGTCTTTGTCTTTAGGTATTAGGTCTACAATAGTGCAATTCTTCTTGTCTATCACTTCTTCACCGTTTATCATGTAATTAAAATCATTCTGATAAATGGTAAACATATTGGAGGGTGTAATCTCTTCCTTGTTGGCCTCATAATCATTTACCTGTACCTCATTAATATCCTTTAAATAAGTCCAGACACTTTGTTTATCACAAAATATCTCCTGTTTACCCATTACAAGTTTATAATTCTCTCCTTTTAGGTAGATATTTCCTGTTTGGGTAGTGGTTTTATTTTGTATAGGACTTATGGTAGTTAAAGTAAATGTTGCTTGTATTGAAGGAAATTCCTTGTAAGTTTTACTAACTGCATCTAAAAGTGTCTTTGCCTTAGGGTCACTCAGGTTTTTATCAGAGGCAATTCCGGAAGTGGAAAGCAATAATGTAAGTATTGATAATATATAAATCATAGCTGCAAAGTTAAAACCCTAATCTAAAAACAAAAAATGTAAATAGCCTACTAATTAGATTCTTTAATAACTAATCTATTGCAAAATCCGTTCCAATTCTTCGTCGGTCTTAATATATACCTCCCTTGCTTTGCTGCCTAAGTTAGGTCCAACAATACCAGCAGCTTCGAGTTGATCCATAAGGCGGCCTGATCGGGCATAGCCTAATGCTAACTTGCGTTGTATTAGAGAGGTAGATCCAATCTGGTTTCTAACAATTAGTCTTGCTGCATCCTCAAATAAATCGTCCCGTTCTCCGGCATCTAGCATTCTTTCTCCATTGCCAGCCTCTTTAGGATCTATGTATTCAGGAAGTTCATAGGGGCTTAACCCTTTCTGATTTCCGATGTATTTTGCGATGTTCTCCACTTCTGGAGTGTCTACAAATGGACATTGTAATCGAGTAATCTCACCGCTTTGAGAGAGTAACATATCACCGCGACCAATCAGTTGATCAGCACCTCCGGCATCTAAAATTGTTCTTGAGTCTACTTTTGCAGTTACCTTAAATGCGATACGTCCTGGGAAATTAGCTTTTATAGTTCCTGTTATGATATTTACAGATGGTCGTTGGGTTGCAATGACTAAGTGAATGCCTATTGCGCGAGCAAGTTGTGCAAGCCGCGCTATAGGCGCCTCGACTTCTTTACCTGCAGTCATCATTAAATCAGCAAATTCATCCACCACTAACACGATATATGGTAAGAAACGGTGTCCATTATTAGGATTGAGTTGTCTATTTAAGAACTTTTGATTGTATTCCTTGATATGTCTTACCTGAGCAACTTTTAGTAACTCATATCGGTTGTCCATTTCAATACAAAGGGCATTTAATGTATAGATTACTTTTTTATTATCAGTGATTATAGCTTCTTCTTCATTTGGTAATTTAGCGAGGTAGTGATTTTCTATAAGCTTATAAAGGGTTAGCTCTACTTTCTTGGGATCTACTAAAACAAATTTTAACTCTGCAGGGTGTTTTTTGTAGAGTAGAGAAACCAAAATCGCATTAAGTCCAACAGATTTACCTTGTCCGGTTGCACCAGCCATCAGTAAATGTGGCATCTTCGCCAAGTCAATTACAAAGTCTTCATTGGATATGGTTTTTCCTAAGGCGATAGGAAGTTCTGCATCCGCTTTTTGGAACTTCTCTCCTGCAATTAGCGACTTCATAGATACAATGCTTTTCTTCACATTCGGAACTTCTATGCCTATAGTGCCTCTTCCCGGAATAGGTGCAATAATACGTATCCCTAAGGCAGCTAAACTTAAGGCGATATCATCTTCCAGATTTTTTATCTTGGAGATACGCACTCCTTTTTCTGGTACGATTTCATAAAGTGTAACTGTAGGTCCGACGGTAGCCTTAATTTTTTCAATCCCAATATTATAATTGGAAAGCGTTTGAACGATTTGATTTTTATTTTGTTCTAATTCCTCTTTATTGATTTCAATCTGTCCGCTACCGTGTTCTTCTAATAAATCAATAGGAGGAAATTTATACTTAGATAATTCAAGTCTTGGATCAAATTTGGTGTCAATACCATACTGTTCTTTATGTTCATCAATAGTTCCAAATGCCTGTATTTCTTCAATCTCAAAATCAGGTTCTACAGTAAATTTCTCTTTTTTGGATATTGGCTCAATAGGTAAGTCAGTTTCTGTTTCTTCTTCTGCTGGCTTCTCTATCAAAACCATTTCAGGTTCTGTTTTTTCCATTACAACCTCAAAAGTCTGATCTTGGAAATGGGGCGTTAGTGTTGGTGTCTCCTCAGGTATAATACTTTCCATGTCATAGCCATCTTCTTCTGCTATACTATCTTCCTTATAGAACTCATCAATAGTTTCATCCTCTTCTTCCGAAAGTGCAAGTTTTCTGTTGTTTTCCCATTCCTGCTTCCAGTTATTCAACTTCATATAGGTATCCTTTATATTAAAGCCAAGGAAAGTGAAGCCCACTAATCCTAATAGAATACCTAATCCCCATCTGCCTAGAAAAGTAGAAAGCCATTCGTAATTATTAATACCTAATCCACCACCGAATGGGAAAGCAGATTCTGGAAAAATAAATGCGCCAAGTGTAGATATAAATAGAATCCAGAATATAGAGTTGAATAAAATCTTTAATAGTTTAAATATTCGTTCCTTGAATGTAAGATTAATGCCTATAGCAAAAAACAAGTATGGAGTGATGAAGGAGGCAACACCAAAAAAATCATAAAAGAATACATGCGAAAGTAAAGCACCGATTCTCCCCATAGTATTGGCAACATTCCCCTGCTTGCTGAAGATGATATCCCAGGTAAAGTCCATTACTTTATCCTGATCAATTTTCCAGGTAAATAGATAGGATAAAAACGATACAAATAGTATTACTGAAAAAAATAGAAAAAACAAACCAGTGGCTGTTCTAAGTGTATCTGCATCAATCAGGGGTGTGGATACACTTTCCTCCGGTGTTTCTTCTTCTATAGGTTTTCTACTACGCTTGATTCTTTCTTTTACATCCTCTTTTGCCATAAAACAAAGATAATTGTATGTGTTTATGATTGGGTAAATGGATAATGCACATGTATTGATAACTATAAAAGTAATTTTCTGTTAATTTTTACTTTCAAAGCCTAATTAAACCAATTCTTTATTTTTGAATTCATGCCTTATTTTACAGCTATATTTCATAATTTTAAAGCCTAATAAGATTATCAGTTAAATTGTAAATAAAAGCAGCATGAAAGATGTATTTATTGTATCGATGGCAAGAACCCCTATAGGCAGTCTAAGTGGTACTTTAGGAGGTGTAAGCGTAGTCGATTTGGGAAAAACAGTAGTAAAAGCTGCTCTGGAGCGTGCAGGAATTAATGGTGACCAGGTAGATGAGGTATACTTGGGAAATGTTTTGCAGGCAAATGTAGGTCAGGCGCCAGCTCAACAAGTTTCCATTGCTTCAGGCATTAACACTAAAACACCTTGTACAACGATAAATAAAGTATGTGCATCAGGTATGAAAGCAATTATGCTAGGTGCTCAGTCTATTCAGTTGGGCGATAATGATGTAGTTGTGGTGGGGGGTATGGAAAGCATGACAAACGCCCCGCATTATATACCAACAGGAAGGACGGGAATACGTTACGGTAATGGGGAAATTTTGGATGCCATTGTGCGTGATGGATTACAAGATCCATATAAAAAATACATGATGGGGAATGCAGGTGAAGTATGTGCAAAACACTTTTCTTTTACCAGAGAGGATCAGGATCAATTTGCCATTCAATCCTATATAAGAGCTCAGGAAGCATATGCTAATGGGTATTTTAAGGACGAATTAGTACCGGTGATTATTCCTTCTAAAAAGGGAGATTTGGTTATTGCTGAGGATGAGGAATACAAGAAATTTGATGAAGGTAAGGTGAGAGCCTTGAAGCCGGCTTTTGAAAAAGAGGGGACTATCACTGCGATTAACGCTTCTAAAATAAATGATGGTGCTAGTGCTATGGTACTGATGAGTGGGGAGAAAGTAAAGGAATTGGGCCTTCAGCCTTTAGCAAAGATTACTGGATTTGCAGATGCTTCTCAAGATCCTGAGTGGTTTACAACTACCCCTTCTAAGGCGTTGCCTAAAGCGCTTAAAAAAGCAAATCTTTCACTAGAACAGGTGGATTTCTTCGAAATCAATGAGGCTTTCTCAGTGGTTGCTCTGGCTAATATGAAGGAATTAAATATTTCGCACGATAAATTAAATGTTTTTGGCGGTGCTGTAGCATTAGGACATCCGATTGGTAGCTCAGGCTGCAGAATTGTTGCCACTTTAATTTCCGTTTTAAAACACAAGAATGGTAAAATTGGAGCTGCCTCAATTTGCAATGGTGGTGGTGGTGCCAGCGCTATCGTGATTGAGAAGTGCTAAACTTTTTATTTTAAATGCTGTTCTGCCCATTTGAGGTTATTGGCAGCACGTTCAAAATTGGGGTTTATCTCCAATGATTTCTTGCATGCTTCAGCGGCTTCCTTCCATTTTCCAAGTGCATTATAAGCACTACATATGTTATTGTAAGCAAACTGATTGTTAGGGTCCGCTTTTAGAGCCTTCTTGCAAGCTGAAATGCATTGCTCATAATTATTACTGTTGTAGTACAAGAGGCTAAGGCTAATGTAGTTTTCGGCAGTAGGTGATTTTTTGGCAGCATCTTCAGCTGTTTTTATTGGATCCGGTCCGGAAGCAACCGTCGTAAAACGTAGTAAGTTTGTGTCGTTAGGAGATACTTTTTTTGTTTCTTCTATCAAGGTATTTAGCTTTTGTTGCTGTCCTGCAGAACGGTATAAGTCCATCAACAAATACCTGCTATCAGAATCAACACTGCACAAAGCAAGAGAACGTTCCGCATTGAAAATAGCCTCAGGTATTCTTCCTTTTGAATATAAGTATTTAGCATAGTATTTATAGGTGGTTGGATCGTCAGCTCCATATAGAATGCCTTTCTTGTAGTAATCCTCAGCCTGTGCGGTTTTGCCAAGTGCATTATTTACAATTCCGAGATTAATGTGTAGGGTTGCATAGTAAGGATTAAGTACAAGTGCTCTCTCAAAATAATCTAAAGCCACAGCATAGTTACCTTTTCTCATTTGACTTAATCCATAGTTCATTAAGCCTCTGCCATTTTTAGGGCTCTTCAGCGTTACATCATGCCATAAACTTTCCTCAGAATTCCATACTGTATTTCGTTGTCTGGCACCCAAGGCATAGCCACTTAAAATTAGTATGCATAAGCTTATTAGGACATATTTATAAGGTAGTAGTTTTTCTTTATATCGTATTGCAAGTAATCCTATGGCCCAGCTTATACTCATACTTAATCCAACAAATGGAAAAAACATTCTATGGTCGTTGGTTACTTCTGCCAATGCAACAAAACTAGATGTTGGTATCAGGGATAGAAGAAACCAGAGTATTCCAAATGCAATTGGTTTGGTTTCCTTTTTTACAGATGTTTTAAACGCAATAAATAACAGTACCAGAATAAAAGTTATTCCTACAATCACTCTCTCCTCAAAAATAGTATTGAAAGCAACCCAGTCTGTATCTGCAGAGAGATTTACGGGAAGAATGAAGGAGATAAAATAATGTAATAATACCCAAGGTTGAGTAATCAGGTAATGAAATTTAGAGGGTCCGCCTGCAACCCAGGTGGAGGCCTGCATTTTTACTATAAAGTAGCCTAATCCAATACAAATAATGAAAGCAGGTATTGTTGGAATTAGACTTTTTTTTAGGGTTTGTATTCCTTCTTTTTTGAAAATATCGTAAAGAGATTGCTCTGATTCAAAAAGTAAAATAAAAACGAATAATATAGGAGCAAACATAGCCGCAGGTTCCTTGGTGAATATTCCAAGTGCTGCAGGGATTAAGTATAATAACCATTTTCGTTTTTTTGGAAATACTATATAGATATAAAATGCAGCAACAACGCATAAGGTAGATAGTGCGTCTCCGCGCTGGTAGATATAGTTGATGGTTTCTGCATTTGCAGGGTGTAGGCCATACCATGCGACAGCAAAAAATGCAATAAAATCAGAGAATGGATGACTTGTTGCTTTTCGAAAAATGCTTCTGAATAAGAAGAACATTAAAACGAGTTGTACTAAAAACCAGAAGAAGGTACTGATATGAAAATAAAAAGGATTCAGTCCTTTCCCAAAGTAATAATCAATAGCCAGTGTAGACATTACAATAGGTCTGTAGGTTTGATGGCTGGGTAATGCAGAGGCTGTCTTTGCATCTTTAAAAAAAAGAGGAATATTTTTTATATCCCTTATGAAAATATTATCTGTAATCTGATTATGATCATCAAATTCAAAAGGATTGTGGAAGTGGTTAACATAGGTAAGCGTAACACTCACTAATAGAGCAAAAACGAGCAATGCTGTGTATTTTCTGTGCATATCAGAATTTTATTCTTCAAAATATTTAATGTTTTGTATAGTGCCAATTATACTAAAAAAAAAGCTTAAAAAAACGGTCTGTATACCAATGATAATAAGTATCAGAGAGGGAATTAAAACCCGGAAGGAAGCGCTTAAATTGGTGATTTGGCCGAAGTCTTGTTGCTGCCAATTTCTAAATAGACTAATACTGAGTCCTAGCCCAGCCAGAAAAGTGATAGCACCTAAGATAATACCTCTCTCTAAAGTAAAATAGGTGAAGAGTTTGAGGAAGTTTCTTTTAACGGGAATTAGTCCTTGATTGATGGCATAGATTCTGCTCAGAAGGGAGAAGCTTATAATTTGAAAACTTAGTATAATACATGCTCCACAGTAAGTGAGGGTGTGTATATCAAAGGTAATTTTTGTAGTATGTATGGGGTTAAAACTAATCACTGCAAATAAAACAGTGGATAGGATCAGAAGGATTAGTCCGGGATAAAAAAATAGCCATCTTGGACTATAGATGAGTAAGAATTTTAGGTGTCTCCACCCATCCTGCCAGGTTCGAAGGTGAGGAGCCCTGCTTCTTCCGTCCACAGATAAGGTTGTAGGCACTTCCGTCATCTTTAATCCGAAAATACTTGATTTTACAACCATTTCGGAGGCGAATTCCATTCCTTTTGTTTGTAATCCGAGTTTTAGAATACTGTCTTTATTGAAGCCTCTTAATCCACAATGAAAATCTTTTACAGAGATTTTAAAAAACAATCGACCGATAAATGAAAGCACCGGATTTCCTAGGTACTTATGTAGGAATGGCATGGCTCCTTTAGCGATACCTCCTTTGAATCTGTTGCCCATTACCACATCATAGCCGTTTCTTAGCTCAGATAGGAATGGCATAAGGTTTGAGAAGTCATAGCTATCGTCCGCATCTCCCATGATAATATATTTTCCACGTGCAGCATTAATAGCACCTAATAATGCTGCTCCATAACCTTTTTCAGGTATGTTTACCAGTGTTGCACTATGCTCGGAGGCAATTTCCTGGGAGCCGTCAGTGCTTCCATTGTCACCTATGATAATTTCTCCGTTAACATTATTTTCTATAAGAAATTTTTTGGCCTTTTGAATACAAATAGCTAAGGTTTCGGCCTCATTTAAGCAGGGCATAATGATGGATAATTCTAGAGTGCCTTCAGGCATAAATTGAGTATTTAACTTATTAAAAATTATAAATTTGGGATAACACGTTTTTGTATAATCATGGCTTATTTTCGTTAGTAAATTAGAAACATAATTCCATCCCTCATAACCTTTTTTAAGAACAGTATGGATCAATGATTCATTTAGAGATTTAAGCAGATTATATTTCTAAGGGTTGGATATCAAAATGTAACGAAAGGGATTGTTAAAAACCGATGATAATGAATATTTTAGCTCTAAGAATAAAAATTCAACAATAGCTCTCTTTATTCTGACTTTAGACAGGCTATAATTTCCATATTTCCCGATATTTACCTAACTTCGCACCTCAAATTTAAGCCAAAGCATGGTTATTCCAGATTTAAGGTTGATTTCCGGTAGATGTACCCAATATCTTTCTAATAAGATTGCGGAAGCCTATGGACAGGATTTGACGGCTGTGGAGGTAATGCAATTCAGCGATGGTGAATTTGAACCAGTAATTCAGGAAAGCATCAGAGGGTCTTTTGTCTTTTGTATTCAAAGTACTTTCGCCCCTGCAGATAACCTAATGGAGCTATTGTTACTAATTGATGCTGCAAAGAGAGCCTCCGCTGGGTATGTAGTCGCTGTTATTCCATATTTTGGGTTTTCCAGACAAGACAGAAAAGATAAGCCACGTGTGGCTATAGGTGCCAAGTTAGTGGCGGATATGTTAACTGCAGCAGGAGCTCAGCGTGTGATGACTATGGATTTGCATTCTCCGCAAATACAGGGTTTCTTTAATATCCCGGTAGATCATCTTGAAGCCAATGCTATCTTTTTACCTTACCTAAAGAGTTTGGAGTTAGATGATTTGGTATTTGCTTCTCCGGATGTGGGAGGCATTAAAAGAGCCAGAGATTACGCTCGCCAATTAAATGCGGAGTTTGTAATCTGTGATAAATTCAGAGTTAAGCATAATGAGATTGAGTCTATGCGTTTGATAGGAGATGTTAGCGGTAAGAATGTTGTGTTGGTAGATGACTTAATAGATACCGGTGGTACACTCACTACAGCAGCTAACATGATTATGGAAAAAGGTGCTAAGAGTGTGAGGGCTCTTATTACGCACCCTGTTCTATCTGGTAAGGCTTATGAAAAAATTGAACAATCTTCATTACAGGAATTGGTGGTATGTGATACTATTCCATTAAAACAGACATCTTCTAAAATAAAAGTATTATCTGTGTCATCACTATTTGCAAGAGCAATCAGAAATGCACACGAGTATAAATCTATTAATTCATTATTCATCAATAAAAAGTAATTTTTTATGCAAACCATTACCATTAGCGGAAAAGCAAGAACACAAGTAGGAAAAGTTGCCACTAAGGCCGACAGAGCTGCAGGCACTATTCCATGTGTACTCTATGCGGGAAACGAGGTGGTGCACTTCACATCAACTTTAAGTGAGTTGAGAGGAATCCTGTACACCCCGAAATTTTACAAGGCCATCATTCAAGTGGATGGGAAATCACACGAAGCCTTATTGAAGGACATACAGGCACATCCGGTAACGGAAGAAATTCGTCACGTAGACTTCCATAAACTCATACCAGGTGTTGAGGTTACAGTGGATATCCCTGTAAAAATTGTTGGAACCGCCACTGGTGTTAGAGAAGGGGGTAAGTTATTAATTAAAGTTCGTAAGCTAAAAGTTAGAGCTACGCCAGAGGCATTGAAGGATACTATTGACGTAGATGTTTCACATTTAAAATTAGGACAATCTATCAAAGTAAAAGATATACCTAGTCAAGGTTTTGTAATCTTGAATTCTCCTTCTATTCCAGTTGCATCGGTTGAAATACCAAGAGCACTTAAGAGTGCTGCTACAGATGCAGCTAAAGCAGAGACTGCTGCCAAGAAGAAATAGTTTTTTTTCTAAAAGGTTATTTAAGTTGGACTTCGGTCCAACTTTTTTTATTTACACTATTTTAGTATTGTATCTTGGTTCTAAATTTTTTGGATATGCGCTTGTATACTCTTTTATTTTTATGGTCTTTCTTAATAGGAAATGAAGTTTATGCTGATGATTCACTTTGGGTTTTTCAGCAACAGAATGAAATAGAGGTTAAAGGGATACGAAAGATTATTCCTGAGATCTATTTATTGGTTCAGCTGAATGATTCCATCTTTAAACAGATACAGAAGTCTATATCAGAAGGCAAACCAATTGAATTATTTATTCCATCGCCTGATGGACGCATTAGGGTGTTTCAGGTATCGCCAGCTACATCAATGGCAACTGAACTGGCAGAAAAATATCCCTTTATTAAAACATATACGGCTATTGAAAAGGACAATACGATGGTTTCAGCTAAAATGGATTATACGGGGTTTGGTTTTCATGCTATGGTGCTGGATGGAGAGGATACCTATTTTATTGATCCGTATACAGATGTAAATACGGGATATTACAGCTGTTATTATAAGAGAAATTATAATAAGTCACCAGAGGGTAGAATGCGGGAAAAGCCTGTGCATAAAAAGTCTTGTAAAAGGCATAAAAGCCTGCGCAAATAGATTTTTTAAAATAAAATTATCTTATTTTTATTCGCCGTAATTAAATAAAACACAAATTAATGAGAAATCTTTTTACACTCGTATTGTCTGTGACGTTAATACAGTCGTTTGCATCTGTTGCACTATGGAAAAATGTTTCCGGTAGAAATCTTCAGATTTCCGGTACACGAAAAATAATACCTCAAAAAGCTGCTCTGATGCAATTGGATGATGCTGCTTTCAGGCAATTACAGTCATCTATCCCTGCAGAGGAAAGTGGCAAATCTCTTATTATTGCTTTGCCAACTCCTGCAGGGGAGCTAAAAAACTTTTATGTTTTTGAAAGAACATCAATGGAGCCTGAATTGGCAGCCAAATATCCAATGATAAAGACTTATGAAGCTATTAGTATGGAGGATCCTTCAGTAACCGCCAAGCTCGACTATACTGCATTTGGATTTCATGCAATGGTGTTCAATCATGGAAATACTTTTTTTATAGATCCTTATTCGGATGTGAATACTGGATTTTATACTTGCTATTTCAAGAAGGATTATACAAGATCTAGTGCACAATTTGAAGTGTGTGGCACTAAGAGTTCTGCATCTCAAAATAATACCAATACAGGTAACTTAGTTAACCCATCATCATCTACCCTGCCGGTAAATAGGCCTGCTCTAGCCCCAGATGGTAAGAGACGCACTTTTCGTTTGGCACTTGCTTGTACTATAGAGTATGCAGCAGCAGTAGGAAGCACACCATTAACAAAAGCCAGTGTGCTTAGCGCTATGGTGACTTCTGTGAATCGTATAAATGGGGTATATGAAAAAGAGCTTTCTATTCATATGAATTTAGTGGCAAAGGAAGACACCTTAATATTCCTTACCAGTGATAGCTACTCTAATGCAAATGGCAGTGCAATGCTTACTCAGAATCAAACTGTTTGTGACGCGAGGATAGGGAGTGCAAATTATGATATCGGGCATGTATTCAGTACCGGAGGAGGTGGAATTGCAGGTTTAGGGGTTGTTTGTGTTGGCGGACAAAAAGCAAATGGGGTTACAGGCTCCACTAATCCGGTTGGTGACTCCTATGATATCGATTATGTAGCCCATGAGATGGGGCATCAGTTTGGTGGTAATCATACCTTTAATTCAAAGACCAGCTCTTGTAATGGAAATGGAGAGAGAACAGCATCTTATGAGCCGGGTAGTGGAACAACCATTATGGCTTATGCAGGAATTTGCGGAACGGATGATACACAACTTCACTCCGATGATTATTTTCATAGAAAAAGTATCGATGAGATTTATACCTATATCAGTAGTACTTCCTGTGCTGTTTTAACAGCGGCAACTAATTCGGCTCCTACAGTAACAGATTATACCAGTACTTATTATATACCTTATAAAACTAGTTTTGAGGTTACAGCCAGTGCTACAAGTGCTCATAGTAATCCTATTTCTTATTGCTGGGAAGAATATGATTTAGGTCCTTTTGGTGCGTGGAATGTTGCAAATAATACTACTGCTCCAATATTCCGCTCTTTTAATCCTAATGCTTCTCCAACACGTGTTTTCCCAATATGGGATAGTTTAGTACGAAACAGTATAAAGTATAAAGGTGAAGTATTGCCAGAGGTAGCCCGTGATGTTAAGTTGCGTTGTACTGTAAGAGATATTGAGAATGGATATGGCGTTTTTAATGCTCCGGATGTAAATTTAACAGCGAAAGCCATAGTTACACCTACATTATTTAGGGTAACTAGTCAGCCCACAGCCTCTACTATTACAGGTAATACAACTCAAACAGTGACTTGGGATGTTGCGAACACCACAGCATCTCCCATTTCTTGTGCTAATGTAGATATATACTTATCCCTGGATAGTGCACGCACATTCCTTTATTTTTTGGCATCTAGTGTGCCTAATAATGGTACGGCATCTGTGCTTATTCCTGATGTATCTACTGCTACATTTTCTGCCAGACTTAAGGTAAAAGGGAATGGGAATATATTCTTTGATTTAAATGATGCCTGGATAAAGATAAATCGTGGTGCTTCATCGGTAGCTTCTAGTTTTTCTTCAGCTGACACTACAGTTTGTCAAGGTTCAAGTTTAATATTGACAAATACATCAACTGGAACTCCGGATTCTGTGCGTTGGACTATAGCCGGTGGAACCCCTTCAACTTCCACTTCTACAACAACAGTAAGTCCTGTATTTAATACGGTAGGACCATACACGGTAACCCTTGTTGCATATAAGTCGGGAATTGGAAGTACACCTGCTTCCAGATTAATAACAGTCAAAGCACGTCCTTTAACAAGTGTTAACTCTCCAACAATATGTAGTGGACAGACTGCTACCTTGACGGCAGCAGGAGCAAGTTCCTACAGCTGGACAGGAGGTCTGACAGGTTCGCCTAGTGCTACCACACCGATATTAACTACTATTACTTCATATGTGGTTACAGGCACAAGCAATGGTTGTTCCAGTACTGCAACGGCTACTGTTTCCATAAATTCAGTACCGAGTACTCCGGCTATAACTCAAAGCAGAGATACATTATACAGCAGTGTAATAGTGGTAGGTGCATCTTATGAGTGGTATAAATCTGGGTTATTAGTATCAACTACAGCTACACCTTATTATAAGATTGCAAGCTCAGGTGATTATACTGTTAAGGTAATCAGCAACAGCTGTTCATCTACATTGTCTACTTCATTTGCAGCAGTATTAACAGGCATTAGAAATAATACCCTGGCAGCAGTATTCAATGTTTTACCTAATCCCAATAATGGTCAGTTTGATGTGCAACTTACAGTTCTGAAAGGAGGCAAGTATCAGTTGATGATTTATAACGCCGTTGGTCAGTCTATTGTGAAAGAAGAAGTTTTATTACAGTCTAATGTGATGAATACAAAAAAATATTCTATTAACGGAATGGAGAAAGGAATGTATATTATTGCATTGTCAGGTACTGATGGAGTGGCTACGCAACATTTTATAGTACAATAAAAAGTTATACAGTTATTATTCATAAAAAAGTTGGAGTTTCTACTCCAACTTTTTTATTTTGTAAAGGCTTAGTCATTTAGGATAGACAACACTAAAGCATCTCTATGAAATATCTGATTGTAGGTTTAGGTAATATCGGAAAAGAATACGATCAAACTCGTCATAATATTGGTTTTGATATTGCAGACGCACTATGCAAGAATCTAAGTGGTTCCTTTGAGTTAAATCGATTAGCCATATATTCTAAAGTTTCTTATAAAGGAAAACAGTTGCATATTATTAAGCCAACTACCTATATGAATCTAAGCGGTAAGGCTATAAAATACTGGATGAATGAGTTGAAAATAGGCATTGAAAATGTCTTTGTAATTTTAGATGATCTTGCCTTACCATTCGGAACACTTAGAATACGAGGAAAAGGGACCGATGCCGGTCATAATGGCTTAAAAAGTATACAAGAAGAGATAGGCACTAATGAATATCCTCGTCTTCGTTTTGGTATCGGTAATGACTTTCCCAGAGGTAAACAGGTAGATTACGTTCTTGGCAAATGGACAAAAGAACAAGAGGCTGCTTTGTCGGAGCGTATAGATGTTTCTGTAGAAATTATAAAGTCTTTTTGTGTCATAGGTCTGGAGCAAACTATGAATACTTATAACAACCGGTAAGACTATTTATTATACAGAAAAATAAACAATAAGCTATGAAAATATTCTGTGTAGGATTAAACTATAAGGAGCACATTGCAGAGATGAAGCATGCTGCGTTTCCGGAAAGCCCGGTAATATTCATGAAGCCACCTACAGCTTTGCTTAAAAATGGACAGTCATTTTTTTATCCTGATTTTTCCAGCGATGTACACTATGAAGGAGAGATAGTGTTGCGCGTGTGTAAGAATGGTAAGAAGATAGATAAAAAATTTGCACATAAATACTACGACGCTTTTACATTAGGATTTGATTTTACAGCTCGTGATTTACAGGCTGAGCAAAAAAGTAAAGGAT
This sequence comes from Sphingobacteriales bacterium, assembly GCA_947460245.1. Classification (GTDB taxonomy): domain Bacteria; phylum Bacteroidota; class Bacteroidia; order Chitinophagales; family JADIYW01; genus JADJSS01. Next base: position 84,510 of record CANHGL010000003.1, read on the forward strand.
GGCCTTGGGAAATTGCAAAAGGTTTCGATGGTTCGGCTTTCATTGGTGATTTTATCCCTTTGGTTAGCAATAAAATTATTTCATTTTCTATCTTAAAAAATAAAGAAATAGTACAGCAGGGAGATACTTCTATGCTGTTATTTTCATTTGATGAAATTGTAAGTTATATTTCCAAATTCTTTACCTTACAACAAGGTGACCTTATTTACACAGGTACTCCAAAGGGGGTAGGTGCGGTTAAAATAGGAGACGTGCTGGAGGGATTTGTAGAGGATAAATTACTGGTAAGCTGTACTATAAAGTAGGTATCAGCAAAATAGTTTTTTAATTATATTGTTAGAGAATTTTTCGTTTGGGTCTGCTTGTTCTTTATGCATTATAAAATCCTTGTATTTTGGATAGTTTGCTTCTAGGTATTCTTTGCTTACATTAAATTCCTTACCCCAATGTGGTCTTCCATGGTGTTGCATGGCAAAGGTCTCAAAGGTCTTTAGGATGTTATCCCATTGTTCGTCTTCATGATTGTATGCTCCAATCCATATAGAATCTCTGCCATAGCATTCACTTAGCCAAAATTCATCTCCCTTTGTAAATCGTATTTCCTGGATAAAGTTAAAAGTGAAGTCAGATTCTGTAAATAATTGCTGATAACCTTTCAGGATTTCTTTTGCATTTTTAATGTCAAATGCCCATTCAGTTTCCCGGTGTTTTGGTGGTTCGGGTACATTAAATACTAAGAAGCTTTTCTCTATTCTATCCAATGGACCCTTCATTTGTCCGGTAAGAAATCTATTTATAGGGTTTCGCCATTTATTAACCAGATTTCCGACTTTAACCAATATTCTGTATGCCCAAACAGAGAGTATATCATCTTTCAAAATCTTTCTTATTTTGCTATCATTGCTTTCTTGTTGTGTTCTTGTATAGGTGTAGACTACTACTTCTTTAGTTGGAGGAAACCACCATAATTTAAAGTGGTCATATTGAAGGTAGGTATCTAAATGCTCAATTACCTCATCAAAGGTATAGGTATAGGTTTGGTCATGCAGGCGAAATGCTTTGGTTACTTTCAAGGTCATTTCTGTGATAACGCCAAGACATCCAAGTCCTATAATAGCGGCATTAAATGCTTCTTCTTCCTTATTATAGGTTATTTTTTCTCCATTGGCATTAATTAAATTGAATTCCAAAACTTGTGAGGCTAAACATTGAAACGCAATACCACTGCCATGCGTACCGGTGGCAATAGCTCCTGCAAGTGACTGTTTAGCTATAGAACCAAGATTTATGAGTGCAAATCCCTCCTTATCCAATAATTCATTTAATTGATATAGTTTGATGCCTGCCTGTACCCGAATAGTCTCTTGCGCTTTATCAAAGGAAATGACCTTATTGAATTTGTCTAAGTTTATTAGTAATTCTTCGCTCTCACAAAGTGCAGACCAAGAGTGCCCGGTTCCTACCACTCTTATTTTTGCATATTTACGGATAAGTTCAATAATCTCCTCTTCCGTTTCTGGTTGGCAGTAATATTGCGATTTATTCTGAATGTTTCTTGCCCAGTTTTTAAAGTTATAACCGGTAGTGATTTTCATGCCTTAAATGTATGAAAAATGATCTAAATCGATTTTAATTATTAAACGAATTTTTCCGTCATATGAACCTAATAAATAGTAACAATTTTGTTTTAATAGGGAGATTGTATATTTTTGCTACTCAATCCATTTTTTAATTTTTTAAATAATATACAATGCCTTATTTATTTACTTCAGAATCCGTTTCAGAAGGACATCCGGATAAAGTAGCCGACCAGATTTCTGATGCATTAATCGATCATTTCTTAGCCTATGATGCACAATCAAAAGTGGCTTGTGAAACTTTGGTTACAACAGGCCAGGTAGTTCTTGCCGGTGAAGTAAAATCAAAAGCATATTTAGATGTTCAGGATATTGCAAGGGATGTAATAAAGAAAATAGGTTACACCAAGTCGGAATATATGTTTGAAGCAAATTCTTGTGGTATTTTATCTGCAATCCATGAACAGTCTCCAGATATTAACCAGGGAGTAGAGCGCAAGAAACCTGAAGAGCAGGGTGCAGGAGATCAGGGGATGATGTTTGGTTATGCTTCACGTGAGACCGATAACTTTATGCCGCTTCCATTGGAATTAGCTCATTTGTTATTACGTGAATTAGCTGCTATCCGCAGAGAAGGCAAGGTGATGAAGTATCTTCGACCGGATGCGAAATCACAAGTTACTATAGAGTATGATGACAATAATAAACCTACTCGTGTAGATGCGATTGTAATATCTACACAGCACGATGACTTTGCAAAGGATAGTGTGATGTTGAAAAAAATCAAGGATGATGTAATAAGTATATTGATACCACGTATTCTCAAAAAATTACCTAAGCGTGTACAGTTATTATTCAATGATAAAATTAAGTATCACGTAAATCCCACAGGTAAGTTTGTTATTGGTGGCCCTCACGGAGATACCGGTTTAACAGGCAGGAAGATAATAGTAGATACTTACGGTGGTAAGGGAGCACATGGCGGTGGGGCTTTTTCTGGTAAAGACCCGAGTAAGGTAGACAGAAGTGCAGCATATGCTACACGACATATTGCCAAGCATTTAGTAGCAGCTGGAGTTTGTGATGAGGTATTAGTGCAGGTTGCTTATGCTATCGGTGTAGCACAGCCTGTAGGTCTATATGTAAATACTTATGGAACTGCTAAGGTGAAGCTTTCAGATGGTGATATTGCCAGGGTGGTTGCTAAGCTGCCTGAATTTGATATGCGTCCTTATTTCATAGAGAAGCGTTTTAACTTGCGCACACCAATTTACGCGGAGACGGCTGCATATGGTCATATGGGACGCGAAAGTAAAGTGGTAGATAAGGTATTTAACAAAGGAAAGGATAATGAATTGAAGGTGAAGGTTAAGTTATTTCCTTGGGAAGAGTTAAATGCAGTTGGAGTAGTGAAAAAAGCTTTTAAGCTATAAATCATAATATTCTCTTATAAAGTCCGCTTTTGCGGACTTTTTTTATTTAGCATAATTTTTAAATAAAGAATCTATTCTTATCTTTGTGTCAGAGAGATGGCAGAGCGGTCGAATGCGGCGGTCTTGAAAACCGTTGACTGTTAAAGGTCCGGGGGTTCGAATCCCTCTCTCTCTGCTCCTCAAAGTTCCCGTTATATCGGGAACTTTTTTATTTTTATAGTACTTCAAGATATACTATGTCTGAATTAGATAATATCACAGAATTTAAATCATCCCCGGAAGTGATCGTAAAACTATTAAAATACGGCATTCCAAAGTCTTTTAAAGAAGGGGATATAATACTGAATGAACATGCTTATGTAAAATCTATACCTATAGTAACTTCAGGAAGTATAAGGGTATTGCGTTCCGACGATGATGGAAAGGAAATATTATTGTATTATATCCGGTCGGGTGAAAGTTGTATTATGTCTTTTTTGGGAGGCATGCATAATGATACCAGTAAGGTGAGAGCAGTTGCAGAGGAAGACGCAGAAATTCTTTTTATTCCTATTGATAAGGTATTGTTGCTTATAAAGGAATATCCGCAGTTTCTGGATTATACTTTTAATTTATATCATAAGCGCTTCGAGGAATTATTGGAAGTAGTTAATGCCGTTGCATTTAAAAAAGTTGATCAGCGTTTATTGGGCCTTATTAAGCTAAAGGCTCAGCATACCGGCAATAAGGTTATATCAGTAACGCATGAGCAACTCGCAACAGAACTGGGTACAGCCAGAGTGGTTGTATCAAGGCTGCTAAAACAGATGGAAGATGATGGGATTGTTCAGCTAAGCAGAAATAAGGTAGTGCTTGTGTAACTTAAGTAACTAATTAGTTCTTTTAAAGACTTTACATTTGTTCTAAATAAGTGCAATATTATAGTCTAAAATTATTAGTTATGAAAAAGAATATGGGTTCATTAGACAGAGCGTTGAGGTTATTGGTTGCAGCCGTTATTATTGTATTGTTTTTTACGCACGTGATTTCGGGTAGTTTGGCAATTGTATTACTGGTATTGGCAGCTGTTTTTATTCTTACCAGTTTTATGAGTTTTTGTCCCTTATATTTACCTTTGGGTATCTCCACTTTAAAACAGGAATAATAGCATATGGGTATACAAACATTTTTAATCATCGGATTTATAGGTCTTTTAGGAGGTCTTCTAGGAGGTCTTTTAGGGTTAGGTGGCGCAATTATCATTATACCTTCATTAGTTTTCTTTTTAGGGTTTTCACAACTCACTGCTCAGGGTACAACTTTGTTAATGATGGTATTGCCTGTTGGTGCTTTGGCAGCATGGGAGTATTATCAAAAAGGGCATATTGATATAAAGGCAGCTTTGATATTAGGCGCTTTCTTCTTTGTTGGAGCATTTGTAGGCTCGAAATTTGCCATGCGTATTCCTCAAGAGATTTTAAAAAAATCTTTTGCTGTAGTCTTAGTACTAGTTGCTATCAAGATTTGGTTTTACGACAAGAATTAAGATAATTGCCTATCTGTAACAAAAGTAGCTTTAGCATTATGTGTGGTGTGCTACTTTTATATTCATCACTTATCAAAATTATAGCATGATACAGAAAATTAAGAATTTATTGGGTTTTGAAGCTCCCCTTGATTTTAAGAAATTGCTTGAGGATGGAGGAGCAATTATTGATGTTCGTTCCGTAGGTGAATTTCAGAGTGGGCATATTAAAGGTTCTGTTAATATACCATTGCAAAATTTGAGTCAACACCTCTCTAAATTAAAAAAAGATAAGCCGGTTATTACCTGCTGTGCCTCTGGAATGAGGAGCGCTTCTGCAAAAAGTATCTTAAAGTCAAGTGGTTTTAAAGAAGTATATAATGGCGGTGGATGGATGAGTTTACAAAATAAAATCAGATAACCTTGAAGGAGCGGATTTTAACAGGATGGGATTTCCAAAGAACAGTATTTGCTGTAATGGGGATTTTTATAATAGTGCAGTCTATTTTGGATGAGCAATGGTTTGGTCTATTTTTTGGTACCTATTTCGCATCTATGGGTGTATTTCGTTTTGGTTGCGGTGCCGGAAATTGTTATGGGGGGACATATTATAAGGAGGCCCAAAATATATCATCAGTTAAGTTGCCATCTGAGGATATTTTATTTGAGGAAATAAAAAATAAGTAAGATGTCATCATTTTCAGATTTAATTCATTCCGACAAACCCGTATTGGTTGATTTCTTTGCGGAATGGTGTGGACCTTGTAAGATGGTAAAGCCTGTATTGGAAGGCCTTAAGAAAAAGGTAGGTAATAAGGCAACTATTATCAAAATTGATATTGACAAAAACAAGCATGCGGCTAATACCTACCGGATTCAGAGTGTACCCACACTTATGCTATTTAAAAATGGCAAGATACTATGGAGACAGTCTGGGGTTCCTTCAGTAGGTCAGTTGGAACAACTCATTAATAGTAATCTATAAAAATTCTTAAGTAAAAGAATATTACATCTAATAAAATATAAAAAATGAAAAGTCATCTAATTTTTATACTTACAGGCTTAATTCTTTTCAGTAATTCGTGTTCTAATGGTCAATCCAGTTCAGGAAATAAGAATCTTTCTGCAATGGAATTTTCAGATAAAATTAAGCAAACTCCCTCTGCTAAGGTCATTGATGTCAGAACTCCAGAGGAATTTGAAAAAGGACATTTGCCCAATGCATTAAACATAGATTGTAATAACAATGATTTTCAAATTCAGATTTCAAAAATAGATAAATCAAAACCTGTATTTGTCTATTGCCTTAGTGGCGGAAGAAGTTCTTCAGCGGCAAGTAAAATGAGGTCAGATGGATTTACGGAGGTTTATGAGTTAAATGGTGGAATTATGAAATGGAGAGCAGCAGGCTTGCCTGAAACGACTAGTTCTAGAGTCGTCTCTAGTGGTATGACTGTTCAGCAATTTCAAGAATTGATTAATTCTGATCAATTAGTTTTAGTAGATTTTTATGCAGATTGGTGCGGACCTTGTAAAAAAATGAAACCTTATCTGGAGGAGATTGCTATTGCTATGAATGGCAAGGTTAAAGTCGTCAGGATAAATGCCGATGATCATCAGGAGATTTGCAAAGTATTAAAAATAGATGCATTACCTGTTCTGCAGCTCTATAAAAAAAAGAATTTAATCTGGTCTAACTCAGGATATATAAATAAAGAGAATGTGCTAAAGCAGCTTCAATAGCTAATTATTTCGAGTATAATGGAGAGCCTTCTATTATTGAAATGACTTCTTCGTCACTAACCTGTTCGAAATTTTCGTAGAACTGCCCTACGCTTACAAAGTTCGATGGAGTATATAAGCATATAAAATCATCAACTTCCTGTTCTAATTTTTTGGCTGTTTCTGCAGGTGCAACTGCTGTACATAGAATAATTTTTTTAGGATGACTCTTTCTGATTAGTTTAATCGTCGCGAGTATAGTGTTTCCGGTAGCAATTCCATCATCTACAATAATTACTGTTTTCCCGCTAATATTAATGGGTTTTCTACTGCCCATAAATTTCTTGTATTGCTCTTTTAGTTTTTTACGGATTTCAATAATTTCATCTAAAATATAAGGTTCATTAGGGTCTATGTTGCTGTTTAATACCGCAGATTCCATGCTGATGGCTCCAATAGCATATTCTTTATTGGATGGGTGTCCTATTTTTTTGGTGAAAATAAGTTCGAGAGGAAATTTTAAATTTTCCGCAATAAGATGTCCGATGGGAACACCACCCCTCGGAACAGCTAATACGACTCCATCCTCACCTCTATATTTGCCTAATAAAGGGATTAATTGATTGGCAACGTCTATTCGATCCTTAAATTGCATTTGTTAATGTTCTTTATGAGTGACTATGAATTTAGATAGGTGTTTATTATACCAGTTTGTTGCAAGATGTGCTACCTGCTCTAGTTTGTCGTCCTCTTCGAACAGATGTGTTGCTCCATTAACTATCGTTAATTCTTTTTCGCAATTCAATGCATTAAATGCCATCTTGTTTAGCTCTATAACTTCTGTGTCTAAGCCTCCAATAATTAATAAGGTTGGAGCCTCAACATTTTTTAGGTAATTGCCAGCTAAATCAGGTCTTCCTCCTCTTGAGATTACAGCGCTTATATTTGGTTTTAATTTTGCGGCGGCGATTAAAGCACATGCAGCCCCAGTACTGGCGCCGAAATATCCAATTTTATAATGCTTTATGTTTTCTTGATTTTTTAGATGTTTTGTTACTGCTATAAGACGCTCAGTAAGTAGTTCTATGTTGAATCTATTTTCATAGATACTATCTTCTTCTTCGGTAAGTAAATCTATAAGTAGTGTAGCGAATCCATTTTGATTGAGTATGCCAGCAACAAATTTATTTCTTGGACTATGTCGGCTACTGCCACTGCCATGAGAAAATAATATTAGCGAATTACTGTTTTCGGGTAAGGTCAAATCGCCATCTAACACTATCCGACCGACAGGAATTTTGACTTTTACGTGCTCAATTATTTTTTTCATTCGGACTAAATTTTTCTTTTAAATGTAATCATACTTGAGGTTGCGATAAGGTGATATTTATCATTTACACTTTGCCTGTCTAAGTATAGATTTAAGTACTTATTGTGTTGTTATGGGCTTTACTTATTTTAAGGATAATATGGATGCGGATGTGGAAAGTGTAGTCCGTGAGCATTCCATAGAACTTCATTCAATGAAAGACCTCGATTCATTGATAGAAAAAGTGGGAGATGCGAGATATGTTCTGTTAGGAGAGGCATCTCATGGTACTCATGAGTATTATACGATGCGTATGCAAATCACCAGAAAACTGATTGAAGAAAAGGGATTTTCTTTTATAGCAGTTGAGGGAGATTGGCCTGATTGCTATAAAATAAATCGCTATATAAAAGGGCATAATCTGGAGGCAAAATCTGCCTTTGATGTATTGCAGGAATTTCGAAGATGGCCAACATGGATGTGGGCTAATTGGGAAGTAGTTGCATTGTTGGAATGGATGAAAGTGCATAATAAAAAGTTTAGTAAGGATAGAAAAATAGGTTTTTATGGATTGGATGTTTATAGTTTATCAGAGTCGTTGGATGCTGTTTTAAAATATTTAGATAGAACAGATAAAAAAACTATGCAATCTGCGCTGAATGCTTTGAAATGTTTTGAGCCATATGCAGACAAAGAGGGTCAGTCCTATGCACAGTCTACACTTATAGTTCCAGACACTTGTGAGCAGGATGTAGTTAATTTACTAAAAGACATTCGAAAGAATCTTACCAGTTATAATTCAGATGCTGAAGCGGTATTCAGTGCTGAGCAAAATGCTTTTATTGCGGTAAATGCAGAGGCTTATTATAGGGCAATGGTTAGGCCCGGACCAAACTCATGGAATATTCGCGATCATCATATGGTAGATACATTAAACAAACTTATGGATTTTCATGGTGCCAAGGCTAAGGCAATAGTATGGGAGCATAACACCCATATAGGCGATGCCAGGGCGACAGAAATGAATAGGCAGGGCATGGTTAATGTTGGACAACTGGTCCGGGAAGAAAATGCAGAAACGGATGTTTTTACAGTAGGTTTTGGATCTTATGTGGGCACTGTTTTGGCTGGCAGTGAATGGGGTGGTGTGATACGGGAAATGAATATGCCTCCTGCAAAAGATAATAGTTGGGAGTCTATTTTACATGGAATGGAAGGTAAGGATAGAATCGTTTTTATGACAGATGATATGAAAGAGCAAATAGGTCATATTAAAATTGATCATCGTGCGGTTGGAGTAGTTTATCATCCAAGAAATGAATATTTGGGAAATTATGTTGCCAGTTATATGCCTTATAGGTATGATGCATTTGTTTTTTTGGATCATACAAAAGCATTACATCCAATTCACTTAAGTTCGGATTCAAAAGAAATTCCTGAAACCTACCCTTTTGGGTTCTAATATTTTTAGTTGATTTATTAAAATATTGAAATAATGAATGTAGTTCATGAGAATAAAAGAATAAGCAAACGCCAGACTCCAAAATCTTTAAATAAGGAAGGTGATTTAAAGCATCATCCCGAGTTTGTAGTACAACGACATAAAGCGAGAAGTTTACATTATGATTTTAGATTAGAAATAGGTGGCGTATTGAAAAGTTGGGCAGTGCCTAAAGGGCCTTCCATGAATCCTGCTGATAAACGTCTGGCTATTATGGTAGAGGATCATGCTTTGGAATATAGTGGCTTTGAAGGTGTAATTCCTACAGGCAGCTATGGTGCAGGTGTCGTTGAGATTTGGGATAGTGGATCCTTCACGCCTGTTGAGAATAAATCAGTCTCAGATGCTTTGACACTGATAGATGACTTGAGAAGAGGCGTTATTAAATTTATATTACACGGAAGAAAATTAAAGGGTGAGTTCTCCTTGATAAAGATGAAGCATGGTCCGTCCAATGCTTGGTTGTTAATCAAGCATAAGGATGAATATGCAATAGATGAGACATATAATATTGAGTTAATCAGCGATTCATTTGACTCAAAAAAATGGACATCCGCATGGAGAAGAGGATCAGTAAAAAGCTAAAAATAATTTTTCAATATTATCAGTCATGGCTATATCTACTGTATCTAATAAGAAAAATAAAATCATAAATATCGATAAGCTTTCTTTGAAAGTAACAAATTGGGATAAGATTTACTTTCCGGAAGATCATATTAGCAAAGGGGATGTTGTTGCTTATTATGATGGTATCTTTAAATATATCCATCCTTATCTCAAAGATCGTCCACAATCCCTGAAGCGCAACCCTGATGGAATTTTGAGTAAGGGGTTTTTTCAAAAAGATGCTCCGGAAAATACACCCGAATGGGTTAAGACGTTTCGTATATTTTCAGTATCAGTAGATAGGGATACGAATTATATTATATGTAACGACAAGGCTACATTGTTGTATTTAAATAATTTAGGCTGCATAGAGATTAATACATGGTTTTCTAGAATTCAGCACCTGTATAATCCAGATTATATGGTGATTGATATTGACCCTTCTTCTGATAACACATTTAACGAGGTTATAGATGTAGCATTAGCAGTAAAGCAAATATTGGATAAAGCTATGGTGGATAGTTTCTGTAAGACATCAGGTGCTACTGGTCTTCATATTTATGTTCCTTTGGGTGCTAAGTATACCTTTGATATTGTAAAATCATTTGCAAAAAAAATAGCTCTTTTGACTCATCAATTAGTGGTGCATACAACATCTCTGGAGCGCTCTTTACATAAGCGGGGGAATAAGATTTATATAGATTATCTTCAGAATTCTCGGGGACAAACGCTGGTGATTCCATATAGCCTGAGGCCAAGATCCGGAGCTCCGATATCGGCGCCTCTATTGTGGAGTGAAGTAAAATATGGATTACATCCAATGCAGTTTAACTTAAAGACAATAAATATACGTTTGAATAAAATGGGGGATATATTTTCTGGCGTATTGGGTAGGGGTATAGATTTGAATAAGTCCCAGAGATTGCTCAACGAATAGTAAATTAAATTATTCCAGTCTGTTGCTGCGCCATTGAGAAATATCTTCTGTGTTTCCAGACTCATGGACTTTAAGCGTATGATTTTTTTCATTTAGCAATTTTGCAGCAATGAAGCTGGCTAATTCTAATTCTTCCTGGTTTGTAGTGTTCGGATGGAAGTATCTTTCTACAAATGAGGTATCAAAATTTCCAGTAGAAAATGCAGGATGATTTAAAACAAATTTACCGAAAGACAATGTGGTTTTTACCCCTTCAATTCGATAGTTATCTATTGCTTTTTTTAGTTTTTCGATTGCATCCATCCTATTATTGCCGTAGGCTACCAGTTTAGCAATCATGGGGTCATAATAAATAGGAATATCCATTCCTTCATCAAATCCATCATCCACTCGAATACCTTCGCCCTTAGGGATTTGGTAAACTTCTAATTTTCCAATATCTGGCAGGAAGTTATTTTCAGGATCTTCTGCATAAACACGAAGTTCTATAGCATGTCCTTTTATCGTTAGATCATCTTGAGTAAAAGATATTTTCTCTCCTGATGCAATTCTTATTTGTTCCTTAACGAGATCCACCCCTGTAATCATTTCTGTAACGGGGTGCTCTACCTGTAATCTGGTGTTCATTTCCAGAAAGTAAAAATCAAGTTTATCATTTACAATAAACTCTACAGTTCCTGCACCCAGATAATTAACAGCATGGGCAACTTGTACAGCTGCTTCGCCCATTTTTTTTCTTAATGCCGGTGTCAATACAGCACTGGGAGCTTCTTCAACTACCTTCTGGTGGCGTCGTTGTACTGAGCAATCGCGCTCAAACAGATATACAATATTACCGTAGGTATCTCCTAATACTTGAATTTCAATATGTCTTGGTGAGGTTACAAACTTCTCTATAAATACACTCCCATCTCCAAAAGCAGAGGTTGCTTCTGAAACTGCTAATTTCATTTGCTCTTCGAATTCTTGAACATGGTTAACTATACGCATACCTTTACCACCACCGCCTGCCGATGCTTTTATTAAAATTGGAAATCCAATTTCAGTAGCAAGATTTTTTGCTTCCTGAATATCAGAGATCGGCTGATCTGTTCCTGGCACCAAAGGGACATCAAATTTAGATACTGCTTGTTTAGCTGCCAATTTACTGCCCATGATTTCAATAGCCTCAGGTGTTGGCCCTATGAAAATAATGCCATTGTCCTTACAGGCCTTGGCAAAAGTTGCATTTTCACTTAAAAAGCCGTAACCCGGATGAACGCCGTCTACATTAAGCGTTTTACAAACACTAATTATAGAATCAATTTTCAAATAAGATTCTTTGGATGGGGCAGGTCCGATGCATACTGCTTCATCTGCAAAACGAACGTGCGGAGAATTCCTGTCTACTTCTGAATAAATAGCTACCGTTGAAATGCCCATCTGTTTACACGTGCGCATTACCCGTAAGGCAATTTCTCCTCTGTTGGCAATCAATATTTTTTTCATAGTGTATAGCCTTTTTTAGACTGAATAGCAGGATAAAAATACAAATCTTAAAGCTATTAATGTACTTAAAATCTATTAATTTAAAATCCTTTTGAATTTGTGTTAAATAAGATTTTATTTTTTAGAACTTGCTTATAAAATAGCCTATTTTTGTAGGGTTGAAGATTTCAAACCTATTTGGGTTTTAATGGAAAGTAAGATTTTAAAATTAGTAAAAAAAGAAATGCAGTTGGAGTGGCGCCAAAAGACTGCTTTAGGTTCCATATTTATTTATGTTATTGGCACCAGTTTTTTGATTTATCTTATTTTCCAAGGCAATATTACAATACCTACCTGGATTGCCTTGTTTTGGGTGATTGCCTTGTTTACTACAATAAATGCTGTTTCAAAATCTTTCTTGAAAGATGTTAATGAGCAGTTTTATTATTTAAGATCTGTTGCTACGCCAATTCAGATTATTTTTTCCAAAATAATCTATAATGCATTTCTGATTATATTATTGTCTCTGGTTGTTTACGCAGTTATGATTCTATTCTTTAATCAGAATATTGAAAATAAGTTGTTGTTCTTATTTACTATTTTACTTGGTGCATTTGGCTTCTCGAATTTATTTACATTATTATCTGCCATTACTGCTCGTACTCAGAATTTTGTATTGTTGGCAATACTTGGTTTTCCTATTATTTTGCCGTTGTTGTTGTTGATTGTAAATATGAGCGAGTTATCAAATTTTGCTATTCAGGATAAAGATATTTATATGAACCTGGGGGCTATAGCCTTATTGGATGTTATAACGCTGATACTTTCAGTCGTTTTGTTTCCTTATATTTGGCGTGATTAAATGAAAAGCATGAAGTATTGGTGGAAATATCTTTGTATTATTCTGTTGCTGTATACCGTTGTTATGGGTTTTTCAGGCCCTATTCCTCAAATGAATATTTTGGAGCAATCTATCCGTAATTTGTATTTTCATGTACCTATGTGGTTTTCCATGATGGTCTTGATGTTCGCATCTATGGTGTATAGCATACGCTATCTTAGTAAACAGAAAATACAGGATGATATTAAAGCGTCTAGCTATGCTACTGTCGGATTCCTGTTTGGTATCCTTGGAATTATTACAGGGTCTATTTGGGCAAGAGTTACCTGGGGGGCATGGTGGGTTTTTCAGGAAGTTAAACTAAATGGAGCTGCTGCTGCACTATTAATTTATGGCGCATATTTCATTTTGCGGGGTTCATTTGACGAAGAAGAAAAAAAAGCCAGATTCTCTGCAGTGTATTCCATTTTTGCTTTTACCATGTTTATGGTATTTATTAATGTAATTCCTCGTATCAGCAATTCTTCATTGCATCCTGGAAATGGAGGGAATCCAGGGTTTAATAGTTATGATTTGGATAGTAATTTAAGAATGGTATTTTATCCTGCAGTAATAGGCTGGATTTTATTATCCGTGTGGATTGCTTCATTAATCATTCGTATGAAAAATGTACACAGAAAGATACATCATTTAGATATAGATTAGTTATTAACATCTTTTAGAAAAAATATTTAAGTCAATGTCTAAAAAATCTGCCATTTTAATTTTACTTTTCGCCTTCGTTTCTAAATTGTTAAATGCCAAATCACTCCCTATGACGGAACAACTCATGCAGCAAGGCAAAATTTATGCAGTTATTGCTATAGTTGGTGTGATACTGTTAGGGGTTTTTGCTTTTCTTTTTTATTTAGAGCGAAGACTTCGTAATCTTGAACAAGAAATAAAAAAATAAATATGACGAATCATCCTAAGTTTTTTCAAAACGTTCAGACGTATGTAGATCAGGCTGCAGCTTTTACTAAATTCCCTAATGGATTAATAGATCAGATAAAGGCTTGCAATGCAGTATATCAAATTCACTTTCCTGTTAAGATAGGTAATGATATTCAGGTAATAGAAGCATATCGTGTACAACATAGTCATCACAAGCTTCCAACTAAGGGAGGTATCCGCTATAGTGAGATGGTAGACCAGGATGAGGTTATGGCTTTGGCTGCGTTAATGACTTATAAATGTGCCGTAGTGGATGTTCCTTTCGGTGGTGCAAAGGGAGGAATCAAAATTAATCCCAAGAATTACACTGAGGAACAATTAGAAAAGATTACGCGCAGGTATACCTTTGAGCTTATAAAGAAAGGTTTCATCGGGCCATCTCTTGATGTTCCCGCGCCGGATTATGGCACAGGAGAAAGAGAGATGAGTTGGATAGTAGATACCTATATACAATTTAATCCTTCTCAAATTGATGCGGCAGGATGTGTAACGGGTAAGCCAATATCACTGGGTGGCGTGCATGGCAGAACGGAAGCTACAGGACGCGGTGTTTTTTATGGACTTAAGCAAGCTTGTAGCCATGCGGACGATATGAAGAAATTGGGGCTTACACCAGGGCTTGCAGGAAAGAGAGTGATTGTGCAGGGATTTGGTAATGTGGGATATTACACAGCAAAGGTAATGCAGGAAAATGGCGCATTTATTGTAGGTATTGCAGAGTTTGAAGGTGGATTATATAATCCTAAAGGAATAGATATTGAGGACTTGAAGACTTACCAGAAAGAAAATAAAACGATTAGAAATTATCCAAAGGCTAAGTTTGTAAAGCATTCTAACGAGTTGATGGAATATGATTGCGATATCCTGGTACCGGCTGCATTGGAGAATCAGATTACTAAAGAAAATGCTCCAAGGATCAAGGCTAAGATTATTGGTGAAGGAGCTAATGGTCCTGTTACGCCTGAGGCAGAGCAGATTCTTTTAAAAAAAGGAGTATTGATTATTGCAGATCTTTATCTCAATGCTGGTGGTGTTACTGTGTCTTATTTTGAATGGTTGAAGAACTTATCACACGTAAGTTTTGGCAGATTGGATCACCGTTTTCAGGAATCTTCTTTTAATCAATTGATGGATATGATTGAAAAGAATACAGGAAAGAAAATTTCAAAGCAGGAACGCGATGTTGTACACGGTGCCAGTGAATTAGATTTGGTCCGTTCTGGTTTAGAAGATACTATGATTTATTCTTATGAAAACATCCACGAAATCTGGAAACAGCATAAGAAAATTAGTTTCCGTACAGCAGCATTTATCAATGCGCTCAATAAAATAGGAGCATCTTATATGGAGTTGGGTGTTTTCCCTTAATTCTAAAGTATTCTCGCTATTGGGTTTTCCACAAGTCTGCATATGATTCTGGGCAGTAAGGGTTCAGAATACTGTATTTTTACTGTTGTAGTTTATTTTACTACAGGTATTATTCTTATTTAATTGTAGAATTATGAAAACAGTAAAAATTTGTCTTTTAGGCACCTTATTTCTTTTTTCACCATTTCTTTTCTCTAAATCAGATGTGGTTACCAAGCCACAATTTCCAGGAGGAGATAAAGCGTTAGTACAATTTTTAAATAATAATGTCCGGTATCCTGAAGAGGCTCAGAAGCAAAAATGGGAAGGAAATACATTAGTGGCATTTAGCGTGAATGAAGATGGTACAATAGCTAATCCAAGGGTTTTAAAGTCATCCTGGCTTATTTTAGACAATGAAGCTTTGCGTGTTGTGAAGATGATGCCCAAGTGGTTGCCTGCTACAGAAAATGGAGTAAATAAGAAGGAGATGGTAGTGCTACCCATTTTATTTGATCTTAAGAAAAAGAATATTCAATATTGACGAAGACTAGTAAATAAAATTTCGTGAAAACAAAGGAAGATATAGTAGAGAATTGGTTGCCCAGGTATACGGGAAAGAATCTCGAAGATTTTGGTGAATATATTTTGCTAACCAATTTTTCTAAATATGTAGATCTATTTGCAGAATGGAATAAAGTGGAAGTGATTGGTAAGGATAAGCCAATGCCCAATGCTACTGCTAATAATATTACGATCATTAATTTTGGAATGGGGAGTGCTCTGGCTGCTACTATGATGGATTTATTGTTGGCAATAAAGCCTAAAGCTGCCTTGTTTTTAGGAAAGTGTGGTGGGTTAAAGAGGAAAAATGAGATCGGGCATTTTATTCTTCCTATTGCAGCCATCAGAGGCGAGGGTACATCTAATGATTATTTTCCTGCTGAAGTCCCTGCATTGCCTTCATTTGCCTTGCAGAAAGCAATTTCTACTACCATTCGGGAGCACAATCAGGATTATTGG
The DNA here is from genome assembly GCA_947460245.1 of Sphingobacteriales bacterium. GTDB lineage: Bacteria > Bacteroidota > Bacteroidia > Chitinophagales > JADIYW01 > JADJSS01. Next base: position 100,770 of record CANHGL010000003.1, read on the forward strand.
ACGGGAACAGTTTACACTACTAATAGAAGGGTTTGGGAACACGATGAAGAGTTTAAAGAGTATCTGCGTAAAATAAGGGCTATGGCCATTGATATGGAAACGGCTACTTTGTTTACAGTCGCTTTTGCCAATGAAATACCGGTAGGTGCTTTGTTGTTAGTTTCTGATCAGCCCATGATACCTGAGGGCGTAAAGACAGAGGAAAGTGACAAAATAGTAACTACTAATTTTGTTAATGATCATCTTCAGATAGGAATCGACTCGCTGAAACAATTAATGAACAGATCTTCTACTATTAAGCATCTTCGATTCGAAGACTAGTTGCTCTGCTTTTTACTATCTTCTTCTTTAAGTTTTTTATTAATGATAATGCTGTTATTGAGCTCAAAGCCAAAAAGCAATACCATAGCGTTTAAGTATATAAGCATCATAATCACGATCATTATCCCTAAGGATCCGTATAGTCGATTGAAGTTGTTTAGGAAAGAAGTATATACCTGAAAGATTATTGATATACTAATCGAAAATAATGTAGCAAAGGTGGTTCCTGCTGAAAAATATTTAAAATTTTGCTTGTTAGATAAGCCATAATAATAAATCACATTGATGATATTATAAAAGCTCAGCAGTATCAGAATATCTTTGGATATTCTGAGTAATATATACGTAGCTGATGTTTTTGTAGGTAATATATTTATAATCATCAATAGTATTTCCTTCCCTTTGATGATGAGTAGTAGTGCAATGATTATTTGCAAGGTAATGAGTAACATTAAACGGAATGCTGAAAATCTTTTTTGCCAGAATGTTCTTTCTTCTTCATGGTCGTTAATCTTGTCAAATGCTTTCATAATGGAATTCACGGCATTTGATGCCATAAATAAAGAAAGAAAGAAATTGACAGATACTAACCCACCACTTTGTATACTGAGAATATCTTTTATGGTGGTTTCTAATAGAAGAAATGCATCCTGTGGCAGTAGATCTTTCAATCCCTTCATTACAATTTCATCTAAATGCTCAAATGGAATATATGGAATGAGCGAGAAGAAAAAGATGATGCCCGGAAAGATAGATAAAATGAAGTAGAATGAAATAGAGGAGGCTCTTATGGATATATCTGCTTTAGTTACTTCTTCTCGGAATTTGATTATTATATCATAAAGAGGAATGCCTTCAGATCCTGGTAGGATTATTTTTCTTATGCCTTCTTTAAAACGTTGAGTGCGAACAAGTCTTTTATATTTATCGGTAAAATCCTGAAACATCTTGAGTTAAATAGAATAATAGTTGTATGGGCTATTTAAAGTTTACGATTAGACTTAGACTTTATTGATTTTTCTACTTTTATTGTTTTGATCTCTTCATTAAAAAAAGGTCGTAGATGGTCTAAGACGACTTCTGGTATATGACATCTTCTCAATGAGTCTTTCTTAACGTATACAAAAGTAGTTTCACTACTGGTGAGTAATTGATCTTGTTGATTATAAATTTCGCTGATAAATATAATTTTCTTTTCCGGCCAGTCTTTGATAATAGTTTTTATATTCATGAGCTCATCATAACGTGCAGGCCGGTAGTACTTTATATTCATTTCCACTACAGGCATTGCATATCCTAGTTCTTCCAGTTTTTTGTATGCGAAATCATGTTTACGCATAGCTTCTGTTCGGCCTATTTCGAAGAACTTGGCATAGTGGCCATGATATACGATTCCCAATGGATCGCAGTCATGATAGCGTACGCGTAATTGTATAGTTTCTTCAAACATTAATGGATATTGTGTCTGTTTAGTGCTCTTTGATATTGGCGTGCATTCTGAAGGTGTTGCTGCCAGGTTTCAGCAAAGGCGTGATAACCTGAGAAATCTTCTTTAGCACAAAAATAGATATAATTATGTTGTTCCGCATCTAATATCTTTTCTATACTCTTGAGTTCAGGTAAACAGATTGGACCTGGTGGTAAACCCGGAGATATATAGGTATTGTATGGCGAAGGCGTTTTTAAATCGTTTTTATAAACTCTTCTTTTTATGCCGAGTCTATTTAGTGCAAACATCACAGTAGGATCTGCTTGCAATGCAATACCTTTATTTAATCGATTAATATAAACTCCGGCTATTCTTGGATATTCATCATAATGATTGGATTCTTTTTGTACGATAGAAGCTAATATAATTACCTCAGTTGGTGAAAGGTTTAACTCCTCTGCTTTGCGTCTCTTCCTGCTTGTCCAAAATTTATTGTATTCCTTCAGCATACGTTGTACAAATTGATTCGCTGAGGTATTCCAATAAAATTCATAAGTATTGGCCAAAAATATAGTTGTGAAATTTTCTTCTGTTAGATGAAGTGAATCGAGTAATTCAGGCTGATTGAATGCATCAATTAATTCTTGTTCTGTTGCCTCTAATTTTCCTGCTATTCTTTTAGCTAATTGTTTTTTATTTTGAATATTATTAAAGGTGATTTGAATCGGATCTTGCTTTCCGGTTCGCAGCTTGCCCAATATTAAAAGGTTTCCGCTATTATTACTTAGTACATATCGTCCTGGATAGATGCATTTATCATAATTTATTTTCTTAGCAAACCATATAAACGTTTTGGTATTCTTTAAGACGCGTTGTTGTTTTAAAGAGTTCAAAACGCTCTCAAAATTACCACCGGAAGGAATATAAATAGTTCGGGTTTGCTGACCAGGTATATCATTTATATTGTCTGATAATAGAATCTTATAAATAAATGGTGTGCAGATGCAAAAGCAAATCAATACTAGGGCTACTAAGATAAGCGTGATTTTTCTCAATCTTTTTAATTAAATTATTGAAAATCAATTGTTTATGTAAAAACAATAAGTTTATAGGGTAAAAATAGAAAAAAAGTCAAACAACCCCTTGCGAAATACAAGAAGTTGTTTAACTTTGTAATAGGGTTTTTATGTTTCTAGACTTTAGGGTCTTTCGGGTTTTGTGCAATGCAAAACCCGATTTTTTTTTATAGCTATCCTATAAAAACTCTTCGCCAATAAATAAAATAATGCTTAATATTTTTTTGAAAAAATAGTTAGTTTTTGTTTAGAAATTAATCAAAGTTAGTTTAGTTCTCAGGCAAGTGTTCTTACTTCTCACCTGATACAAATATGTACCCAATATTGCTAAGTTCCTTTACTTCTTTATTTTAAATGTGACTATAAAAAAAACTATATTTAATTAAATAAAATATTGATAAACAGTATTTTAAATTAATTATAAATTATTTAATTGTGACATATACTACAATAGACAGCTATATAATAATATAATCAGTGTTGCAAAACACTGATTATTAAAGGAATAGATTGTCTGGTTAAGTAACTATTGAACCTATTTTGCGTAAGCCTCTATGGGAAGGCAGGTGCAAATCAGATTTCTATCGCCATAAGTATTGTCAATCTTTGCAACGCTTGGCCAAAATTTCGACTGGCGGACATAGTCCAATGGAAAAGCAGCCTTTTCCCTCGAATAACTATGTGTCCAGTTGTCTGCGATTACTTCATTGGCTGTATGCGGTGCATTTAAGATAGGATTATCTTGTTGCGTTGTTTTACCGCTGATGATATCATCTATTTCTTTTCGGATTTCCAGAAGCGCTTCACAGAATTTATCCAGCTCTTCTTTGCTTTCACTTTCTGTTGGTTCAAGCATTAAAGTTCCGGGAACAGGGAATGCAACTGTAGGGGCGTGATAGCCATAATCCATCAATCTTTTTGCAACATCAACAGCGTCTATACCCGTTTCCTTTTTAAATGGCCTTAAGTCCATAATAAATTCGTGGGCTACTCTTCCATTTTTAGCGGTATACAGAATAGGATAGTGTTTTTCCAGTTTCGCCTTAAGATAATTGGCATTCAGTATTGCATATTTAGTAGCATTGGTGATGCCTTCACTACCTAGCATTTTGTTATATCCATAGGAGATTAACAAAATTGAGGCACTTCCAAATGGAGCTGAGGAAATAGATGGTATTGCTTTCTCTCCGCCAGTTTTATAGATCGGGTTAGTAGGCAGGAAGGGTGCTAATTCTTTGGTACAGCAGATAGGTCCCATTCCCGGACCACCTCCGCCGTGAGGGATGGCAAATGTTTTATGTAAGTTAATGTGGTTAACATCTGCCCCAATAGCCGCAGGCGACGTTAAGCCTACCTGTGCGTTCATATTTGCACCATCCATATATACCTTGCCTCCGTACTGATGAATAACATCACAGATTTCAATAATAGACGCTTCAAAAACTCCATGGGTAGATGGGTATGTAACCATTAAGCACGATAAATTTTTTGCATGTTGTATTGCCTTAGCTTTTAAATCGTCCACGTCAATATTTCCTTCTTCATCACATCTCACTAAAACTATCTCCATTCCTGCCATGGCTGCACTCGCCGGATTGGTTCCATGTGCCGATGTAGGAATAAGAGCAACATTTCTATGGGTATCGCCACGTGATACATGGTAGGCTCTAATTACCATGAGACCTGCATACTCACCTTGTGCACCCGAATTGGGTTGTAGAGAGGTAGCAGCAAAGCCGGTAATGTTAGCGAGTTGCTCCTCTAATTCCTCGATTATTTCAAGATAACCTTGCACCTGCTCTGCCGGCTGATAGGGATGTATACTAGAGAAGTTTGGCCAGCTAAGTGGAATAAGTTCTGTTGTTGCATTGAGCTTCATGGTACAGCTACCCAATGGAATCATGGAGAATCCGAGCGAAAGATCCTTTGATTCCAGCCTTTTAATATATCGGAGCATTTCGGTTTCTGAATGATAAGTATTAAAGACGGGATGTGTCAGAAAATCAGAAGTGCGTTGTAGTTCTTCCGATATTTGCAGTGCAGGATGTTCCAGATAAGTAGAAATATAATTAGCGTTCAGCACTCTGGAGAAAAGAGATGAAATCTCTTCAATATCTTCCCGAAAGGTAGTTTCATCGAGAGAGATTTGGATGCTGCCATCTGCATTGTACCAAAAATTATATCCTGCTGCTTCCGCCAATATTCTTATTTCAGCAGTTTTATGCTTAGCATCTATACATAAGGTATCAAAGAAATATGCATTTTTATTTACGAAGCCTAGTTTCTTTAATTCATTGGCTAACGCAACTGCTTTGTTGTGTATACTCAGCGCAATATTTTTTATTCCATCTTTTCCATGATACACGGCATACATACTTGCCATGATAGAAAGTAAAGCCTGAGCTGTACAAATATTTGAAGTAGCTTTTTCTCTTTTGATGTGTTGTTCTCGCGTTTGTAAAGCCATACGTAAAGCACGGTTTCCATGTTTATCTACGGAAACTCCAATAAGTCTTCCTGGTATAAGTCGAACAAATTCTTCTCTACAAGCAAAAAATGCAGCGTGTGGTCCACCAAATCCCATAGGGACGCCAAATCGCTGGGAGTTTCCAACTGCAATGTCTGCCCCTAATTCTCCCGGAGGAGTTAGAAGGGCGAGACTTAGAAGATCACATGCTAAAACAGAATATACTTCCTGTCCTCTGCATGCGGTAAGGAGATTTCTGTAATCTACTACAGCTCCGTTGGAGGCTGGGTATTGAAGTACTACAGCAAAGTAAGCAGCAGTTGGAGTAAAATCTTTATAGTTACCTATTTCAACTTCTATTCCTAATGGAATTGCTCTTCCTTTTATTACTTCAATCGTAGATACAAATGTATTGCTATCGATAAAAATCTTATTTGCAGCTGCTCTGGATTTTGATTTATTTCTCACCTCATAAAATACATGCATAGCCTCTGCTGCTGCTGTTCCTTCATCCAGTAAAGAAGCATTAGCTATAGGAAGTGCAGTGAGATCTGAAATCATGGTCTGGAAATTCAATAAGGCTTCCAGTCTTCCTTGCGCAATCTCTGCCTGATATGGCGTGTATTGTGTATACCAACCCGGATTTTCAAAAATATTTCGTTGAATTACTCCTGGGGTGATAGTGCCATAGTAACCAAGACCTATATAATTTTTACATACCCTGTTTTTTGCTGCTTTTTCTTTCAGTTCTTGCAGGTATTTGTATTCTGTTTGTGGTGCTCCAATTTTTAAATCATGTTTCAATCGGATATTCGCAGGAATAGTCTCCTCAATAAGTTGGTCTAAAGTATCAATGCCGATAGTTTCTAGCATTGCTTTTAAATCTGATACTGCAGGTCCTATGTGTCGGTCTTGGAATTCGTTTTTCATCTATTTGACGATTAATGTTAGTATGGAGTAAATATACATCTGATATAAGGCATTTCTATTTTAAGAAATTGTATGTTGAAAAGTGTTCAAGATTGTTGATTATTTAAATCTAAAATGAAATGATGGTTTTCGATGCAGAGTCATTAAAAGTCTTTGTAATATGTATAAATGCTATCTTAGATGAATGAATACTGTGGGAGACTCCGGAAAATTATCGCTCTCTAAAAAGATAGCTTTTGCTCTTGGGCAAACCGGATGGAGTCTTGCCGTATTCGGATTCACCGAATTAATTTATTTCTTCTATCTACCACCTGATAATGGTAAACCCTTATTTAAGGAATTTGTTTATCAAGGGCCAGTATTTGGTGTATTTACCATTGTGGGCTTACTGTCTGCCGTTGGTTATTTTATTAGTGCCTTTATGGAACCTATAGTGGGTAGTTTAAGTGATCGTTCTACCTTTACTTTCGGCAAGCGTAAAACCTTTATGGCGATGGCTGTAATTCCCTTTTCTCTGGTTGCAGCCTTGGTTTTTTTTCCAATTAAGGATGGTTTACATTCCATTAATATATTTTGGTTGTCTGCAACTGTTATTATTGCCTTCATAATTAAATGCTTCTATACAACTCCTTACAATGCTATGATTAATGAAATAGCTACGGATGAGAAGGAACGCTTAAGAATCATTATGATGATATCTGTAACCTACGCATTGGGCATCGGTATAGGTCAGACAATTAACATTTTCATGAAAGTATTCGAACATCAGTATCCGAATGAAATAATATTTAAGATGTGTATTCTGGCGTATTCCCTGATTGCATTGATATTGATGTTGTTGCCTGTTCTTTTTGTGGAAGATAACTCCGCTAAAAATAATACTCATGATGAAATGTTAGCAGCTGTGCAGCAGACTGGCTTATTTGATATGATGAAAGAGGTATGGGCGGATAAGAACTTCAGGGTATTAGTAATCGTGGAGTTAATTTACTGGTTTCCATCTAAGATATTTACGGTTGCGGTGCCCTACTTTGTGGCTGCTTTGATGCACCTGGATAATTTATATACGTCTATTATTTTATATGCCTGTGGATTTGGTTCTTTTCTATTGTACCCTTTAATTGACAGGCTCGTTGATGCGTACGGTAAGCGAAAGATTATGCTTTCCGCATTTGCTTTTTTAATGGCTACTTATTTGTTTACAGCTACCATAGGAATGTACAAATTACCTACAGCAGTGGTCGTGTTTCTTTATGTAATTCTAAATATATATCCAGTTGCAGTGCTTGGGATTTTACCAATGGCACTTGCGGGCGACAATGCAGATAGTAATGCCAGGAAAACAGGTGTTTATAGAAATGCCTCTTATTTTGGTTTGAAATCTTTTATGATGAAAATAGGGGTGGCGCTCACCAGTCTTATTTTTCCTTCCTTATTGTTGCTTGGGAAATCTCCTCAGCATCCATTAGGTGTAAGGTTGGTAGCAGTCTTCTGTATTATTAGCAGCTTGCTGGCATTCGTAGTTATGAGGAAATATAAGGATGTATAGAAATCCTATTGCTTCTTACTCATGCGTAAAATCTCATTAAATTCAGTCTTTGTGATATCTACTACGGATAGGCGACTTAACTTTAATAGCCTCATTTCAGCAAGTTTTGGATTAGACTTTATATCTGAAAGAGACACAGGATTTTTCAGTTTTTCTTTAGGAGCTACATCTACGCATACCCATTGTTCCTCCTGGGTAGTGGGGTCGGGATAGGCTTCTTTCACAATCTCCATGATACCCACTACTGCTCTGTCAATATTGCTGTGATAAAATAAGGCGACATCTCCTTTTTTCATGGCTCTGAGGTTATTACGTGCCATATAGTTCCGGACTCCATCCCAATGCTCTTTGCCTTTTTTGATCAAATCATCAAAAGAAAAAACATCGGGTTCTGATTTCATTAACCAATAATTCATAATAGCATATTTGAAATTAATTGGACTAAATTACATATTTGTGTTCAATCTTCTTCCGTAAAGTAAATTACTGCCTATTGCGTACTTTTTGTTTAAAGGAATCCCGAATAGATTTTGCATCCAGTTCCTGTTCTATCATAACTCTATTTTCTGCTATGAGCTTAAAGAGATATATATCATCGGTGTATACGGAGGAGTCAAATTCAAAATTTAAGGTATGGTTACCTGGTACTACTTTTTTTTCGTTGTATAATTCTCTTACCAGTATACCATTTTTATCAAACATAGCAATTTGTACATCTTTGGGTTTGGAGAAGCTAAATTCAAAATTTCCGCCTACACTTTCATGTATAGGACCATAATAATTTTGCCTGTAGTCTTTGGATTTTATGGGTATCGGCTTTCCTGTAATGGAGGCCATAAACTTTCTTAAATCATTTTCTTCGGTAGTATCCGATGAGTAAATGGTGCTCAATTCAGTATTATCCATAAGGCTCCAGACTGCATATTGTGCTGAAGAGGTTTGGTAGTGTTTGTCTGCAATGTATGCTGTAAGTTTCTTTAAGTTCTCACCGGAGCGGGTGGCAACATGGTATACTGTTTCATTATTGCCACTGCCATCATGCTGTTCTGTGCACATACCTTTTATCAGTACAGATTTTTTTTCCATTGGTTGCAGAACAATCTCTCTGTTTTCTGTAGCCACAATGTTCTGTTTGGTGCTATCTTCTGGTATAAACATATCACCAGTTTCGATTCGAATCGTGACAATTTCTTTACCTGTATTGCTTAGCTCAGCAATGATAGGCTCTAGATAATGGGTGCTGTTGGAGTTGCCATGAATTGTGAGATTCAAGAAGTTCTTTTTTTGTATTTCGGAGAGTTTCATAGGGTTGCCAAGCGATACCTGATGGCTTAGGCAAATTGTAATAAAGAGAAACGTAAATCGTGTTATTTTCATAGGTAGTAGATGTGTATTTCTAACGTAAAAAAGGATTAAATAGTGTAAACTCTTTTAGCTTTTTTTTATATTTTTATAGGAAATATACTATATGAGACGTCATTTACTCCTCCTTATTGTGTTATTTTTTTCTTTCCATGCTGCGCAGGCACAGAACGCCTGTAATCGTTCCACTTCTCCCCATTTAAGGCTTATGGGTGATAGCTGGATGCACTTTCCTGCTATATACCAAGCCTATGATTCTGCATTGGCTAAATATGGTTTTGCGGACTATTACTCGTTGAGTGATGGAACTGCATTAATTAGTATGACTGCGGAATCGTGGTGGCAGTTTCCACTAACCAAGAATGCAATGGAGTCAGCACTTACAGATGACAGAAATAAACCTATAGATGTGGTGATGGTTTCTTTGGGTGGTAATGATGTTGCTTTTAAAATTAATAGTGGAGACTCCTTGAGTGTTTTGGACGATGATTTGTATAAGGCTAAGCTTTTTATGGATAGTATCTTTGAGTTGATTCATCAAAAACTTCCCAATGCACAGATAATCTGGCAGTGTTATGATTATCCTAACTTCAATGACCCATGTATTAATTATCCCTGGGATCCGTATTGTGATTTATGGGACAGCCACCGCAATCCAAGTCCCTATGAAATCAACAGATTTTTAAATTATATCAGTGATTATAGCGACTCTGTTGTTCGTGCATACAATAAGCCTTATATCCATTTCTTTAATAATTTAGGTTTGATGCAATGGCAATATGGTCAAACCCCTGCATTGCGTTTCCCTCCTTATGCTTCTTACCCTCCGCACTCCGTTCCCTTCCCGGGAGGAAGGCTGGATTGTCCATCTCCGCACATTGCTATGGGTTTGAATGGAATAGATACCTATCACTTAGGTCCTCAAAGTTTTACGGTACTGGCAGATTTTTATCTTAGAAAATTTATCAGTAATTATTTGCGCAAAGATCGGGATACAACCATCTACTCAGGTGGTGCAGACAAAGATGGATGGGTTCGTTCAGATAATAGTACAGGAACTGGTGAGCTGCAGTTGGCTAAGAATAGCTCAACAGTTACTAAAGGAATTTTATCGTTTAATACTTCTTTTATCCCGGATAATAAGAAAATAAAAAGAGCCTCTCTATTTATAAAAAACAAGACCATAGAGCGGAAGTACCCCTTAAGTATGGTATTCCCTGATTTTATCAAGTTAGATATAGTCAATGGTACTTTTGGTAATGAGAATATAGAGGCTTCTGATTTTTCCGCTCCTGCTTCTGCTACAGATATAGCATGCGTTGCAGGAAATCTCAGAGGGAATGACTATGCACTGCGCTTCGACCTCAGAGAAGATGCGCTGAAGTATATTAATACCACAGGGATTACTCAATTCAGAATTGAGCTGACGGATGAAAATTTTATTCGTTTTTACAATGGAGATACTACGGAATTGGAAGGTCCATATCTGGATCTGTATTATGATACTACTGCAGTAACCGCTGTGATAGATAACAGAAAAATTGAAGAGCGGCTACAGATATTTCCAAATCCTGCTTCTCAAGAGATAACGGTACAACTTAATAAGGATTTTATTAGCAAGAAATTGAAAGTAAGTATTTATAATGTACAGGGGGCTTTAGTGAGTACCAATGACTATGTTAAAGCACAGGGAAATGAGTTGATGATAGACATTCATTCACTTGCAGAGGGTGCTTATTTGGTAACTATTGAGCAAAATCAGCTAAAGGAAAGTGGGTCTTTTGTGAAGATTACAAAGTAGATTGGAGTATTCTAAGCCTCTTAAAGGTGTTCTTTTAGTTAAATCTGTGGCTCTTTGGTCATCTTTTCCACATTTATTGTTAAACAATTCCACTTCAAATAATTTTTGAGATAATAGTGGTATTTTTATACGCTTTAAAAAACAATAACAGTTAGATTATGAATAAAAATTTTACACTTTTATCATTGATTTTTTGCTTACTGATAGGTTCAGTAAATGCACAAATTTCTATTACTACTGCTGGTACAGCATACACAGAAAACTTTGATGCTCTGCCTACTACTGGTAAATCAGGACTTAACCCTTATCCAGCTGGCTGGTACAGATATGCAAAGCCACTATCACCCGCCAGGGATTCTATTCTTACAGGTACAGGATCATCTGCAACAGGCGGTTTTTATTCTGTGGGTGCATCTGCATCTTCTGAAAGAGCTTTTGGGTTACTTCTTGCAAGTGCTATTAAGCCACTTTATTTAGGCGCTAAATACACCAATAATACAGGTGCTGCAATTACATCAGTTGATATATCCTATAATTGTGAGCAATGGAGAAGAGGAAATAACATTGGTGTTCTTGGTCATGCAGATTCTTTAATGGTAGAATATAACTATGGTGCTGACTCTGTTCAGACTGGTTCTTGGACCAATGTTCCAGAGTTGATGGGGCTTTCAGTAAATACTGATACAATTGTTACAGCTTTAGATGGAAATACCAATAGTTCTACCAAATCTTTTACAATTACAGGATTAAATATTCCTAATGGAACTACTTTTTGGATTCGATTCAACGATAAGGATGTTCAGGGTTCAGAAGATATGCTGGCAGTTGATGATTATAGTGCTACATTCCAAACCGGAACTGTTCCAGCATGTACAATACCTTCAGCAGCTCCTACGAATTTGGTATTAACGCCAACTTCTAGCAGTATATCTGGTTCTTTTACTAATTCTGGTTCTGCTGACGGATATTTAGTGGTATACAGCACATCTAATACCTTAGGTGCTGTACCTAATAATACTACGTCATACACAACAGGAACTTCGTTTGGTTCAGGTACTGTTGTTCAAAGTTCAGGAAGCAATACTTTTAACGTTACGGGTTTATCTCCTACGACACCTTATTACTTCTTCGTATTTGCTTACAATGGTGCTTGTACAGGTGGACCGTTGTATTTTGGAACACCATTAACTGGAAATTCCACAACGACAGCAGTTGTAGTGCCAGATTGTACACAGCC